>JAICIG010000033.1 GCA_025924495.1 Pirellulales bacterium | reverse complement strand
TCAGTTCGTCGATGCGATGATGGAGATACTCGCGGTTGACCACCGGATGCATCGGCACGAGCACCTGCACCTCGTGGTTGTAGGCGACCAGCGAAACAAAGTCGCCTGGCGTGAGGTTGTCAGCCAGAATGTGGCCCGCCTTGCGGACGAAACCAATCTTCGAGTCGATGTTCATCGACGCCGAGCGGTCGAATACGACCGACAGATTGAGCGGCTCTCGCCCGGCCTGTCTCAGCTCCGGTGCGTGCAGGCGGAGGCGAACCCAGAAGTTCTGCCCTGGCGGAGGCAGCGAAGCGTGGCTCGCCTCGACGCTCCATTGGATTTCGCCGGGCGCCGATTCCATTTCCGCCTCTTCGCCGCGAAGATTGGCGGCCGCGACGAAGCACAACCAACAACAACCCCAAACCGCCGAAGCGCGAATTGCCCGCTTCAGCACGATCCGACACAGACTCGCACGAAACGCTCCCATGGCATCTTACCTCTCCATGCAGGGAACACTCACGAGTAGTAACGCCCGCTCCCCCATTCTACGTTGCCTGTGGCGCCATGAAGCGCAGGCCGCATGCGCCTGAAGAGAAAGTAATCATCCGACGCGCTGCGTATTCGCCATGATGATCTAAGTTCGTGAGAAACTGACAATGTCGAAAGGCTGGCAGGCCGATCAACGTTTCCTAGCCGCAGCCAGTTTGCGTCGCAGGCGAATCGACTGAGGAGCCCAGTCACCCCGATCGCGATCTTTCTGAGTCCGGCAGGGGCTGCACGAGAGCGTGCAGTCCGACCATCGCCTGCTTGCCGTAGGATCGCTTACGTGGCGGAAGGCAAAGGCCCAAGGGGTGAAAGTGCATGCATGATCAAGCAATTCGTGCGGTCGTGGATTTGACGCGCAGCGCCTAGAATGGGTGTCGGGTTCGCGGTTGCAATTTCGATTTTAAAGAAGGGCCGCGCTTAAGCGGCCATTTGATCGATTTACATAAGCGGAGACGTCCGATGCGTCTCGGCTCGGCCGCACCCCTGTTCAATGCCGAGACGCTGCCTTGCCCGGTGTCAGGTCGTTGCCTCGCCTGACGCCGGGCTCTTAGCCGCCGCAGCTTCTACCTAATCGCCTTCCACTGGCTCGAAATAAAGCAGCAGGCAGACTCCGTCCGCCGAACTGCCGCGTCGCGTCCCACTTCTTCGACGCGGGCGCGCCGATTTGCTTGTGTACCAATGCGGCGAGCGCCAGCAGATTGCGGGGCTGTTTTTGGAGTTGCCGCGGCTCGTGCTGACGTGGGAAAGCGGTAATGGCTCCGCTCGGCGAAGCTGCGCCGCCAAACCACTTTCCAGGATGGCAGGCGAAATGTGTTCGCGGTTTGGCCTACGGCACATGGGATGTGCTCACTTCAAGTTGCCTCCGAGCCAGCCGTGCAGTCGCCGCACATTGACCGGGCGGATGGGCGCGCTCGTTTGCTTGCCTAGTAAAGGCGGCCGAATAGGCGATGCACAAACAAGGGCTTGCAAGCCCCTGAGAAATCACCACTTCGGCGAGCGACAACCTCGAGCAAGCATGTTCTGGCACGCAGGATGCATAACCTTCAGCGCAATCACTGTGCATGTGAAAACGCCGGCCCGAGCTGGGTCTGTCAGGCCGGTTTCGGCAGCTGTTCAGTCACTAAGGGCCGTGTTTTAAATCAAACGAGGTGTGTGATGAAAAAGATCGTTCCATCAATGGTTGCGGCCTTCTTGCTTGCAGCTTTTATCAACAATGCTTGGATAGGTTCGTCTGCCGCCGGCGCGGCGGACGATGACAATGTCGAGTTCGAAGATAACTTCGAAAGCCTGGATCCCGGTTGGGGCGAAGGCAGCTCGAGCTACGGCGTCAAGGATGGAAAGTTCTTCATCGCACTCGAACCTCAAACGTGGACCACGGCGCTCAACCAAGCCAATGTGTTCAAGGAACTCGATGTCACGGCCCTGGTAACCATGGCGAAATGCGATGACCCGACCTTAGGCGCAGGCGGTCTCGTGTTCTGGGCTGAAGACTATGCCAATTACTACGCGATCTTGGTAGCGGGAGACGGTCGTTTCGCCGTCATGCGTCACGCGGCGGGCAATCGCCTGTTACAGGCCGTCCCCTGGAAGGCCAGCGAAGTCGTCAAGCGCGGCATCGGCGAGACGAATGAGGTGCGAGTCGTCACGAAGGGGCATGTGGCGACGCTTTATATCAACGGCTCGCAGGTGGCGACGTTCAAGGGGCAGCATCCCGAAGGCGGCGGCCTCGTCGGCTTCATGGCCGAAAGCTGGAGCAAAGAAAAGACTCGTTGGGAGTTCGCGCAGCTCAAGGTTGTTAAATGACTGTGTAACTTCAACGATGCGGCAAGCCGCAAACGCTGATGACGTATTCGGACCCGAACGTGATCACGCGCCCGCGGCTTGCAGCTCGTTGGCGTTTGTCAAATCCGCCTGCAAACGGGTTAAAAAATGTTGAGGCGGCAATTCAATCGTTATGGCAACCGATAGGACAATACCACGGCTCCGGTTCTAGCCGACTGACTTGGATGGCATCTCAACTCGCCTCGTTCCACTGCTTTTTCCAGGCTATTAGCAGCCGCCTCGACCAGGAACTGGTCTTGGTGATAGGCCCCATCATCGCCAAGCTCCTTGGCGATCCCCTCAGGCGGCGAGCCGCCCACCGAGAGGCTTTTCTCTTGGTCTTCGATCCTCAGCTCAATCGTACCTCCTTTCTTGATCGATTCGATGAGCGATTGCGGATAACTGGCGATTAACTCTTCTCGGTTCTTCGGCATTGAGCGCCTTATTGGAATATGGTTGGCGGATTCTCACTCACTACAGGCTATGCCTGCGTTGCCGCGCGAGCAACCGCTTGCAAATTCCGCACACTCTCCAGATCTAACGTTTGGTCCGCGACATTTGGGATTCCGAGGGTTTTTCATGTTTTTCTATTGCCTCATTCCTGCCGCTCCCTGAAAATGGCCGATAGACCCGCCAGCCTTTAGTTCGCTCTCCGAGCCCTCCCGCCTTCCTCGACAGGGGCCGAACTAGCATGTTGCATTCAACACCTTCAACCTCGCCAGTTCGTAAACCATGGGCATGCGTTGCGATCTGTGGCGCCATTGCCGCTTTATGGCCGATGCAGCTTGCGGCCGAACCGCTGGCCCAACCCGCGTTGCGCGAACGGATCGACCAGCTCATCGCCGCTAGCTGCGAAGCTCGAGGCATCACGCCGGCCGGGCCGGCGGATGACGCAGAATTCCTCCGCCGCATCTATCTCGATTTGACCGGCACGATTCCGACGGTTGGCGAAGCCAAGTCGTTTCTTGACGATCCCTCGCCGATCAAGCGGCAACAGTTGATCGATCGGCTGCTGAATAGCCCCGAATATGCCCGGCAGATGCAGCGCGTGTTCGACGTCGTGTTGATGGAACGCCGTCCGGCCAGCCGCGTTCCGCAAGCCGAATGGGAGGACTACTTGCGGCGCTCGTTTGCCGCCAATAAGCCGTGGAATCAGCTGGTCCGCGAAATCTTGGCGACCGACGGCAGCGATCCGGCGGTGCGACCGGCGGCGAGGTTCTTCTTGGATCGCGACGGCGAAGCCAATTTGCTCACGCGCGACGTCGGGCGACTGTTTTTGGGCCGCGACATGCAGTGCGCGCAGTGCCACGATCATCCGCTGATCGACGATTACCTGCAGGCCGACTACTACGGGCTGTACGCCTTTCTCAGTCGCAGCTTCATCTTTCAACCGAAAGACCAGAAGCAGCCTGCCGTGCTGGCTGAAAAGGCGGAAGGAGATGTTGTCTTCAAGTCGGTGTTCAATGCTTCGGCCGGCGACCAGCACGCCAAGCCGCATCTGCCGGGCGACAAGGAAATCGAAGAGCCGGCGCTGGAAAAAGGGCAGGAATATGTAGTCGCGCCGGCCGACGGCGTGCGCCCTGTGCCGAAGTTCAGCCGCCGCGCGCGGTTGGCCGAATCGTTGCCGCGCGCCGAAACGCCGGCATTCAATCGCAACATCGCCAATCGGCTGTGGGCGCTAATGATGGGCCGCGGTCTGGTGCATCCGCTCGATATGGACCACAGCGGCAACCCGCCGTCGCATCCGGAGTTGCTCGACGTGCTGGCCGAACATTTCGCCGCTACGAACTTCGATATCAAAGCCATGCTGCGCGAGTTGGCATTGAGCCAGACCTATCAGCGCACGAGCGAATTGCCCGCAGGCGTCGCTATGCTGCCTGCCGATAGCTTTGCCGTTGCGCCGCTCAAGCCGCTCTCGGCGGAGCAACTGGCGTTGGCCGTGATGCAGGCCGTCGGCGTGACCGACGTGCAGCGCTCGGCATTGGGCGCTGGACTCAACGAGCAGGCTCTCTACGCCAAGCTCGCCGGCAACCTGGGGCCGTTCGTCAATACCTTCGCCGGCCAGGCCGGTCAGCCCGAACAGGACTTTCAGGCGACGCTCGAGCAGATTCTGTTCGTCTCCAACGGCGGCACGGTGCGCGGCTGGCTTTCGCCGCAGCCGGGCAATCTGGCCGATCGCCTGAACAAACTGCCTGAACCGCCCGCGGCGGCCGAAGAATTGTTTTTGAGCGTGTTTACTCGTCGGCCGACTGCAGAGGAAATCGCCGAGTTGACCGTCTCTTTGCAAGCCCGCGCCGCCGACCGTTCCGCCGCATTGCAGGAATGGATTTGGGGCCTGCTGGCCTCCGATGAGTTCCGGTTTAACCGCTAAGGATTCAGCCATGAGCGAGTGCCGTTACGCGTGCCAATCGATGGAGCATCGCATTTCGCGCCGCAGTTTGCTGGCCGGCCTGATGGGCGGGGCGGCGGGCGCGGGGCTGATGGGCAACCTCGGGCTCGAGCATGTCGCTGGCCTGAGCCAGTTCATTCAGCCCGCAGCCGCTGAGCAATTGCAAGCGCAGCAGAAAAGAGTCTTGATCTTCTTCATGTCGGGCGGAGTGAGCCAGCTGGAAACTTGGGACCCCAAACCGGGCACAGACACCGGCGGACCCTTTCTGGCGATTCCCACTTCCGTGCCGGGCGTACATATCAGCGAGCTGTTGCCTTACACCGCGCAACAGATGCACCGCATCAGCCTGGTGCGCGGCATCAACACGGCCGAAGACGATCATGGCAAAGGCGCGGTGTTCATGGAAACGGGCCGCCGCATCAGTCCTGCGCAGAAGTATCCGACGCTTGGCTCGGTCGCTTCGCGTTTGCTTACGCCGGCGACGGCCACCATGCCAGGCTACGTGCACATCGTGCCGGGCGGCGGTGGTGTCAATAAGGCCGACGCGGCGTTTTTGGGGCCGAAGTTTGGCGCGATCAGCGTCGACGGCCAGCCCCCGGCGAATCTGCTGCGGCCGAACGGGCTGACGCCCGCCATTGATCAGGCGCGTAACGACATTCGCCGCCACGCCAACGATCGCTTTACGCGGCGTCGACGCACGGCGGAAACCGAAGCCTACGGCTACTCCTACGAGCAGGCGCTGCAGTTGATGGAGCGCGCCGACGTGTTCGACGTAACCAAGGAATCGCCGCAGGATCAGGATCGCTATGGCAAGCACGACTTCGGCCGGCACTGCCTGCTGGCTCGGCGGCTGCTCGAGCAGGGCATGACCTGCGTGAAGGTGACTCATTCCAACTATGATTCGCACTTTGAGAACTTCGATTTCCACATTGAGCAGCTCGGCGAGTTCGACAAGCCGTTCGCCACGCTGCTGGAAGATCTGGCGCAGCGCGGCATGCTCGATACGACGTTGGTGATTGTAATGGCCGAATTCGGCCGCACGCCGAACATCAACGCCGGGCTGGGGCGCGATCACTGGTCGAAGGCCTGGTCGGTCGCGATGGCGGGCTGCGGCATTCAGCACGGAGCCGTAATCGGCAAGACCAATGAGAACGGCACGGCGGTCGTCGACCGTGAAGTGGACGGGCGGCACCTGTTCCATACCTACTTGCGCGCCGTCGGCGTCGACTCGACCGCCGATTATCCGGGCGTCAATCGGTCGATTCCGATCGCTGATCCCGCCGGCTCGCCGATCAGCGAACTCTTGGCCTGAACCACCTAAAGCCGAGCAACGAGGAAGAATGCCATGGCCGACCAGCCCGCTCCAGTCGCTGCCAATCCTGCACCGGCCGCTGCGACAGCACCAGCGCCAACTCCTCCTGCGCTCGTCGCCGATCCGACGCAGATCCGGCTGTTGAAAGAGTTCAAGCACGATCGGCCATTGTTCTCTTGCCGCATCGATCCGCAAGGCAAGTTCATGTTCGCCGGCGCGCACGATAGCCTCGTCGAGCGTTGGGACACGGCGAGCGATAAGAAAGACGCCTTCACAGGACATCAAAGCTGGGTCCGCGGCATGGCCTTTCAACCGGCGGGCGAACTGCTTTGCACGGGGGATTACGCGGGCCGAGTGAACGCCTGGCGCTACGCGGCCGAACCGGTGCAGTCGCCCGTTTACAGCATCGCCGCGCACAAGGGTTGGGTTCGCGCTGTGGCGATCAGTCCCGACGGCGCCACGATGGCCACGGTCGGCAACGATAATATCGTGCGGCTGTGGAACGCCGCCGACGGCAAGCCACTGCGCGAACTCACTGGGCATGAGAGCCACGTCTACAACGTCGCCTTCCACCCGGGCGGGCATTTGGTCTCCGCCGACTTGAAAGGGGTGATCAAAGATTGGGACCTGGCGACGGGCGCCGCCGTGAGGCAGTTCGATGCTTCGCTGTTGTGGAAATACGATCCGACATTCCGCGCCGACATCGGCGGCGCGCGCGGCTTTGCCATCAGCTCCGACGGTCAGTGGGTGGCGGCTGCCGGCATTACCGACGTCACCAACGCCTTCGCCGGCATCGGCCATGCCGTGATCGCGCTGTTCGACTGGAATACGGGCGAGCAAAAGCAGGTGCTGCGGCCCAAGGAAGATTTCAAGGGAGTCGCCTGGTCGGTCGCATTCCATCCGGCCGGCTTTATCGTGGCCGCTGCCGGCGGCGGAGGCGGTGGCGCGCTATGGTTCTTCAAGCCCGACGCTCCCCAACCTTTCCATGCTTTCAAGCTGCCCGCCGTCGCCCGCGACATGGCCTTGCATCCCAACGGCCTGCACGTCGCCGTCGCGCATTATGACAAAACCTTGCGGCTCTACGACATGTCTCCCAAGCCGGCCGCGTGAGATAGCGCGGCGGCCATCATCATCGCAGATTATGCCTTAGCATAACCGTGTGCAGGTGCGAGTTGACGGGACAGCCATCGTCGGCTTTTGCCGTGCAAAAGCATGTCCTGTCGCGGAAACTGGTACGCGACTATCGGGGAATGCCTGCCCAAGTTCTGCTTGCTGGTGCAATTGTCGGGCATCGGCAACTGGCCCAGTGTCCGCCACAGCCGTTCTTTTTAAGCTCGGCCAGTTTTCAGGCAAGGGCCTATATTATATTGTCAGGGCATCTTGCACGGCTCAGGGCGGCCTGCTTGAGCTTTGAATTCAGCATTCCAACCGCAGGAATCTCCTCCATGCGACGACGCGATTTTCTGGCCGCCACGGCCGCGGCGATGACGCCTGCGATGATCCCTTCCTTGGCCCGGGCCGATAAGCCGGCCGACAAAGCGGCTGGCGACGGCGACTGCTGCGGGTCGACTTATGCCTCGCCCGAAGCAGCGATCAAGTCGCCGCGCGAGAAGCTATTGTACGCAACCGCCTTGTATGTGGGCACGGAGACAAAGAAGCCCGATTACCTGGCGACGGTCGACGTCGATCCCGATTCGCCGACCTATTCGAAAGTGATCCATCGCACAGTCATGCCCCATGTGGGCGACGAGCTGCACCATTTCGGTTGGAACGCCTGCAGCAGTTGCCACGGCGATCCCGAGAAGCGGCGGCGCTATATCGTGCTGCCCGGCTTGCTTTCGGGACGGATTCACATTCTCGATGCGGCCGATCCGGCAGCGCCCCGCCTCCATAAAGTGATCGAGCCGGAAGCGATCGCCGCCGAAACGAATCTCAGTGCGCCGCACACGGTGCATTGCCTGCCGTCGGGCCAGATCATGATCTCGATGCTCGGCGACGCCGAGGGGAATACGCCCGGCGGCTTTCTGCTGCTTGATGAAGAGTTCAACATCGCAGGCCGTTGGGAAGCGAAGAACTCGGGCGTGAAGTTCAATTACGACTTCTGGTATCAGCCGCGGCACAATGTGATGATCAGCAGCGAATGGGCCGCGCCCAACACGTTCCGCGGCGGTTTCAATTTGGACGACGTCAAGGCGGGCAAGTACGGCAGCCAACTGCACTTCTGGGATTGGTCGAAACATAAGCTCGTGCAGTCGATCGATCTGGGCGCCGAAGGCCTCATTCCGCTGGAGGTCCGCTTCCATCACAACCCGGCCAGCGCGCATGGCTTTGTCGGCGCCGCGTTGTCGAGCAGCATGTGGCATTACCACAAGCAAGACGACAAGTGGCAGGCCGATAAGATCATCCAGGTCGAGCCCGTGGAAACCAAAGGCTGGCCGTTCCCTGTGCCTGGCCTGATCACTGATCTGGTGCTGTCGATGGACGACCGCTTCTTGTACTTCTCCAACTGGCTACATGGCGATCTGCGGCAGTACGATGTCAGCGATCCGGCCAGGCCGAAGCTGACCGGCCAGCTCTGGCTGGGCGGCGTGATCGGCAAGCCTTCGCAGTTGAAAGGTCGCAACGCGACCGGCGGCCCGCAGATGCTGCAGCTCAGTCTCGACGGCAAGCGCCTGTACGTGACCAATTCGCTCTACAGCTCGTGGGACAATCAGTTCTATCCGCAGATCGCCAAGACAGGCTCGTACCTGCTTCAGATCGATTGCGACACGGGCCGAGGCGGCATGCAGATCAACGAAGACTTCTTCGTCGATTTCGGCCAGGAGCCGGGCGGCGCGGCGCGGGCGCACGAGATGCGATTCCCCGGCGGCGACTGCACCTCGGATATCTGGGTCTGAGGCAATCTCGCGTTGGAGCGGCGCGAGCGGGCGGTTTGTCGTGTTCGGGTCGCGCTGGCAAGCGGAAATCGAACGGCGAGTTGGCGCATGCCACTCCGCCGCCAGGCACGCTTTCGTGTCAAGCCGAGTTTGTCACGTCCGGCAACTTGCGACGAAACGGCCGACTGGGTTGCCCAGAGAGGTTGGGGGCGACGCTGGCGCGCATCGCATTGTTTTTCCATTTTGATCTCATGATGCCATTGGCATAAAGAAAATTCTGGCCATTTTTTACGCAGAAATGCCAATTTTTATCCAGCCATCTGCTGAGTTCTTGGTCGCTTGCATCACCATTTTTCAGCAGTCTTAATTGCTTACGAAAGATTAACAAAATAGCGCTGGGGCGTCATTTTGTCGCATTGTCGTGGCAGCCTTATTCGATTGCAATGTCCTTCCCGCATCGCTCAAGAAGCGATTGAGCTCCTCGGCATGAGCGTTGCTATGCAACCGATGCCGCAACGAGGCCGCTTCACGAGGTTACCAACCGTGTTGCCATGCGGCGCTTTGGCCAGGCGAATGACTTCGCTCGTTGGGTAGCTCCGCGCGATCCATCCGCACGACCTCCTCCTCTGTCATCGGTTGAGCGAAGGTTTATGACAACGCTTTTATTGTCGTGCGACGGGGCCCTTGCTGAGGCGAGGCATGCGCAGGGCCTGTCGGGCGTCGGCTGCCGTTCTTTTCCGCGGGCTCGTCGACATCTTTACTGCGCGCTTTCCGAGCCCTTCCCATCCATGGCTTGACGCGTCCCACCCTGCTTGCGATTTCGGGGGCGCCTTCCCATCCGGTTCTGGCGTGATTCACTGTTTCCATGAAGTTTCATCGTGGCCGAGAAAGGCAGCGTTTATGCAGCCAACAATGATTGAGAGCGACTCCCAACCGTCCTTGTCGCCGCAGCGGCAAATGGCTCTGCATGTCGAGAAGATAATCTCGGAAGCCGGCGCGTTACTGCCGATGCCAGGACCGCTCACCGCCTTCGGGTTTCTCAATACGCTGCAAGGGCTCGAGCATCTGCCTTTCGACGAGGGAATGCGAAAAGGCGCGAGACTTTACGGTTGTGAGCCATACCTGAGCGAAAGTCGTTATCGTCAGAAGCTTGCGCGGGGGCGCATCCTGCCGGCAGATCTCTCCGCCGTTTTATGGGAAACGCTCGGCAACCTTGCGGAGGAATTCGTCGGTTCGCTGGCCACGCGGTTCAGGTTGCGATTGGCGATGTTGCAACATCCGCTGCATTTTGGCTCGCCGCAGGAGTTACGGTGGTTCGTCGAGACCGAGGCCTTCACTCGACTCGCCCCAGACGCTCCGCCTGATTTTCGTGAGAAGTTCATCGAAGATACGCGCCATTGGCTGGTGCGCGACCTTAACGACGGCGATGCGGAACAGCAGAATCGCAGCGATCATGGCGCTCGGCAGTTGCTTGCCGACCTGATTCCGCGATTCGGCGATTCGGCCGTCGAAGGCTGGCACGAGCCGACGGAGAAATGGGAAGGACTGTCGCTCAAGGTGCTCTGGCGCGTCTGCTGCGACGTCGCGGCGCGCGTCGACATTCCGCGGCCCGCGCGACCCAGCTTCATTCGCCACCGAGATGCGTTAAAGCGGGCGACCGGCGAAGATAGCGACGTGCAAGTAAACGACTTGCTGATTCGCTTTTGCGCCGCCTTCGCCGACCAGGGGTTGGCGCGGACGACGCTTCCCTATCGCGAGGCCGGCTTCTTTCAGGCGTTCTGCAAGCTTTATGGCTCTCCCGGCGGGCCGCCCGAGCGTTGGCGGAAGGGGCTTACCGGCGCCCTCGCCGATCTGCAGCGAACTGGAATGACCGCCGCCGAATCGGTGCTGGAATCGCTGCGGTTGCTCGGGGTCGCCGAAGAGGAATGGGAGGATTTCATCCAAGCGACTCTGCTGGCGTTGCCCGGTTGGGCGGGAATGCTCTGGCAAATGGAAACGCGCAGCGACCGCGTGCCGCTCGCCGTGCCTCAGGGCACGTTAGTCGAGTATCTGGCCGTGCGGTTGATTCTCGAACAATTTGCGCTGTCTTCGCTCGCCAGCGAGAGTTTGAACTACCACGGACCGCTGGCGGGTTTGCGCCGCGCGGCGACTGCCAAGATCGAGCCTGGTTCGACGACGAGCGTTGAACAGCGGGCAATGAACTTGTTCCAATTAGCCCAGGTCTTAGGCTGGTCGCCGCCGGCGCTCTACCGCCTGGGTCGCCATCATGCATCGGCGTTGTTCGCCGAGATCGAAGGCTTCTCCGAGCTGGAGCGGCGTTGGGTTTTTCATCAGGCGTTCGAGCGTCGTCTGCGAATCCGCGCTCTCGACGCCATCTCGCTGCATGGCCGGCGTCCGCCCGAGCAAGTCGCTGCGCCTCGTTTCCAGGCCATGTTCTGCCTCGATGCCAGGGAAGAATCATTCCGAAGGCATATCGAAGAGTTGGCGCCTGACGTGGAAACGTTCGGCGCGGCCGGATTTTTCGGCGTCGCCATGTATTATCGGGGCGTCGCCGATGCTCATTTCGCCGCGTTGTGTCCGATTGTCGTCAAGCCGCAGCATTGGGTCGTCGAAGACGCCGTGTACACGCATGACGAATTGAACCGCCGTCGTGCGAAGACGCGCCGCGCACTTGGTACGGCGACGCATCAGGTCCATTTGCGCAGCCGGTCGGTGGCTGGAGGCATGCTGCTGACGGCGGGAGTCGGCGTGCTGGCTTCGTTCCCGCTGGTCGCCCGAGTGTTATTTCCACGACTCACCGCCCGAATTCGCCGCCAGATTGGCGGTCTTGTCGCGGCGCCATCGAGCACGCGATTGCGGCTGGAACGGATCGCCGAGACTCCGGGTCCTGAGGATGGCCAAATCGGTTATACCGTCGAAGAGATGGCCGGCACTGCCGAGCGCATGCTGCGCGACACCGGATTGACGAGCAACTTCGCCCGCCTGGTGCTGTTTTTCGGGCATTGTTCCTCGAGTTTGAACAACCCCCACAAGTCGGCCTACGATTGCGGCGCCTGCACGGGCAATGCGGGCGGCCCGAACGCGCGAGCGCTAGCGGCCATGCTCAATGATGTGCGCGTTCGCGAGTTGCTCGCCGAACAAGGTCTGGAAATTCCTCACGAGACCGTGTTTTTAGGCGGGCTTCATAACACGGCGGCGGAATCGGTGAAGTTTTTCGATCTGGAATTGTTGCCCAAATCTCATTTTCGCGACTTCGACGCGGCCCGCGAGATTCTGGAACACGCCTGCCGCCGCAACGCGCACGAACGGTGCCGGCGTTTCGATTCGGCGCCCACGGATCTTTCCTTCGAAGCGGCGCACCGGCACGTGGAGGATCGTTCGGAGGATCTGGCGCAAACCAGGGCCGAGTTCGGCAATGCCTCCAACGCCCTCTGTTTTGTCGGCCGCCGGGCGCGAGTGAGGGGCCTGTTCCTGGATCGAAGATGTTTTCTCACCTCGTACGATCCGACCCAGGATGACGCGGAACAAACGATCCTGGCGCGTATTCTGTCGGCGGTCGTTCCGGTCTGCGAAGGCATCAATATGCAGTACAACCTTTCCTATATCGATTCGGGCGGCTGGGGCTGCGGCAGCAAGCTGCCGCACAACGTCGCCTCGTTGTTGGGCGTGATGAATGGCGCCGCCAGCGATCTACGGTCCGGCTTGCCGTGGCAAGGCGTCGAGATCCACGAGCCTGTCCGGCTGTTGTTCGTCATCGAAACCGCGCCGCAAGCCATGCTCGACATCATGGAGCGCAACCCGGTGATCGGCCGGATCTTGAAAAATGGCTGGGCGCAGTTGGCCCTGCTCGATCCCCACTCGGCGCAACTTCAGGAATTCAAAAACGGCGATTTTGTCGCTTACGATCTTGAGGCGGAAGAGTTGCCCAGAGCGTCTTCGTCGACGACCTGGTATCACGGCTGGCGCGATCACTTGGAATTCGCCGCGATCGGGAATTGAACCATCAGAAGTCGGCCCCCGCCGACGCGATTGGCCTCGTTATGTTTGACCATGAATTCGCGATCAAGGCGCTGGGGCTGACCGTTGTCGGCGCTCCCGTTACGCTGCTGTCGGTGCTGGGTATTTCCACGCTGCTCGACCGCCCGCTGCCGGAACGCGTCATTGGCCGTTGCGTGCAGGCCGGCATTATCGCCGGACTCGCCGCGTCGTTGGCCATTTTGGGCTTGATGTTAGCGCTAGGGACGCGGCACGTCTCGCTCGAGCTGGGCGATTGGGTGCACATTCGCCATTACCACTTCTCCATCAAGCTGGTTTTTGATCGGCTCTCCGTGCCTTTCGTGATCTTGTCGTTTGTCTTGTGCGGAACGGTCGGCGCCTTCGGAAGTCGCTATCTGCATCGCGAGCCCGGATTCAATCGCTTCTTCATGTTCTATGTGCTGTTCCTGCTGGGCATGGTGGCGACCTCGCTGGCCGGCACGATTGAAACCTTGTTCGCCGGCTGGGAGTTGGTCGGCCTTTCCTCGGCGCTGCTGGTGGCCTTTTACCAGGATCGCCAGGCGCCGGTGCGCAATGGATTGTGGGTCTGGTGCGTCTATCGCATTTCCGATGCGGCGCTGCTGGTCGCCGCGGTCGTCATGCATCATCTGACGGGCGAAGGCGACTTCGATAAATTGCTCGGCGCCGATCCGTGGCCCTTGGGCCAGGCCGCCATGACCCAACATCAGGCGCTCGTCGTCGGACTGTTGTTATTGTTGGCTGCCGCAGGCAAGTCGGCGATGACGCCCTTTTCCGGTTGGCTGCCGCGGGCCATGGAAGGACCTACGCCTTCCAGCGCCATCTTTTACGGCGCCCTCTCCGTTCATCTGGGAGCATTTCTGCTGCTTCGCATTAGTCCGATGCTCGATCTTTCTCCCTGGCTGGGCGGCGCCGTTGTCGTTGCTGGGCTATCGACCGCCGCATTCGCTGCGTATGCCGAACGGGTGCAAACCGATATCAAAAGCGCTTTGTCATTCGCCTCGCTCACGCAAGTCGGCCTGATTGTGGCTGAAATCGGTTTGGGTTTCCGTTACGTTGCGCTCGTCCACATCATCGGTCACGGCTGCCTGCGCACGCTGCAGTTCGTGCGCGCCCCGACGTTATTGCTCGATTACCGCCTGCTGGAAAACGCCATCGGAGCCCAGCTGCCTCGCGCGCACGGCTCGACCTTGAAGGTCCGGTTTTATCGTCTGGCAATCGAGCGCGGTTATCTCGATGCCTGGTTGAACGATTATCTCGTGCAGCCTTTCCAGCACGTTTTTCAATGTTGTGACGCCTGGGAGCGCCGATGGACGACGTTTCTTGCCGGACCTCGGGCTCGCGAACTTGAACCAGTGCGCCCCTCATCGGAGCTCCGGGAAGATTTGCAATGAGGCCAGCGCACTCGCCATTCTGAAGTTTCGGCGCTCGGTCCGCGCGTCCAGGCGCCTTTAGCGTCATGCGCCTGAGCGAGTTCCCTGTGCTTTGTGTTAGCCAAAACGGCCGGCGCCGCCGACGCGCTCCGCATGCAATCGGCGGAGCGGATGCGCCGAAGCAATCGATTCAACTCGCAGTAGACTTTTCCTGTCGCCAACAACCCGCTCAATAAGCCGGCTTTGCCTAATTTATTTAGGCGGCAGCGATTGCGCAGCCGTGTCGAATCTTGACCAAGGATCGCAATAAATGGCCAGGAAAGCCGTGAAAGTCGGATTTAAAGCCCAACTCGGCATAACCCAACCACCGAAAATATTGGAAGGGATGCGACACACTGTCGCGGCTCGACCTGCGGCCGATGAAATCGGCGGTCAATCGCAGGCGGGAAGATGCCAAGGTGATGGAAAGAGCCAAGCCCACGAAGGTCCCAGGTTCAGGCAGTCCGTGGACGCACTGGTTGCAAAATGTCGTCCGACCTCGCAGTCCGGACGATGGCAGTCCGGAGGGTGAATCGTTCGCTCTGACGAGCAGGGATGTGGCGTCAGACAACGACAGCGAGCGGTCGGATTTCGTTTCAATGGAGTGAGTACGGATGCGACGGAATCCTGGATTTCAGCTCAATCGATGCAAGTTCGGGCGAGGTTCGCCGAGGCGCACGACCACAGCGGACTTTAGCCATCGCCAGGTTCTGCGGGCCTTAAGTTTCACGGCCGTGGTTGCCGTCAGCCAGATCTTTGGCGACGCGTGCTGGGCGCAAACAACTGGCCCTGCGTTCGACGCCGCGCCCAATGCGCCCCCGACCGCCGTCAAAGCGCCCGTGTCGCGTTTGCCGCAAGTCCGTTTGCTCTCGGGCAACGAATCTAACTCCGGTGGCGCCGCGCAGACTGCTCGGAACACCTCAGCGTTCGCAGTTCCGGCGGCTGCCAATTCGCCCTACCAGGCGCCTACGGCCGCGAGTGCGAGCGGGCCATTGAACGCGGCGCTGGCGAATGAACAAGGGCCGCCTGTGGTCACGCCTGCCAGCGCCAACGTCGCTGCGCCCTCGACCGCCCCCGCAGGCGATGGCTCGGCACAACTGACGTCAACAACGAATCGGTTGCAAGCCGGTCCCACGGTGGAAGAACGCTTGAGCGCCTTGGAAGCGCGCGCCGCGCCCAAGATGCCGCTGATCAAGTTGGGCGGTTTTTTTCAGTTGGACCATGCCAACTATGCGCAAGACCTTGCCAGCCGCCGCACCTACGGCGACATGCAAGACGGCACCGGCTTCCGCCGCGCCCGTCTGCAAGCCTACGGCAGCGTCACCGAGTTCACCAACTACATCATCGAAATGGACTTTGCCACCGCCGGCCGGCCGAGTTTCCTGGACGTATGGGCGGAACAAGGCAACCTCGGCTGGCTTGGCACCGTGCGCGTCGGTCAGTTCCGCCAGCCGACCACCATGGACTCCTTAACCAGCGTGCGACATCTGGAGTTCCTCGAACGCAGTGCGGCCTTTCAGGCGATGGACCCGTTCCGCCGCGTGGGCATCATGTCGTACAACACCTCCGAAGATCGAAACACCACCTGGGCCGGCAGCGTGTACCGCACGGGCTTCACCTTTCTCAATCCGACCGGCGCCGGCAACGTCGAGAACTACGGCACGTTGGGCGATACTCGCTATGGGACCTTTGTGGGCGATAACGGCGGCTATTCGACGGCCTGGCGCGCCACCCATCTGTTGTGGTACGATGAGCCGGCCGACGGCCGCTACTTGATGCATATCGGCGGCGGCTACAATTACAGCCGGATCGGCGGCAACGGCGGTCCCCCGGGCCCCGCCAACGGCAACTTCTACATCGCTCGCACCATCCCCGGCGTGTTCGTCGGCGATCCGCTTACGTCCGGCATTACCGCCAACGGTACGCCGTTCGTCGCCAACACGGGCAATATCCCCGCCAATGATTTCCATCTTTACCATGTGGAATTGGCGGGGCAGTACGGCGCAGCGCACTTCCAGTCGGAATGGATGGCGACGGCGCTGCAAACGACGACGATGGGAACGATCTTCCTCAACGGCGCTTACGCGCAGGCGGGCTACTTCCTGACGGGCGAGCACTGCGGCTACAACCGGCAGTTCGGCGTGATGGACTACAACGTCAAGCCGTTCACCGAGTTCTTCGGCCTGGGCAAAGGCAAGGGCATCTGCGGTTGGGGCGCCTGGGAAGTGGCCGCGCGCTACGACTTCTTGAACCTGCCCAATGCCGGCTTCGCGCCGCCGCCCGCCGCCGCAGTGCTGGCCGGCACCACCAACGCCGGCACGAGCGGCGCCAATCCCAACCCGGGCACGTTAAACATGGGTACCCTGGCGCTCAACTGGTGGTGGAACCAGTACACCCGCGTCCAGTTCAACTACATCAACGTCTGGCAGAACAGCGACTTCGCCATCTACGGAAAGAGCTACACCGGAATCTTCGCGGGACGGTTCCAAATTGAATTCTAAGGACTGTGCAGCGGCAGTGCGTCAGATCCTCTTTAAGGCGGCTGGGATTGCCTTGAACGCTGCAAACTGATACACGCGCTAGCTTGCAGGGAATACGGCCGATGCAGAAGGTTCTGCAGAGATGCTGCCGCTTTTAACTTGTTGAAGAATCGCCAAAACTTCGCGCGCGTGTTCCCGACGATGCAGCCAATGCGAGTGCCAGAAACAAGTTGATGTCGCCCTGGGTAGCGCGCCAGTGAAACGCTGTGTTGATTTGCCGTTGCTATCCCTGGCTTTGCTCGGCGGCTGCGCTCAATCGCCCCCTCCGCCTCCGCCGGGCCCGAACCTGGTTGCCCCGATGAACAATCGGGTCGAACGCCTTCCGCCGGTGAATGCGCCGCCGCCCGTTTCAGTGCAGCCACCCGGGCCGCTGCCACAAGCCAAGAAAAGTTTTTGGCAGTGCTTATGGCCCTGGGATGACGCGCGAGACGCTCGCCCTAAAACGCAGAAGGAAATCGATGACGATTTCAAGTGGCGAAACAATGGCTAAAGAGCTATTTCGCTCCTTGTCGATTCGCACGCCGCTGTCCAAGCGGCGAGCGATGGCGCCATTCGCTTACTCGAGCGTCCTTAAATCCCGATCTAGCCGCGCGCGCTCCTAAGCATGCGAGGCCGAATTAATCGACGAAGTGTCCATCGCCCGTGAAATAATAAGCGTCCGAGTCCGCATTGTAGAAGCGGTTGTCGGTCTCTCGCGCGCCGGCATGGTTTGATCGCAGTTGCTGCGAAATTTCAGCGCTTTGCGCGGCCACCGTGTCCGCTTGCAACTCTCCTTGCTGCGCGACGCGCGCCTCGAGTTGAGCGACCAGGGCGTTCACTTTATCGAGACGTTGCTGCATTTGCGCGACCTGCTGGCTGAGTGCCGGATCGGTCTTGGCCAGGCCTTCTAGTCTGGAGAAAGATTTTTTGGCCGCTTGCGCATTGAAACGAATTGCCGCCGCGTGCTCCTGGACGACATCTGCCGGCACGCGTTCGCCAATCGCCGCGTACTTGCTCAAGAGACGTGCATGATCGTGCGCCTGCATGTTGTAGGTCTTGCCCAACGCCAGGTGATACTTCTCTGCCTGGAGCGATGTCGCATCTGGACCGTCGGCGGCGAGCGCGCTGGTCGCCTGCACGAGGAGGATGGATCCCAAGGCACAACGGCATAGCATTTTGCAAATCATGGAGTTATTCCATATTGGCTAGCGGCAGGATGGTGACGTCACGAGCGGGACAAGCTATTCAAGTGCTTTCCTGCAAGAAAGTTAGCACGCGATTTGCCTGCGAAGGCCGAGAGCGATCTATGGCTCGCCGAGGGGCGCTCCTCTCAGGGCGCGGCGACATCGACCAGGCCGCTCGTGCGAAGAGCAAAGCTCAGGCAGGATGTTAAGCGGGTAACGTTTCTACCGGATTGACCGCGGCTAGCTCGCTAACGGGCAGGAATTGAGCGTCGCTCTGCCAGTAACAAACAGATGGATGGTAGTGATCTTGTCAGACTGAGGGGGATGCCCGCGGTCGATCGCCTGTGCCGAGCGATGGATTCCATTTTTTACGATTTACTCTGTACGGCATGATTCGCAGTTCGTTAGACCGTTGAGCCGATCGGGCCGGGCTGGCTCTTGTCACGCCTGAGTCGTGGGCGAAAGTTCCGCGGCTTGCCAACGCGGCGGATTGTCACTCCGAGAGAGCCTCGATAAGCTACAAACCGGCGCCGGCGCCAAACGGTGCCCATCGATCCAAGGCTTCGGCAGCGATCGTTTCTCAAGCCCTGATCGTGGGCCATAAACCGTCGGGACCGCAATCCAATCGTCAATCGTCAGTTTTCGAGGAGTCGTCGATGGCAAAGTACCTACTACCGATGGTAGCCGCTTTGAGCCTCTTGATCGCCGCGAACTTTGCGCAATCGCAAGCTCAGGATGACAAGTCGAGACAAAGCGGCAAGTATCATTTGGCGGCGGGAAAGACCTATAACATGCACGCGCACGACCACGCGCGCATGCTTGGCAAGTATGCAGCCCTGGGCAAAACCGTGCCCTCCGACGTCGTCAAGGAACACGCTTCCGCCATTCGTTATGACGCTCAAGCGGCTAAACGGTCTTTCGCCAGCCTGGGGAAGACGGCGCCCAACAACCCGCAGCTTGCCAAGCAGCTTGAGCAGCTGCAAGCGCGCTTGGACCGAGTGACGGAACTGACGAAGAAGCTCGAAGCGCAGACGTCGAAAAACGCCGCCGAGTCAAAAGTAGTCGCGGCGCAGAGCCAGGAGATCTCAGAACTGTTACGTACAAATCACACGACCGCTAAAGCAGCCGACAGCGATTTCTACGACTCGGATTCCGACAACTACTACAGCACGGGCGAAGGACATTTCGTCGATTGAACCGGCCAGCTTTCCTGATTTGGTCAGCCGCTCCAGCGCCGCACGACCCATTTACGAAGTTCTTCCATCGTGAGCAGGGCGGCCAGGAAGGGCGCGATGAATAGCCAAACGCGACCGTGAAACGGCGCGGCGCCAAAGACCGCCTGCCCCCATGGAGTAAAGACGATCGCCAGCAACAGCAGCAACTCTCCCGCCACGCCCAGCAAGATGAGTCGATTTCCCCAGATGCTGACCGAAAAAACCGAAGCGCGGTCGCTACGACATAAGAAAACGTTGACAACCTGACTCAAGACAACCGCCGCGAAGCAGGCCGTGGTGGCTTGCACATAGAGCGGATCGAGGCGATCGAGCGGTTGGCCGTAACGCCAGCCGGCGCTGCGAAGTACAAAGAAGAACGCGGACATGGCGGCGACCGATTCCAGCACGCCCAGCCAGAGATAGGCTCGCAGTAACAGCGGCCACTGCAACAGCCGTTCCTTGCGCGAGCGTGGCGGACGGTCCATAACGTCAGGCGCCGGCTGTTCCGCGCCCAGCGCGAGAGCCGGCAACATGTCGGTCCCCAGATCGATGCCCAGGATCTGAATGATCGTCAGCGCGAGCGGAATTCGAAACAGGACGAAGCCCAAGTAAGGAATCAGCTCGGGTATGTTCGATGTCAGCGCATAGGTCAGAAACTTGCGGAGATTGTCAAATACCGCCCGCCCCTCTTCGACTGCAGCCACGATGCTGGCAAAGTTGTCGTCGGTCAACACCATATCGGCGGCCTCGCGCGCCACGTCGGCGCCGGTCAGGCCCATGGCAATGCCAATGTCGGCGTGCTTCAAGGCGGGCGCGTCATTCACGCCGTCGCCCGTGACGGCGACGATGTGCCGCTTTCGCTTGAGCACGCTGACGATCCGCATCTTCTGGTCGGCCACCACGCGGGCGAAGATCACATCCTCATGATTGAGCGCCAGTTGCAGTTGGTTGTTCGACATGTGTTGCAGCCGTTCGCCCGTGATAATCACCGGCTCGTCCGACGAAACCAGGCCGATCTGCCGCGCAATCGCCCGCGCCGTTTGCGGGTGGTCGCCCGTGATCATGATCACGCGGATGCCGGCCGCTTTGCACTTGGCGATGGCGCCGGGGACTTCGGGCCGCGGAGGATCGTGCATGCCCACCAGTCCGACGAATGTCAGGTCCCGCTCGAGCGCTGCCCGATTGTATCCTGGCGAGACAGAACGATACGCTACCGCCAGCACTCGCAACCCATCGGCGGCCATGGCGCCTTGGGCTTCAACCAGGCGGTCGCGTTCGCCGGTCGTTAGCAACCGCGGCGGGCCGCCGTCTAACTGCACGCGCGTGCAAAGCGGCAACACCGTCTCGAGGGCGCCTTTCGTATACAGCAGCAAGCCGTCGGGAGTTTCGTGCAAGGTAGAAAGCCGCATACGGTCCGAGTCGAACGGAATCTCGTCGCGGCGCGGAAAGGTGCATCGCTCGTCGAGCCCCGGGGCCCGGCGGCTCATCTCCACGAGCGCAACTTCGGTGGGATCGCCCAGGAACTCCAGCTGGCCATGGTTGTTGGCGGGCTTGAGGCTTTGACATAACCGTGCGGTCTCGAAGAAACGGGGAAACTGCTCAGCCAGAGCGGCGATCGATCCGTCCGCCTTCAGTTTTCGTCGTTCGCCTCCCAAGGCGACCTCTTCGACATGCATGCGGTTCTCGGTGAGCGTGCCGGTCTTGTCGGTGCAGATTACGGTTGTAGAACCCAAGGTTTCTACCGCCGGCAAATGCCGAATGAGGACGTTGCGCTGCGTCATGCGCTGCGCCGCCATTGCCAGCGAAAGCGTCACCGTAGGCAACAATCCTTCCGGAACGTTTGCCACGATGATGCCGATGGCAAACATGAAATCAGCCCACAACGGCAGACCGATCGCCAGACCGATGAAGAAGAATGCGACGCCCAATGCGATCGAGAGCGCCGCGACCACGCGGCTGACGAAAGCAATCTCGCGCTGCAGAGGAAACGTCAATTCGCCCGTCGTCTGCGTCAGGCGGGCGATCTTGCCGAACTCAGTCTGCATCCCGGTGGCAAAGACGATGGCGCGAGCGTCGCCTGACACCACGGTCGTTCCCGCCATCACCACGTTGGTGCTATACCTCGTATCAGCAACGGCGCAAGGCTCTGCGTCGCGCATCACGGGCGCCGATTCTCCCGACACAGTAGCATTGTTCACCCGCACCGAGAAAGCCTCGATCAAGCGGCAATCCGCCGGCGCAAGGTCGCCCGATTCGAGTGCGACCACGTCGCCCGGAACCAGGTCGGCGGCGGGCCGCTGTTGAAACGTGCCATCGCGCATTACGCGCACCTGATGGGGCAATAGTTTCTCGAGCGCCGCCAGCGCCTGTCCCGCTCGATACGCCTGAATGAACGAGAAGACGCTATTGATCACGATCACGCCGACGATCGCGCAGCCGAGCGTGCTCATGCCCTCGCCTGGCGCGCGCCAGGCGGCCAAGAATGCCAAGGCGGCCGCCATCCACAGGATAATGGCGAAGAAGTGAGTGAACTCGCGTAAAAACTGCAGCCAGAGCGGCTCGCCTCGCACGCGCTCGACCTCGTTGGGCCCGAAATCGTGCAGGCGTCGCTCCGCCTCTGCAAAAGTCAGCCCTTCAGGACTGCTGTGGAGGATGCGCACGACATCGGCGGCGGAAAGCTGATGGATTTCCATGCCCGCATGATCCTTCATCCGAGCTTCAGAACCAACCTATTCTTCGTTCCCTTCGGGCGCCAGCCGCTTGTACTCGCCGGAGAGCCAGCGCGGAATGTCGGTTTTGTACCAGCGTGAGAACCAACTCTCGCTCGGTCCGCCCGGCAGATTGGTCCAAGCTTCTGAGGAGCCCAAGTCGGTCACGAAGTGATAGGAAGGGGCGAAGGTCGTTTCGCGGCGGGCCGCGCGCAGCAAGTGACCTTGAAAGGGCGTGGCATGGCAGCCGCGCATTGGCAACTCGCTGGTCTGAATGCCCAGTGCCCGGCCGACAAACTGGCTTTCGAAGAACCGGTTGGTGAACTTGAAGGCGTTGGTCACGCTCCAGGGCTGATCTTCTTCGCCTGCCAGCTTTTCGGCGGCGGCGCGGATCAAGTCGCCTTTGCCGCGCTCGCGCCACCACAGCGAGTCCTCTTTCTTCAACAGCCGATCGATACAGGTCACGATCATCATCGAGAAACCCGCACGCGAGCAGAGATAGAGCATTCGCCGCCAGCCAAAGCCTCCTTTCTGGCTCGGGTCCTGGCCGAAAATCTCCAACAGCACGTTGCGATACAGACGCGAGAACAACGTGGCCTCGAGACTCTCGGGATCGTAGTCGCAATTCCACGCCGCCAGTCGCTCTTTGATCGGGCCCTCGGGCAATTGCGGCAGGAAGATCTTGAGCAGGTCGCGGGCCTGCATGCTGACCACGTCGTACTGCAGGCGCTGCATGTCTTCGATGGTGGCCGCCGGCAACGCCGCCAGCCGTTCGTCGATCCGCCGTCGTCGATAGTCGGGGACCGGCTGAGTTACCAAGACCGGTCCGCCCGGCGGATTGATATTCTCGTTGGCGCTGGCGACAAAACCTTCGGGCGGATCATAGATGCGCGGCAGACTCGTCGTCGGCACCCAACCTTGCCAGTGATTCGCCACATCCCAAGCCGGAATGGGGAGCATGCCGCTATAACCGGCCGCTCGCTGCGGAAACAGTCCATTCGCCTGCCGGCCGATGTGCCCCTCGGAGTCGGCAAACAGCCAACACAAAGTCGGCTGCGAACAATCGCGCACCAGGTCCATGGCCTCGAGCGCGCCTGTGCATGAAGGGAGCTTGAGCCACGTTGCCACCGAACCGCCCGAGCCGGCCGCGTCGCCGCTCCAGGCCGACAGCAAGTAATAGCCCGGCCCGTTCTTGTCCGGGTCGCCGTCCAACGTGCCTTGCGCGTTGTAGTAGACCAAGAGCGTTTCGGGATCTTGGCCCTTGCGCGCGATGATCTCTTCATGGATGTTGAAGTCGATCCATTCTTCGCCGCGGCGATATTGCCAGCCGTGCTCGCCGCGCCGGCAGTCCTCGATAAAGTAGTCGCTCGTATCTCCCTTCAGATACGTGACGCCCCAGGCCAGCTTTGGCGTGCGCGCGACGGCAAACAGCGGACAGCCGGGGAGCGTGGCGCCGAGCAGATATTGGTCGTCCCACTTGAGCACCGCTTCGTACCAGATGGAGGGCAGGCGGTTTACTTCGAGGTGCGGATCCGAAGCCAACAGCGCATGCCCGCTGGCGCTGCGCTGGGGCGACACCGCCCAGGCGTTGCTGCCGGCCAAACGCGGCAAGTCGGTGATCAGCTCCAGCGCCTCGTCCGACAGCCGGCTGGAGATTTTGATCTGCTGTAACAGTTGAAAATCGGTATTATCCAGCAGCGGCTCGAATAGTTCTTTCAACCGGTCGCGTCCGACTCCCGCCTGGATCAGCTCCAAGAGCAACCGCTCATTCTGTTGCTGTCCGACCGCCAGCCCGCCGAAATTGAGCAGATTGCCGATCAGCATGACCGACTGCTGATTCCACGGCGCGGGCTGGAAGCCGACGGCCCACATCGGCAACGAGCGGCCCGACTGCTTAAGGCCATCGTTAATGCCTTCGCAATAAGCGGTCAGAAAGCCGAAATTGCGATCGTCGAGCGCCCCGACTTCTCGCTCTAAATGACGATACAGGCCAGCCTTACGAAAAAAGCGATCGGTCTCCAGCAACTCCGGCTTATCGGCGATCAGCTCAGCCGAACGGCCGCGAGCCACCGCACGCGAGAAGAGCAACTGAGTCGGCCGATCGATGGCATGCATGTAGCCCAGCCCATACAAGGCTGCGGGCCACGACCCGGCTTCGATGTGCGGCACTCCGTTGTCATCGCGCGACGCGGAGAACGCACGGCGCGGGTGCTTGATCCGCAGGGGCTTCATGCTTTCCTACACGGGCTGATAGACGGCATGCCCAAGTTTACCATGATCCTGCGTAATCGATGAAGCGGCCCCCAGCGCGGCGCCACGCGACAGGGGCCGCTCGCAAACGGCAACCGCGTACAGCGCATCTCGGCAAAAGGAGTCGGCTGCACTCCTGCTACGCTACTTTTCACAATTATATTTGACTCCGCCTTCAAAGCCCGCTCCATTGAGGGGGCATTGTAGCTCAGGCCGCGCCGCGGCCAAGCGGGCAAGACCTACAACCTCTATGAAGAAGGGCGAAACCGCGATGTGGAACATTGTTTTCGGCGCCATTTGCGTTGTCGGCGGACTTTCCGGGCAGCTCGCCTTGCGCGGCACGCAAAGCTCAGGCGCCTTGGTCGTGGTTGGCATCGGACTGGTGATCTGGGGCGCGATCCAGGTTTCGAAGAAGCGCTAAAGCGCAGTCGCCAGCATTCGCGGCTATCTCGACGGCCATTTCGGACTGACTCGCGCCGGCGAGTGCGCTCAAGCTATGCGCATGAGATGGTCATGTCGACCGGTTCTTGCCGCTACGATATTCATTCAAACCTGAAACATGGCAAGGAGCATGCGAGATGCTCTCTGGGTCAGAAATTGCGGCTTGGCTGGAAGACGCCATTCGCCATGCATATCAACATCCGAAAATGTATGCGCAAAGTCCGCGCGAACTGGAAACGGTTCTGCACAACTTTCATCTGCTCTTTCTAACCATTCATGAACGAGCGCGGCATCTCTACGACGCGCTTTCTTCAGTCAGCGCCGGCATCGCGTCAGGCTTCAACACCATTTACCTCTCGGAACATCCCGCGGCCGGCGAAGAGGAAGTCTTCCAATACGTCGTCAGCCAATGGAAGCTGGTATCCAAGCATCTCGGCATTCAAACTGAGGAGCTGAAAAATTGCGACTCTCCATCGCAGGTCCCAGCAGCAGACAAGCCGCAACCGACGATCCAAAAGATCGAAACGACGATTGCCGGCTCATCCCCACATCGAAGGGATTTGGGTATGCAGCTCTATCTCGCAGATGGCGGTCAGTGGGGCGAAATCCGCCGACAGGATGAAGAACTGGTGCTCGAATTGCTCCCCACAACTACCGGTCCGCTGATCTTCCGCCTGGCTGAGATTCAGCAGGCGTTCCAAGGAGCCGAAGATTGGCTCTCGGACAAGTAAACTACCTCGCAGTAACTGCGGACGCGTCATCACAGCTTGTCGGCGGCAAACGAGCAGGCATTGCGGCGCCAGTCCGAAACAAAGGTAGCCAGAAGACAAGCTGTGGATAGGCGGCATTGAAATGACGCCAGTGCACGGGGCTATTTTGAGCCGGTAAACATTCGACGCGACGGGCATTAGCCGAGCATTTTGATGCGCTGGCGGCTAAAATGGCGCGCATGGCAGAGAAGCCTCTAATCCGATCGGTCGGAATTACCGCTGTCTTCGCGGTCGGCGGCGCAGTCCTAGCGTTCTTGGTTGCGCTCGCCATCTACGTGGCGGTCGGTCTCTCGATGAATAGCCAACTCGTCGCTTTTACAGAATGGGCTGACCAATTTGGCCATCCGTTGCTCGTTCTCTCAGTCGCAGTGGGCGCCTGTCTTGGCTTATTCGGCGGTGAAATCGCTGCATGGCGATCCAAATTGCGAGCTTCGGAGCATCAGCCATCTCGACATCGATAAACGTCTCCGCCTAAGCAATACGCTATTGCGAAGCTGCCGGATTTGCTTTGCCACTTTCGCGGCGACATAATGCTGCGGGCATTCTTCGCCGAGCAGGAGACCGAGATGATGATTCGCTGGATTGGCGCCTTGACGATTCTGTGCGCGGCGGCCGCCGGCATTGCCCGCGGCGGCGATTGGCCGGCGTTTCGCGGCCCCCATGGCAACGGCATGTCGGACGAGAAGAACGTGCCGATCCGCTGGGGCAAAGAGCAGAACGTCCAGTGGAAAGCCAAACTTCCGGCGCCGGGCAATAGCAGCCCCATCGTGTCGGGCGACCGCGTGTTCGTCACCTGCGCCGAAGACCAAGGGAAATTGCGCGGCCTGTACTGCTTCAATCGCGCCGACGGCAGCTTGCGCTGGAAGCAAGTCGTCGATTTCGGCAAGGTCATGCCGACCCACGAAACCAATCCGTATTGCGCCCCTACGCCAGTGACCGATGGCAAACGCGTGGTCGTATGGCACGGTTCCGCTGGACTGTTTTGTTACGACCTCGATGGCGCCGAACTGTGGCGGCGCAACCTGGGCGAGTTCCGGCACGAGTGGGGCTATGCCGCCTCGCCGATCATCTATCGCGATCGTGTGATTCAGAACTGCGCCCCTGGCGACCATGCCTTCGTGGCGGCGTTCGATCTGGCCGGCGGCAAGGAACTATGGCGCGTCGATGAGCCGACTGATGGCGACGGCCGCAAGCGCGCCGACGGGGCGCCGATGGGCACGTGGAGCACGCCCGTCGTCATTCATCTCGATGGGCAAGATCAAATCGTCTGCAGCCTGCCGACGCGCATCGTCTCGTATGCTTCCGCTGATGGAAAAATCATCTGGTCGTGCGATGGCTTGCGGAGCGATAAGGGAGATCTGGCTTATTCGTCGCCCGTCATCGGCGATGGAATCTGCGTGGCTCTGGGCGGGTACAGCGGCGCTGGCCTGGCGTTCAAACTCGGCGGCCGGGGAAACATCACCGAAACGAATCAATTGTGGCGGAAGCCGCGCAACCCGCAGAGCATTGGCTCGGGCGTCATTATCGACGGTTATCTGTACGTACCCGATGCCGGTCCCAGCACCATCCGCTGCCTCGAAGCTGCGACGGGCAAGGAAACGTGGGCCGACCGCTCCTCCGGCGCCAATCACTGGGGCTCCATCATTGCAGTCGACGGCAGGCTCTACGTGACCAACCAGGCCGGGACGACGGTCGTGTTCAAACCGAACCCCGAAAAGTTCGAGCTGATCGCCAAAAATGAACTGGACGAGCCGAGCAATTCGACGCCCGCCTTCTCCAACGGCCAGGTATTTATTCGCACGTTCGAGCACCTGTACTGCATCGCCGAGCAGTAACGGGCGCCGCCGATCGCGCAGCAATCGCCCGCCAAGTACGTAGCCCTCTGTCATCGCCCGCCTCCAAGGACCCGCCCATGAGCTCTCGGACGTTCTGCCTGACTTGCCTTCTACTGCTGGCGTGCTCGCTTGTCAGCGTTGCCGAAGAACCGCTCGATCTGGGCGGCGTCAAAGAGCAGCATGTGATGATTCCGATGCGCGATGGCGCCAAGCTCTCGGCGTATCTCTATTTTCCGCCCGGCGACGGCCCCTGGCCGGTATTGTACGAGCAGCGCTATGCCGACCTGAGCGCTCCGCAAACGCGCAAGTCGTTCGCCAAGCTGGCCGCGGGCGGGTATGTGGTGGCTGCCGAGAACTTCCGCGGCACGCATCTCTCGGAAGGAACGTGGGTCGGCTATCGGGCTCTGGCCTGGGGCAAGCTGCAAGATGGCTATGACACGGTCGAGTGGCTGGCCGCGCAACCGTGGAGCACCGGCAAGATCGGCACGTTCGGCAGCTCGCAAGCCGGCTTTGCGCAGAACTTCCTGGCCGTCGCCGCGCCGCCCCATCTCACCTGCCAGTACATGATCGACACCGGGCTGAGCTTGTATCACGAAGGCTACCGCATCGGCGGCGTCACGCGTCCGCAAAGATTCAAGGCGATGGGCGCCGTCTGCCGTAACCCGGCCGACAACGACCGGCTGATGCAGGAGTGGTTCTCGCACCCGACCTACGACGCCTACTGGGCCGACGAAGATTGTACGCGCTGGTTTGCAAAGATGAACGTCCCCTGCTTCACGATCGGCAGTTGGTACGACTTCATGTGCGTCGGCTCGGTGCAAAGTTACATCGGCCGGCAGCACCAGGGCGGCTCTGCATCTCGTGGCTGCCAGCAATTGCTGCTAGGACCTTGGCTGCATGGGAGGTTCAAGGAAACCAATCGGGCGGGTGAGTTGACTTATCCGGAAAACGCCCGCTTTCCGATGGAAGCCCACATGCTGCGCTGGTTCGATCATTACCTCAAAGGCATCGACAACGGCGTCGAACGCGAACCGACCGTGCGCTATTACGTG
>JAICIG010000032.1 GCA_025924495.1 Pirellulales bacterium | reverse complement strand
CGGCGCCGGATGCGCTCCTTAGATTCGGCCGCGATCCGGACCGCACGGCTGCAGACGCAGGACGAGCCGGCAGCCACCAGGCCATTTTCAGAATGACAAAGGCTGGGTGTTCTATGACAGCGCCGTCGAAAACTCGGCGAACACAGAACAAACGCGGGCGCCGCAGCCTGGCTTGGGGCCTCGCCGCGTTTGTGTTGCTGCAAATTGCACTCTCCCTTGCCATCAACCAGTGGTTGCCTGCCTTGCGCGATCCGGAATTTGGTTATAAGCTAGCGCGGCTTCGCGCCCGGCGAGCAGAGAATCCAGATGCTCCTCTGCTGCTAGTCATCGGCAGCTCGCGTTCTGCAATGGGCTTATGCCCTGATGCGATGCGTGGCCATTCTTCCGCAGGCGACACGCCGCTGATCTTCAATTTCGGAATGACCGGTTATGGACCAATCCAAGAGTTGGCGCTGCTGCATCGCCTGCTCCGCGCAGGAATTCGCCCCGACCGGTTGCTGGTCGAGGTGCATCCCTTGTTGCTGCATCAAGAGGGAGGCTACGGCGAAGAAAGCTGGATGAACGTCGGCTGCCTCGAGTGGCGCGACGTGGGCGTGATGGCGCCCTATTTGTCGCATCCCGGCACAGTAACGCAAAACTGGCTGCGGCAGGCGATCGTGCCTTGGCACTCACGGCGGTTCTTGCTGCTCGATCGATTTGCACCGCGTTGGACGGCGCCCGAATGGAAACAAAATGCCTGGACGTTGCTCGATCCTTATGGCTGGCTGCCTCACTATCGTGAATCGGTCACGTCCGACGAATACGAACAAGGGCAGGCCCGCGCTCGCGCGGAATACGACGGCGCCTTGACCGGTTTCCGTGTAACCGACGCGCCCGATCGTGCGCTCCGTGAGTTATTGGCGCTTTGCCAACGCGAGTCGATCGACGTCGCACTATTTCTGATGCCCGAGTCGACCGCGTTCCGCGCCTTCTATCCAGCAGACGCCCGAATGCAAATCGACGAGCACCTGGCCGGCCTCTGCCGCCAATTTGGCTGCCGCACTTACGATGCGACCGATTGGTGCGCCGACAGTGATTTTTGGGACGGACATCATTTGCTTCCCGGCAGCGCTATTCGGCTTTCACAGCGATTCGCCCGCGAGATTATCCCGGCATTGTTCGACCATCGACAGCGCAGCCATGAATCGCTCGCGCACAAGGCCGACGGGCCGTCTAGCTCAACAGCCACTGGAGATCGTCGGCGGTAAGCTTGCTCAGCACGCGGTTGTCGGCCGATACGATCGCCTCGGCCAGTTGCCGCTTGCCGGCTTGCAGTTGCAGGATCTTTTCTTCGACGGTGTCTTGCGCGATCAGTCGATAAGCGAATACGCGTCGCGACTGGCCCAAGCGGTGAACCCGATCGACCGCCTGCGCTTCGACGGCGGGGTTCCACCAAGGGTCGAGAATGAAGACGTAATCCGCCGCCGTGAGATTCAACCCCAAGCCGCCGGCCTTGAGGCTGATCAGAAACAGAGGGCAGCCTGGATCCTGCTGAAACCGATCGACGCGCGCCTTGCGGTCGCGGGTCTGCCCGTCCAGATATTCGTACGCGATTCCTTGCCGATCGAGATGGTCGCGCACGATTGCCAGCAGCGACGTGAATTGCGAAAACACGAGCGCTTTGTGCCCGCCATCGAGAACTTCTTCGAGCTGCCCCAACAGGGTCGTAAGCTTGGCGCTCGGTTCTTTTCGAAGTTTCTGATCGATTAAACCGGGATGACAGGCGGCTTGGCGCAGCCGCAGCAGCGCCTCGAGCACATGCATCTTCGACTTTTTCAGTCCCTCGCTCTCGATTCTCTTGCCGAGCGAGCTGCGATAATGCTGAAGCAGCTCGTCATATTGCTTGCGCTGTTTCTTCTCCAGTTCGCAGAACAGGGTCTGTTCGGTTTTCTGGGGCAGTTCCTTGAGAACTTGTTCCTTCGTGCGGCGCAGCAGGAACGGCCGCAATCCCTTGGCAATTGCCTCGAGAGCGGCGGAGTTCGGCGGAACGGCGTCGGACGACAAATGCTTGATCAGCGACGATCGTCCCAGCAGGCCCGGGTTGAGAAACTCGAAAATCGACCACAGCTCGCCCAGGTGATTCTCGATCGGAGTCCCCGTCATCGCCAGGCGCCGCCGCGCCGACAGCAGCCGGCATGCCTTGGCCGCTTGCGAATCGGCGTTCTTGATTGCTTGGGCCTCGTCCAGAATGCAGTAATCGAACGATAGATCCTTGAGATGGCCGATATCTCGCCGCAGGGTGCCGTAGGTCGTCACAATCAATTCGTGGCCGGCAAACTGCTCGCGCTGTTCGGTACGGCCGAGGCCGGTGTAATCCAGTACTCGCAATTTCGGGGCGAATCGACTCGCTTCTTCGATCCAATTATGGATCAGGCTGCGCGGCGCGATGACGAGCGACGGCGCGGCCGGACGTTCGGCATCGTCTTTACAGGCCGCGCGTGCCGCCTCGAGCAAGGCTAACACCTGCACCGTCTTGCCCAAGCCCATGTCATCGGCCAGGCAGCCGCCAAAGCCGAATTCATCGAGGAAGTTCAGCCACCCCAGTCCGATCCGCTGGTAATCGCGCAGGCGTCCTTGAAAAGTCTTGGATTCCCGAGCGGGTTTGATGCCCCGAAAAGATTGCAGCCGGTCGCGAACTCGCTGAAACGCAGCGTCGCGATCGACGCCGGGTTGCTCGGCCAGCCAGGCGTCGATCAATAGCGCTTGCGTGTTCGAGAACCGGAGTTTGCCGTCCTCGAGTTTCCCTAGTTCAGCCAGCGGCGCGTACCGCGCCAGCCATTGTTCCGGTAGCATGCCGTGGCTGCCGTCGTCGAGTCGCACAAACGTCTCTCCGCGCTGGAGAGCTTTGAGCAGATCGGGCAACGACGCCTGCACGCCATCGTAGTCGGCCCGCGCGTCGATTTCGAACCAATCGACTCCTGAGGACACGTTGATCTTGAATTGCCCCGGCTTGCGCAGCTTGTGCCCCTCCGCCTCCACGGTCCAGCCCTCTGCGGTCAGGCGCTGGACCGCCTGCGGCAGGGAGCGCCGAGGGATTTGAAAATCGTTGGGCGGTCCATAGTATGGGTTCGACTCAGTCGGTTTCACCTGCAGCTCGAGCAACGGCCGCCACGCCTCCTGCTCTTTGGCCAGGTCTCTGCGAATGAGCACGCGGCGCTCGCGATCTGCAATTACGTTACGGCGATCGCGCCAGGCGACCTCGACTCCTCGATAGTCGAACGATACGTTGCCGACGAGCGGGGCATTGAGACCGCCAAAGGTTTGCGATCGAATCGCCGCCTTGGGCGCCGGCTCAGCCGTGGTCTCGCGCCAACTAATCTCGCTGGGTAACAGTAGCGGCGGCAAATCGGGAAGATTCGCGAGCCCGACGATGAATTCGTCGAGCTGCTTTTCTGGAATCTCGATTCCCTCACGGACGCACTTCGCAGTCAACCAATTGCCGCCAGCTCCTTCGAACCTTGCGGCGCTGTGCTCGAACAGAGCTGCGCCGTTCCCGGCGAAGCGAACCGTAGAGGCAGGAATGCATTCGCCTGGTCGATGAAGAAATGCTTCGAGGCGCCAACCGCCGCCTTGTGGCGCGCATGCGATCTGCAGTTGATATTGCCAAGGCGGCCCCTCGTCCCAGACGAGCGGTTCGAATTCCTCTCGGACAACTCCGCGCGCATCGGCGACCGCCCAGCCAAATCGTCCGGTCGCGCACAACAATCGCAAGCATCGAACATAATTAAATGGCGCCACGATGCAATGATCGGTGGTCGGAAAGAGCATCGACTCGCTGTAGTACGCGAAGCGACCGGCGTCGGCATGCACGCCCAGCAACAGGCCGAACAGCTCGCGGTCTGCTGCGTCAGCTAGCGATGATATGTTGCGAGCGCTGATCGAAAACGGCTTAAGCTTACCCAGTTCGCCGTTGCGTTTCTCTTCGCGATGATAGAACTCGACGCGGAATAGCCCGCGCTCGAGCAGCTCCCGCGGATTCAACCGGTAACTAATCAGACGCTGCTTCGGCACATTGATCGCCCTGGGGAGCGATTCCTTCGCCAATCCCAAGTGCCTGGCCAACGATTGGATGTGGCCTGCCCACTCCGGTTGACGTTGCTGCTTGCCCTTTGCGGAAGCAAGCTTCGGCAGCGAAACCGGTTGCCACCGTCTGCTGGAGCGGGTGTATTTCAGCTCCTCGTCGTCTGCCCATACGCTGACATCGTCGATCTCCTCGCCATCCTCGATATACTCCTCGCCGTCGACGAGTTCCAGCTCGCCCTCCCCGGGCACTCGATGGCCGATTTGCTGCGAGTCGGCCTGCAGAATCGCGGCGGCCAGATGCTTACACATGTAGCCGTCTGCAAAGTGCGGGCAACTGCACGTCGCCGCCAGCATGCGATCGTCTTTTGTTTGCGACCAATCGAGCGTGACGATGTAACCATTTTGATTCCCAGCTACCCGAGCCGAGATTCCATGGTCGTTTGACGGCTCATCGATCTTGACGCGATGCCAGCGATGATAAGCGACGCCCGCATTCCAAGAGCGTTTTGAGAACGCCCGCTGGCAACGATCGGCCAGATTGCCGGGCATGGCGACCTCCCTGCGAGTCAGCCTTTCGCGGCATATAACTCGGCGTATTCGAGGATCCAAAGATCGATCATGTCGATGAAAGTCTTGGGATCGGCCTCGTCGAGCCGCTGATAATGGGTGCGGTTGTAAACTTCCTTGTTTCGGATCGTACCCTTGGCCGACAGCTCCAGCACATGATACTGCGAAAACGGCCTCACGGTCATTTCCAAGCGGCTGAAGAAGCTGCGACGGCCGCCTCCGACGTCATCGCGGCTTACGGCGGCGCCCCAACCGCGATCGCCCACGACCGTTTCGTACCGGAAACCAGGAAAGTGGTCGGGCAGCCTGCGGATGCAGCTCTCGATGTGTTCCGACAACTGCAGGCGATACTGCGAATGCAGCCGTCTCAGTTCCTCTTCGTTAAGCGCCCGTTGGGCCGAGGCTTCGGCGCGCGCGTCTCCTTTGCGTTGGCCGCGTTCGATCGCACGTTGCAGTCGTTGTTCGAATTCCATGGTCTCACGAACGGGCGCCGCAGGCTGCGCCCTCTGGCTTCCCGAGGCGGCGGAGATCAGGAGTCGGACGAAGGCTGCTGTTCATTCTCGCCCTGCTCCTGCTTCAGGGCCCAGAACTGTTTCAGATCGCCGAAGGTGCGTAAAGGCGCTTTGCCCTTCTTCATGGCATCGGTGAGCGGCACCACCGGACGCGGCTTCGGTTTAGGCCGGGGCGGCGGCGCTTGGAACTTCGGCTTTTGACCCCCGCCGGCTGCACGGTCTGGCTTGGCGGGCCGACGAGCAGGCGGGCGGCCGCGATCGGGAGCGCGGCCCGATTGCGGCTTGGCGCCGGCAGGCTGCGCTGGCCGCGGCTCATGTTGTCGGCGCGTGCCGGGGGCAATCATGGTCAGCGAGACCCGGCGCCGCTCCTTTTCGACTTCCAGCACCCAGACGCGAACAATGTCGCCGACCGAGACGACATCGTGCGGATCCTGCACGAACTTGTTAGCCAACTGGCTGACGTGCACCAGCCCGCTGTCTTTCAGCCCGATGTCGACGAAGGCGCCGAAATCGACGACATTCAGCACAGTGCCCATCAATTCGAGTCCGGGCGTCAGATCGTCGAGCTTGAGAATGCCGCGTTTGAAGATGGGCGGCGGCAGCGATTCGCGCGGGTCGCGGCCCGGACGCGCCAATTGCGCGACGATATCGGCCAACGTCAGGGCGCCGGCATGGAGCTGTGCGGCAAGCTCTTCCAGGTTCAACTTGGCGATTCGCTCGCCCAATTGAGCGGCCCGCTCCTTGTCGGTCAAATCCTCGGGAGTGGCTTCCAGCCGACCGAGAGTTTCTCGCGCCAGCTCGTAACTCTCCGGATGAATCCAAGTGGCATCGAGCGGATTGGCGCCGTCGACGATTTTCAAGAACCCGGCAGCCTGCACGAAGGTCGCCTCGCCGAAGCCTTGAACTTTCCTCAGCTCTTCGCGGCTCTTGAAAGGGCCGTTCGTCGTGCGGTAGTCGAAGACGCGCTGAGCAGTCAACTGGTTCAAGCCCGACACATATTTGAGCAGAGCCGGGCTGGCGGTGTTGAGATCGACGCCCACATAGTTGACGCAGGATGCCACAACGTTATCGAGCGATTCGCGCAGATGCTTGGCCTTGACGTCGTGTTGATACATGCCGACGCCAATGCTGCCCGCGTCGATCTTGACCAATTCGCTCAACGGGTCCTGCAGCCGGCGGCCGATTGAGATGGCGCCGCGCAGGGTGGCGTCATACTGAGGAAACTCCTCGCGACCCAGCCGACTGGCAGAATAAACGCTCGCTCCCGCCTCATTGACAATCACATAGGCCACGCCCTGCTCCGCGAGTTCGCCGGCGATCAGGTCGCTGATCCAACGCTCCGTCTCGCGGCAGGCCGTGCCGTTGCCGATGGCGATCACCGACAGTTGATGCTGCTTCACCATCTCGACGACCTTCTTGTTCGCCTCGAGACGGCGTTCTTCCTTGCCGATGATGTGCACCAGCCCGTGATCGAGCAATTGCCCAAATTCGTCGAGCGCCACCAGCTTGCAGCCGCTCTTGAAGGCCGGATCGATGGCCAGCACGCGGCGGTCCCGAATCGGGGGCTGCAACAGCAAGTTGCGCAAGTTACGGGCGAAGACCTGGACGGCATGCGACTCGGCCCGGTCGGTCAGTTCGCGGCGGACTTCGCGCTCCAGGCTAGGCAGGACCAGCCGATTCAAGGCATCGCGTCCGCAGCCGCGGAGAAATTCGGCATGGGGGTGTCCCTCGGGCGCCGACATTTCGTCGACGACTCGATGCATCGCCTCCAGGTCGGCTTCGACGCGCACGCGCAGCGCTTTGGCGCGCTCGCCGCGGTTGATTGCCAGAATGCGATGCGGCGGGGCTTTGCCGATCGCCTCGCTATAATTGAAATAGTCGCGAAACGCTTTGTGCTCCGCCTTGTTGTCCTTCTTGACCTTCTTTTTCTTCTTTTTGACCCGCTTGCCAAATTGCAGATCGGGCGAGACGTCGTGGACGATGCCCACACCGTGCGCCGCCGCAACTTGCGGCGGCCCGAGTACACCCGCCGTTGAAGTTCCTTCTGCGGCTGGAACTCCCGGGGCAGGACATTCAGCGGTTGGAGTTTCCGCAGTCGCGTCACCCGCCGTGATCTGCGGCTCGCCGGCTTCAGGAGTTGGTGCAGCTCCGAGCGTACTTTCAAGCGAAATCGCCTCGCGAGGCGCTTCTGCCTCGGAGACCGGCAATGCCATCGGCGCCGCTTCGGCTTCGCTCAGCGGCTCCACTTGCGAAACCGCATCCCTCGTGAGTTGATCGTCGGCAAGTGGATCGCTGATGAACGCGTCTTCAGCTGGCGCCTGCCCTGGCGACGGCTCCGCGCTCGTTTGCGAAGCTGTCGGCTGCTGTGCCATCGCGGCAGTCTCCGCCGCAGAGGCCATCTCCGCAGACTGAGCGGCCGCCATTGCTGCGGGCGGTTCAGTGGTCGGCTCCGACTTCGCCTGGACTTCGGTCGGAGAGACCTCGGCTGGCTTGCTCGCCTCTATTTGCTTTGCTTCGGGCTCGGGCCTGGTCTCAGGCTCCGGCTTGGTCTCAGGCTCGATGGCAGTCGAAATCAGCCTGCCGGTTTGCTCCACGATCGCGCGCAAGCGGCCGCGCAGGTCGGCGCGCTCGCTGAACATCTCGGCGAGGATGTGGCCGGCGCCGAGCAGAGCATCAGCGGCCGTCGCCACTTTTTTGTCGGTGTTGACGAAGTCGCGAGCCCGCGCATCGAGATCGGCGCAAGCCGGATCGGCGCGCAGAATCTCGAGCGCCAATGGTTCCAAGCCGCGTTCGCGCGCGGTGGCGCCAAGCGTTTGCTTCTTCGGCTTGAAGGGCAAGTACAGGTCTTCCAGCCGCCTCGATGTGTCCGCGGCTTCAATCGCCGAAGCCAATTCGGGCGTCAGCTTGCCTTGCGAGTCGATTGAGCGCAGGATCGTTTGCTTGCGCTCGGCCAGCATTCGTAGTTTGCCGACGCGCGCCTGGACTTGGCGGATCTGTTCCTCATCCAGTCCGCCCGTCTGGTCCTTACGGTAGCGGGTGATGAAAGGGACCGTATTGCCGGCATTCAAGAGATCGACGACCGCCTGAACGCGCTGGCTCGCCAAACCAAGGGACTGACTCACCCCTCCCAGATCGATCGCAACCGTACTCGCCATAAGGCCTGTTTTCCGACAGCGAAGTGTTCGCCGCAAGAGTTTTCGTGAAATGCACTTAACCGTTTTGGCAATCTAGGCACTTGCCCTACGACTGTCAAGTTGCCGCGAGCTTGCCGCAATGGCCGAAACTTATCCTGCTTACCTACCAATTCAGCAGGATGCTTACGATCCAGTTTGTACGTACGTTCGGCACACGAGCGCTGTCGAGGAAAAGCCTTAATTCCGAACAATTAGATCAAACCCTCAGGACGAGAGCAGCCGATATAAGCGTACGCACCACAAAAAGTTCGTCAGCAGCGGCGCAGGGGTTGCGCTCGCTCTGCGCCTGGATAGCGTGGCGGTATCCAGGCGCGCGAGTGGTCGTGTTTGCCACGTAAGGAAGCGTCTCCATGGCTCGCAGCCGCTTGCGCGTTTATTACGGTCCGGAAACCTCGCCCGCTCAGGCTGAGTCAAACGACAACCAACGCAAAGTCCAAGTGCCGCTCAGCGAGATTTTCCCCTTGCTGGCAGAAGCCGTACGCAATGAGCGAACCTGGTTGCGAGACTTTGCCGACGAGGAAATCAGCATTTCCACCGACCTCTATGAAGTCATCCTGGCTTACCAGTTTTGCCGCCGCCCCTCGGCCTGAGGCTGCTTACTCAGCATCTTGGCTGCCCAGTATCTCTTAATTGCCGGTTCTAGCCAGCCGGCCTGCGGCGCGCAACCCGCCGAATGGCTCCCACACCGATCTGCTGTCGCTTCCCTGGCTTTGTCGCCTGACCGCTAAAATAGCGCGCCAGGCTAGCCAGACGGAATTCGCGGTTTCTGACGTACGGGCCTCTTCCAGCCCCCGCTTGGCCAATATCAACTGGTTTCTGCGTGCACTAGCCCGCCGAACTAGAATAGATTGTCAGGCTTAACAGATCGCCGCGACGGACGTTTTGATCGGTTCGATCGTTCCGCAGGCGGCGCGGACTGGTTAGAGGTTGCTGGAGTGGCGGATGCAGAATCCTCGCCTGCGGGCGATTCCTCGGCGGCGGACGAGCTCGCGCGTTCCGCCGAGTTGTTGACTTCAAGTTTCGCCAAGGGCGAATACGGCGGTCGGGTTGCGGACCTGATCGCAATGATCAAAGAGTCGGCCGACAAGTTGGCTCAAGATCAAACGAGCCGCGGCGACTTGAAGATTCTTAGTCGCACCCTGCGCGAGCTGCGCTATGCCTTCAAGGTGTTTTCTCCCTATCGCGGTCGCCGCAAAGCGACAGTCTTTGGCTCGGCGCGCACGCGGCCGCACGAACCCGCGTTCGAACAGGCAGTAGCGTTCGGCAAGGCGATGGCTGAGCAAAAGTGGCTGGTCGTCACCGGCGCTGCCAGCGGCATCATGGAGGCAGGGCATCTCGGCGCGGGTCGAGAGAACTCGATGGGGCTGAACATCATGCTGCCTTTCGAGCAAGAGGCCAACCCGGTGATCGCCGGCGACCCGAAGCTCGTGCACATGAAGTACTTCTTTACCCGCAAGCTGATGTTCGTCAAAGAATGCGATGCGGTGTGCCTGCTGCCGGGCGGATTCGGCACGCTCGACGAAGGCTTGGAGGTGCTCACGTTGCTGCAAACCGGCAAGCGCGACATGGTGCCGGTCGTGTTTCTCGAAGAACCGGGCGGCAGTTTCTGGGCCGACTGGCACGAGTTCGTCAAACGTCGCCTGCTGGCGGGCAAGCTGATTTCGCCCGAGGACTTGTCGCTGTATAAGCTGACCGACAAGGTCGACGAAGCAGTTGCCGAAATCCTGCAGTTCTATCGGGTCTATCACAGCATGCGCTACGTGCGCAACAAGCTCGTGTTGCGTCTGCAGGCCGCGCCGAGCGACGAATTGATGGCGGAGATCAACGACAGCTTCCACGATATTCTGGTCGAAGACGAATTCCGACTCAGCGGGCCGCTCTCCGAAGAAGACGAGCCGGAGTTAGCTCATTTGGCGCGACTAGTGATGCGATTCAACCGGCGCAATCTTGGCCGGCTGCGACAATTGATTGACCGACTCAATGCGGCGAACGAGAACGAACTACGAAAGCCCGCGACCTAGCCGGCATCGCAGCTTGACTTTCCGATTCTCAACCGCCGCCTCCCGATCTCCTCCGCTCCTCTCGCCATCGTCGAATCGCTTCGGCATCGACGGCGATATCGCGCTCGCGAAGTTTGCGCAACTGCTCGAGCTTGTCGGGCGGCGCAAGCTCGAGCAGACGACGCGCGGTCAAGGGCGATTCGTCGACCAACCGTTTCGCCGCTAAGACTTCCGCGACGTAAACGGTACGATCGCCTGTTTCGAGACGCGTTTCTACACGGCAATCGAACCAGCCCAGCGTATCGTTCAGGAGCGGACTGCCCGTCACCGCATGGTCGATGCTGAGTGCAGCAAACTTATCGACGTCGCGACCGGACGACAACCCAAACCGCCATACAAGGTCCAGATGTCGTTCGGCCAAAAGGTGCAAACCGAAGACGCCACTGGATTCGATCAACTGCCAGGTGTAGTGCTGCTTGGCGATGGCCGTCAACAGGCGCGGCAATTCGGGTACGAGCGAAGCATGATTGACGAACGTGGCGATTAAACCGCCGCGGCGCGAACCAGCTTGAGCGGTTATCAGCCAGACCTCTCGGTCGAGAAGGCTAAGCAATTCGGGGGCAGCGGAAATCATCATTAGTCGCCAATGTGCAGCATCGCCTCGCGGCTGGGTCGAAACGCCCCAGAGTCTACCTCCGCGGCGCTCCCCGCCAATCACGCCGCAGTGGGGGCGTTCTCAATTAGAGACTCTCTCCGTTCCTCTGGCTGCCTATCGGCGTAAACCATTGACGAGCCCTCGGTTGCTTTGCGCGTTGCTAACGGTTCCCGCCGAAACTGAATGTCTGTTTCGGAAAAAAAGACATTCTTCGCAGCACTGGCATTCGCCTTGCATTATCGCTCGATCACTTGCGGAAGAATACGATGAAACCAGACGCCTTTGATGAACCTCAGCAACACGAAGGCGGGAATCGCACCAGAACGAAGGAGCAAAACCATGGCAACCACACATCGCACGATCGTGGTCGGCGTCTTTGATCGCTTAAGGCTCGCGCAGCAAGCGACTGAGGAACTCCGCGCGGCGGGGTTTGCCGAGAACGAAGTCGGCATCGTCGCTCGCAACGTCGAAGTGACGCAATTGCCGGCCGAGCACACGGAACATGAAGACAAGGCTGAACAGGGCTTACTGCGCGGGCTGCTGGCGGGCGCAGGAGCGGGCGGACTATGGGCTGCCGGCATGGCAGTCGAACTGCTGCCGGGAATCGGCGAAGTGCTCGTCGGCGGGGTAATGGCAACCATTGCCGCGGGCGCTGTGGTAGGCGCAACGGCCGGCGGCATGCTCGGCAGCTTGCTGTGGGCCGGCTTGCCCGAGGACGAAGCCGAACGCTTCGCGCAGGAGATTCGCGCCGGCAAGATCATCGTCACCGTTCATACGGATGACCGGTATGACGAAGCCTGCCGGTTACTGCGCGAAAACGGCGCGTTGATCAACACTGATTCAGTTACGTCACTTCACGCTTAACCGGCCAGAGCGGCGCGAGTTCTTTGCACCAGTCGATTATCGGGTTCTCCGGCGCCGTTCAAATGAAACATGCTGGAGGCGAGATATCGATCTCGCCAGTTCGGCGACAAGTGCTGATAATCTTCCAGCACGGCCGAGCTGAATTTATAGTCGTGCGCATCGTTGCCTTTCAGGAACACCAGCAGCCGCGCCGCATCTACGAGCGGCGATGGGTCGGACTGCCGGCGCAGATAAGTCAACGTTTCGCGGGCGGCGACCATCGGATCTTTGCTGACGTCGGATAGAATCTGGTCGACCGCCATCGCACCGCCCGCCGTCAAGTCGGCCGGCTTGAGCTCGGCCAGTTTGATGTCGGCCACTTTGCCGCGCCCTTCCATAGCGCCTCGGAACATCGGCAGGAAGGCGGCGTTCTGCAACAGTAACAACCGCCGATTCGGCTCGTCCGTGGAAGCCTGATAGGCAAAGTGCAGCGCGTTTGTCGAAGTGACGGCGTGCAGGCCGACAATGCCCGGCTGACGCATGAGCAATTCGCCCGCCCCGACGAATAGTGCATCCCAGATTGACTGCGGCGAGACTTTATGATTCAGAAGTTCCACGACCTGGCCGCAGCAATCTTCAGGCGATCCGGAGTACAAAGTTGAAAGGAAATCGGTAGTCGCCCGTTCGTCAATTTCGCCGCGCTGCCAATCGTCGGGGAATTTCTTAATCCGCTCCAAGTTCTCTCGCCCCGGCCGGTCGGCCGGCAGATCTTGCATCGCCGGATTGCCCGACTCATGCTGCAACATGGCATAGGCCAGCGAGCGCAAGACAGGTTCGGAATGTTGCCAGCCGATCGCCTCGAGCGTCCGCCAGGCATTGGAGACATAGATGATTTTGTGGCCGATGGCGCGGAAATCGCGGGAGCCAAAGCGGCTGAACAGGTTAAAGAGTTCGTGGCGATCGGCCGTTCGTGCGAGCGCCGCCGCCGCAACGTCGGCTTTGCCTTCGTCCCACTGGTCCATGGCTTCCACGAACGCTTCGCGCGCCTTGTCAGCAGACGGCAGCGCCGACTCGTTGACGGCGGCCATGGTCCAATCCCCTTCGCGAACGTCTTGGGCCTGCGCATCTTTGAAATAGTCGATCGCCCAAAAGATGGGCAGCCAGCGGTGCTCATCAGGCGAAGCCAGGCTAGCGAGATGCGCCGAATTGACGACCAGCACGGCGTGAAACTTAAAGCCGACGGACGGCCGGGGCTGCACGTTGCGAATTCCGGCGAGCAGTAGCGCGGCGAGCACTTCCGGGTAGCTTGTCCCGCCGTGGATCTTGGCGGCCACTTCTTCCAGTAGCTTCTCGCGCGGGGTGTCTTCGAGCAAGCGGACCAATGGTTCGATTTCGGGCCGGAATTGAACCATCTGCGTCTTGAGTTTGGCTTCGGCCGCCGTCACCGCCGGCAGGCGACCGAGAAAGCCGAGATCTCCCCAGCCGGCAAACGCGCCGCTGGCAGCCGCTGCCTGTAAGAAATGTCTCCGCGTCGAGGGCTTGAACATGAGAACTCTCCTTGGAGCAGGAAGCTTGTGAAAGCAAAAACTTGCAGAAGAACTAATGACGGGTGAATGCGCCCGGGCGCCATGCGTCTCGCATTATAGAGCGCCGGCAGCGGTGCGTCGCTCACTCAGTTCTTTTTCCCCTTCCCCGCTACGTTCGCCAGACCGCGGTTCGGAACGGTCGGGGGTCGGCAAAGGGGCGCCGCGGAGAACGTCGGCTCGCCGCTGGCTCCCCCGCCTGCGCAAGCTGCCCGTGCTATACTTTGGGGCTCATGAGCATCGACTATCTCGCTTGGGCCGAACAAGTCAAAAGGCTATATCAGGCGCTCGTCGCGTTGGAAAATGCGGCGGCTGCGGTCGGCGTCGCGCCGCCGGCGGGCGAGGAATGGTACGCTCTGCTCGAGCACAAGCTGATGGCTCAGCTCGATGCCGAGCCATTTCTGGTCGTGGCCGTGGTAGGCGGCACGAACATCGGCAAATCGGTGGTGTTCAATCATCTGGCGGGCGAAACCGCTAGCGCCGTAAGTCCGCTCGCGGCTGGGACCAAGCACCCAGTCTGTCTGGCGCCGCCTGGCTTTGCGGAACAGGCAACGCTGGAGAAGCTGTTTGACGGCTTTTCCGTGCGCCCTTGGCATGCGGCAGCCGATGCCCTGCTCGAAGCCGACGAGCACTTCCTGTTCTGGCGCGTCGGCGCCAATGTGCCGTCGCGATTGCTATTGCTCGACACGCCCGACATCGATTCCGACGCGCCCGTCAATTGGCAGCGCGCCGATCAGATCCGACAGGCTGCCGACGTGCTGGTGGCCGTGCTGACGCAGCAAAAATATAACGACGCCGCCGTCAAACAGTTCTTTCGCAAAGCCGCCGAGGCGGATAAGCCGGCAGTCGTCGTCTTCAATCAGTGCGATCTGGAAGAGGACCGAGAGTATTGGCCGCAGTGGCTCGATACGTTCACGAGCGAAACGGGCATTCAGCCCGAGTTGGTCTACGTCCTCCCTTACGATCGATTTGCCGCTGCGCAGCTCCGGCTGCCATTTTATCCGGTCGGCGCCGCCGGTCGCGAGACGCCGGGCGAAGCGTCGTCTTTGCGCGAAGAGCTGGCCCGCCTGCATTTCGACGCCATCAAGATTCGCACGTTCCGCGGGGCCATCCAGCGCGTGCTCGACGCCGACCATGGCGCGCCGGCTTATCTGACGCGCTTGCAGACGGCCAGCGGCGAATTCGCTTCGGCGGCGGCCACGCTTTCCACGGCAGACATGGCCCGCGTCAGTTGGCCCGTCGTCCCTTCCGGGTTGCTGGTAGACGAAATCCGGGCTTGGTGGGATTTCAACCGCAGCGGCTGGTCGCGACAGGTTCATGGCTTTTACCGCGCCGTCGGTCAGGGCGTGATGTGGCCGATCCGCGCCGCCTGGCAATCATTTCACGGCAACGATCGCGAGCCTCTGCAGAGTTTCCGTACGCTCGAACGCCAGGCGATTTTAGAGGCCGTGCAAAAGCTGCTCGACGAACTCGATCGGCTCTCGCAAATTGGCAATGACACGCTACGGCCGCGATTGGAAAAGCTGCTCGGCGGCGCCTCGCGGCAGCAGTTGCTCCAGCGCGTCATCATGGCGCACGAGCAGTTGCCGGCGCTGAGCGACGATTATCGAGAATTCCTGCGCGGCGAACTGAATCGCTGGAGCAAGGAAAATCCGCGGGCCATCAGTTGGCTCCGATCGTTCGATCACGTCATGGCGATAGCGCGCCCTGCGATCACCGTGTCGCTCGCCGTTAGCGGTTGGATTGTGGCCGGCGACGTCGTCGGCCACGCGGCCGCTCAGGCCGTCAGCCACACCGCAACCAACCTGGCCGCCGAGGCGGCGATTGCCGGCGGGATCGCCGGCGGCGGCGAAGCCGTCGTGACCGTGACGGGAGAAGGAGTCAGCCAGGCTGCCGCGCGACTCTTCCGTCGTCTGCAAGATCGCTACGCCGAACTGCGCGCCGCATGGTTGGCGGAATGGCTGGAACGCGAACTCTTAGGAGGGCTGCTCGGCGAATTGCGGCGCGGCGCGGAGATTCCCAAGTCTCCTGCCATGCAAGAGGTTCGGCGCGCCCTCTCGGCGCTGCGCGTCACACCGCACTGAATCAAGCCGCTCGACCGGCAAGAAGGCTTCGATCGACCGCGTGAATTTGCCCGCGCCGTGCGGTAAGATGATTCCAGCCGCCAATCTCCTCCTTCCTACTCCTTCACTCCTCATCCCGCCATGCCACTCGATCTTAAACGCCTCGACACGGTGCAATTAATCCCGCTCACTCCCTTCTCGGCTGATGGCAAACGACTGAACGGCGAAGCTTTGATGAATTTGGCGAAGGAACTCTTCGCCGCAGGCATCCGCGTGTTTATCCCGGCCGCAGGCACGGGGGAATTTCACTCTTTGACTGCGGCGGAAATTGTCGAATGCAGCCGTGTCGTGCGGCAGGCGCTGGGGAGCGAGGCGGTGGTCATGACGCCAATCGGCTTGAGCTTGGAGCACGCTTTGACGATTGGCCGCGGGGCTGCCGAGGCAGGGGCCGATTGCTTGCTGGTCATGCCGCCCGTGCATCCCTACCTTTCCGATGCCGGTTTCGCCGATTATTTGCGGGTGCTGGCCGGAGAATTGTCGTTGCCGCTGTTGGCCTACAAGAAAGGGCCCATCCCGAGCGATAAACTGCTGGCGGAGAGCGGCGCGGCGGGCCAACTGGTCGGCATCAAGTATGCCGTCAACGATCTTAATGCCTTCGCGCAGTTCGCCGGCGGCAAGTCGGGACGGCTGGGATTGTACTGCGGCACCGCCGAGCGCTATGCGCCATTTTTTATGCTCGCAGGAGCGACTGGCTACACCACGGGCGCTGGCAATTTGTGTCCGCGGCTGACGCTGGCGATGTTTCGCGCCTTATCGAGCAGCAATTACGCCGAGGCGATGCGTCTGTTGAAACTGATTCGTCCGATCGAAGATTTTCGCGCTCGCGACGGCGACTCTTACAACATCAGCCTGTTGAAATACTGCCTGACGCTCAAAGGGCACGACGTCGGGCCGCCACGGCCGCCCAATCGCCGGCTGACCACGGCCGAGCAGGACGAAGCGCGCCGCATGCTCGAGCCGATTCTAGCGGCGGAAGCGGAATTGGCCGCTCAGCGCTAACCCAGAGAATCGTAACAACGCTCCGCGGAGTGAATCTTGGCGCTACGATGCTTGTTCCACTGCCGATCGCCGGCAGTTGACCAGCATGTAACAGCCGGCGCCTAATAGCAAAACGCCCGCATAAATGTAAAAGGCCGGATCCCATTGGGCGCGCGCCGTGAAGCCGCGTTTGCCCATCCAGTCGACGAAGCGGCCGAGAAAGGTGGTTGAAATCAAGGCGCCCGGCACGCCCAGCGAGTTCATCAAGCCGAACAAAGCGCCTAAGTGCTTGCCGCTGATCTCTGTCGTAACGCTCCACCAACTGGCTTGGTGCGAAAGAGCCGACATGCAGGCCAGAGTCGCCAGCAGGCTGCTGACAGGGAGCGAATCGCACAGCACGCTGGCAAGCATGGCCGCTGCCGCCAAGCCGAGTGCGGCCGCTCCGTACCCCGAATAAGCCCAACGCCGATCCGGACTGTTGCGCACCAGCCAATCGACGATGAATCCGCCGCACAAGGCCCCCACCGCTCCGCCGCCCAACACGAGCGAAGCGTACCAACCGGCCTCGATGGCTCCGGCGCCGCGGGCCTTTTCCAAATAGGTCGGATACCACTGCATGAACATGTACGACACGAACGACGCGCAGGTATTGATTAAACCGAGCAGCCATATATTTGCACTGGTCAGCACCAGCGACCACGGGATGGGAGGATGTGACTTCGGCTCGGAGAATTCCGTTCGATCGTCGTGTGCCAAGCTGGACGCAGCGTCGTCTGTCGCCGCAAGCCGCGGCGGATCGTCGCGGAACCAGTAGTAAAAGGCTGCGGCCCAAATAATGCCGAGTGAGCCGAAAATGGCGAATGCCGAACGCCAACCTGCGTACTCGATCAGATAGGCGGCCAAGGCCGGCGATACCGCCCCGCCGAATTGCGCCGAAGTGATCACGAGTCCCTGTGCCGAAGCTCTTTGCTCCGCCGGAAACCAGCGAGCCAGCACGCGCGCGACGTTCGGATAGGCGCCCGCTTCCCCAGCGCCAAATAGGAAGCGAGTGCCGATCAACACCCAGTATCCTGTCGCCGCGCCGGTCAAGATGGTGAAGGCCGACCACCAGATTACAATTCGCGTCAGCACGCCGCGCGAGCCGTAACGATCGCCCCAGTGTCCGGTGGGCACTTCGAACAACCCGTAGGCCACGACGAACGCCCCGAGGACGTCTCCCATTTGGCTGAGGCTGAGCCCCAAGTCATCGCAAATCGGCTTGACGGCTTTGCCAATACAGACGCGATCCAGATAAAGAATGAACGCCAGGCTGCAGAGGAAGGCGAGAACTCCGTATCTGCTTAGCTCTACCGGCGCAGGCGTCGCAACGGCCGATTCGACGGGTGACTCGTAGGGGTTGCTCACAGCAGCGAAGTCTAAAGGCGCTCAAGGCGTCTAGCAAGCAAATTGACCGTTCGTCGCTGCTCGTGCGCCGAAGTTTGGCAGAACGACTGCCACCAGCGCTTTGAGAGCGCGCCGCAGTAGAATTATGATTAATGACAAACTAACTGGGGCGGCTGATGCGACGCCCAGAGAGATCATTGAGGGTCTCGTCTTGACTATCCAATTCCAGTACCGCCGTTTAACGCTGTTGCTCGCTGTCAGCTCGTTCGTGCTCTGCATAGCGACTGCGAGTCATGGCCAGGAGAAAGACGGCGGCGTTCCTCGTCGCAACGGTCCGACAACAAAAGATTATCCCGCGAAACACAACCTGATTACGGTGACTGACAAGATTTATTCGGGCGCCGAACCGGATGACGATGAAGCCTTCGAGAGCCTTCGCGCCCTTGGCGTAAAGACGATTGTCAGCGTGGATGGCGCTCGACCGGATGTAGTGACAGCCCACAAGCATGGGTTGCGTTATGTCCATATTCCGATCGGATACGACGGTGTGACCAGAGAGGCCGGCGCCGCCTTGGCGCGTGTCGTGCGCGAGGCCAAGGCGCCGATCTATGTGCACTGCCATCATGGCCAACATCGCGGTCCGGCTGCGGCGGCCGTGGCGTGCATTGCCTCTGGGGCCGCCGATGGTCGTGAGGCGCTAAACATCTTGGAGCGGGCCGGCACAGGCAAGGAGTATCCTGGCCTGTGGCGCGATGTCGCCGCTTATTGTCCTCCGCCTAGCGACGCCCGGCCGCCTGCTTTAAAAGAAATCGCGGAGGTCGATTCGCTGCCTGCAGCGATGGCCCAGATTGATCGCGCGTTCGACGAATTGAAGCTATCGCAGCAGGCCGATTGGAGCATCCCGCCGAATCACCCCGACCTGGCGCCCGCCGCACAAGCCACGCTTGTCCGCGAGCAATTCCATGAAGCCTCACGATTGCTTTCCAGTAAACACGACGCGCGGTTCAAGGAGTGGCTTTCGGCAGCCGAAGCCGGCTCGCGCGACTTGGAAGCGGCACTGCGAGGAGACGATAAAACGCATGCGACGCGCAGTTTCCAGCAACTGCAAAATGCCTGCAAGCAGTGCCACGCGGCATATCGCAATTAGAACCAGCCTGCCGTTCGGCAACCCGCCGGCGTGCCGTGGCGAGACGCGGCTCGTAATCAGCGCGGTTATGACGGATGTGACGGCAAGCGCCCGCCATTGGCACAGCCAGAATGCATTGCGGAAATGCCGTGAAGCGTCTTAACTCATCGCGCGTTTGACTCGACGCGCAAGCGCCCTAGGCTTTCTGTGCGCTGCCGAACAGCATGAAGTGAGTTTTCAGAAAGACGGCCATGAAGAGCCACGAGCACGAACTGGCATGCCAGAAGCGAAGAGTTGCTAACCGCGCTTTCCAAGAGTGCTTCGCAGCACACAGCGACGAAGTGCAGAAGTTCTTGCTTGGCTATCTCGATGGCGACGCCAAAGCGGCCGAGACCGCATTGATGCTGACCTTTTTCCAGGTCTATCGCAACCTGCATCGTACCGGGTTGAGCCCTAACCGGGCGGAACTGTTCACGATGGCCACCGACCATGCCATTGATTTCAAAGGCATGGACACCGTCATCAACCGCGAGCAGTTCCTGCAACTGCGCGGCATCAGCGCGGGCGAAGAAACCGTCGCCGGCTGAGGCCCCCACAAGGCCGACATTGTCGCCATCTGCGACGATTCCCTTGGCGACTCCTGCCGCGGCAAAAGTCGTTTGCCAGCTCGTACTGCAGCCTGGCCAACTCGAGCAACGGTAGGCGGCCCTCTAGTGAATGCGGCCCTTATAGAGCCGAATTCTGCTGGTAAACCAGCCGGCATTTCCTCGCATCCTCCGACGCGCACTAAGCCATCGCTGACACATTCTGCAGCCGAGTGCTCTGGCGAAAGGGAACCCAGGCGGCGCTGAGCGCGATGGCGCCATAGGGTCCGGCGCTCGTGGAAGACCCGATTGCTGGCATTCGCCGCGGCAACCAATTATTGTTGAAGAGGCAGGGAACGAGATACAGGCTGGCATTTCAGCAAACGAGCGAGCAATCGATGGGCGCCGAGCAACGCGAAACCGGCGGTCAAGAGGAAAAGACGGGCCAGGACGAACGGGTTCAACGGCGCGCCACGGCGGCGGCGGAGTTTGATCGACAGTTCCAGCGCCAGGATGGCGCGCAGGTAGTTAATTCGCTGGCCGATGGACTCAGCGCTCTTCGCGATCTGCTCTACACTCGAGTGCATGGAGACGTCGAGCAAAGAATCGGCCTCGACTCAATGCTCGTGTCGGCCGCTGCGCTCAGGCAACCCGAACTCGGGCGAAACGAAATCGAGCTGTATCAAATCGCCGAGTCGGCCGCGACCGTCGCGGATATGAACTATCTGCAAGCAAGCGGCAGTGGCTATTTGGACTGGCTCGCGCGGCTTCGCCTGGGGGACGCCTGCCAAAATGCCGCAGTGGCGAACCGCTTTTCTTATTATCTGGCCAGGTCGGCCGACAATCGGCGACGGGCGTTCGCCCAAATCCTGGAACGCAGCTTGCCGGAAGCGGGGCATGCTCCGCTCGTCATCTACCGGCTTTTTCCCTTAGCGGTATCCGCGGCGACCTCGCTGGCATTTGGCGACCACGTTGCCGCCGAAGCGGCTCGAAAGCGACAGATTGCCATCTTGCCGGGCATCCACGATTGTCCTAGCTGCCACGGTCGCGTGCTGGCCAATGAGGAGAAATGCCCGCAGTGCGGTAATCCGTTCTGGAGTTACGAGTGGCTTACCTCCGACTAGCCGCAGCCCAGACCGAGGCGGTCCGCCTCCGGTCTGCCAATTTTCGCTAAACGACGCCAATTGCCAGGATTCGTGATTCAACCGGTTTGGCATCCTGCTTACGTTATTGTCGGCGGTCAACCCGACCCATTGAACGCCACGGATGGTTCACCAAACGGTGATTCTGGCAGTTCTCAAACGCCAATTTCATGGGCGAATGGGGTTGCAATCGCGATCGATTCGGGCAAAATAGCGAGATTCGAAATATCGAGAATAGGCGTCTGGTGGCGGAAGCAGGCCGCGAGGCGCTGTAATACGCACCTGCAAGTAATAACAGGCATTAAGGATAGGTCATGTCGGAAGTGTTGAAGGTCGAGCGGCGCGACAGTCTGGGCAAGCGGAACGCTCGGCGTCTTCGTGATGCAGGAAAAGTGCCTGTGGTGCTGTACGGACATGGCGAACAAAACATGAGCCTATCGGCCCCGGCCGACCAGGTGCAGGCGGTGGTCCGCCACGGCGCTCGCGTCGTCGACTTGACGGGCGCGGTTACGGAGAAGGCTTTTATTCGCGAGCTTCAATGGGACACCTACGGCCTGGAAGTGCTGCACGTTGATTTCACCCGCGTCTCGGCCGACGAAAAGGTCGAGGTCGAACTGACGATTGATTTGCGCGGTGAGGCGCCGGGCGTCAGAGACGGCGGCGTCGTGACGCAGTTGGTGCACGAAGTTTCCGCCGAATGCCTGGTGACCTCGATGCCGGACAAACTGCACTTGAGCATCAATGACTTGAAATTGGGCGATACTCTGACGGCAGGCGACATCGAGTTGCCGCCGGGCGTAACGCTGCTCTCCGATCCGGAGACGCTGATCGTGCAGTGCGCCGAGCCGAAGGCCGAGGCAGAAGAAGAAGTATCTGCCGAGGGCGCCGAGCCCGAAGTGATCGGCCGCAAGGCGGAAGAGGAAGAGGAGGAGTAAGGCTGGCGAGCCCATGAAATTGGTCGTTGGACTGGGCAATCCCGGCCGCAAATACCAGCAGACGCGGCACAATGTCGGTTTTGAGGTGATTGCGGAACTGGCTCGGTTGCACAGCAGCGGCGGCAGCCGGTCGAACTTTCAGGGCGAGGTCGCCGACGCGAATTTGAACGGTGAGCGGGCCGTGTTGCTTTGTCCGCACACGTTCATGAACAAGAGCGGCACGAGCGTCGTGCAGGCTCGCGATTTTTATAAGTTGGCCAATCGGGATTTGCTGGTCGTCTGCGACGATCTCAATCTCCCGCTGGCTAAGCTCCGCTTTCGAGCCAAAGGCTCGTCGGGGGGGCAAAAGGGCCTGGATGACATTATCCGTTGCTTGGGCGGCGAAGATTTCGCCCGGCTGCGGATCGGCATCGGTCAGCCGCCCCAAGGCTGGGACGCGGCCGACTACGTGCTCGGGAAGTTCAGCAAAGCGGAACGGAGCGAGGTTGATGCGGCGGTCTGGCGAGCGACTGACGCCGTGATCGTGTGGGCTCGCGAAGGGGTCGAAGCCTGCATGAACCGATTCAACGCTTGATTCAACACAATACATTCAAAGCTTACAAAAGCAGACTACGGATCGCAAAAGTACGAGGAGTGAACTCTTGGCGCAAAACGTCTACGAAGGCTTGTTTATTTTCGATTCCAATCGTTACGGCCGCGATCCGGTCGGAGTTTCCGGGCAGATCGCCGAGGTCGTCGCCAAGTTAGGCGGCGAAGTGCTCGTGAGCCGATTATGGGAAGAACGTCGCCTCGCCTATCCGATCAACGGGCAGCGCAAAGGCACCTACTGGCTGACCTATTTCAAGCTTGACAGCCGGCAGTTGGTGACGCTCGAGCGCGAGTTTCAGTTGAGCGACAGCATCTTGCGTTCGTTGACGCTGAAAGTCGACCCGCGAATTGTCGATGCCTTGGTGAGCCACGCCCAGAGCGCAGGCGCCGATCTTGCCAGGAGCCGTCGCCCCGAACCGGCCAAACCTGAACCGGTCATTATCGAGGGTGAAGAAGAAGTCGCAGAACTGAATAATTAATCGTCGTCGCCACGAAGAAGCGAGGGGGGACTATGGCCAGCTTTAATCGAGTGATCTTGCTCGGCAATCTGACGCGGGATCCCGAGTTGCGTTACACCCCGAGCGGCACCGCGGTGACTGAGATCGGCCTGGCCGTCAACGACCGGCGAAAAGGAGCCAACGGCGAATGGGTCGACGAAACGACCTTCGTCGACATCACGCTCTGGGGACGCACGGCCGAAGTGGCCACCGAATATTGCAGCAAAGGTTCTCCGATCTTGATCGAAGGCAGACTCAAGCTCGATCAATGGCAGGATAAAGAAGGCCAGAAACGCTCCAAACTTCGCGTGGTCGGCGAGCGGATGCAGTTGCTGGGCGGCAAGTCGGGCGGAGGCGGCGGACCCGGCGGGGGTGGCGGCGGAGCCAGAACTGCAGGCGGCGGCCGCGGCGCGCCGGCCTTTGATGAATCAGAGTTCGGCGGCTCTTCGGATCATTACGGAGAGCCGAGCGGATCGCCCTCGGGCGGTCAGCAAGACGATGACATCCCGTTTTAAGTCAGTGAAATCAGCAGGTCTGTCGCCTGCTTGAATGAAATCAGCGACGGCGAGCGATGCCGTTGCGGAATCAATCGGACCATAGCATTAGTTGGAAACTCGTCATGCCCAAGCTTAGTAATAAATTAGACCAGGCTCAAAAGCGGAAGGCCCATCGCGCCAGCAAGCGGTTGCCGCGCGGTCCCCACGGCGGAATCGAGCTGATGCTGATTCAATCCGTCGATCATCTCGGCAAGCAGGGAGATGTGGTCTCGGTCAAACCGGGCTTCGCTCGCAACTACCTCTTGCCGCAGGGACTGGCGGCGCTCGCCACCGACCATCACAAGCGGATGATCGAGAAGCACCGCGCTCGGCTGCAAGAGATTCAGAACTCTCGACTGGCCGGGTTGCGGACCCAGGCCGAAGAGCTGGGCCGCCAGAGCGTGACGATCGAGGCCAACGCCAACGACGAAGGCCATCTTTACGGTTCGGTCGGCGCCAACGACATCGTCAACGCGCTCAAGAAGGCCGACATCACAATCACCACCGACCAGGTTCGGCTCCGCGGTCCGCTCAAGGAACTGGGTCTGTACACCGTACTGATCCATCTGGGCCACGAAATTGAGGCCGAGCTGAAAGTCTGGGTCGTGCCAACGGTCGGCGAGGAAACGCCCGAACCCAAGAAGCCCGCAGAAGCCAAATCGGCGTCGCCGCCGGAGCCGAAAAAGGGCTAGCCGCCTTGATTGCAGTCGCCAGCGTAACGCCGTTCGCTTGGGCGTCTGTAATCCTTCGCAGTTCACAAAGCCAGGAGCCGCCAGCAAGTTGTGGTTCCTGGCTTTTTACTTTTGGCTATGGCCGTTTCCGCATTTCCCCGCGCCATGGTAGAACAACATGCGGCGTCATGCGGGCGCGCCAGCAGCATACATGGAGGTTTCCAGGCCGATGGCTACTTTCCAGCGAATCGACGATCGGCCCGCTCCGGCGCGGGCCTCGTCTGAGTTGTTCGAGCGTGCTCCGCCGCAAAACTTGGAAGCCGAACGGGGCGTGCTGGGAAGCCTGCTGCTGGATCCGGAACTCTGCGACGAGGTCGCTCTGCTGCTCAAGCCGGCCGACTTCTATTCGCCTCATCATCAGGTGCTCTACAACCACTTGTTGGCGATGCACAATGACGGTCTGCGGATCGACGCCACGTTGTTGCACGAACGGCTGAAGAAGTCGGGCGACCTCGAGGCGATCGGCGGCCTGGCCTATCTGGCCGAAGTGGCCGATGCGGTGCCGACTGCCGCGAACGCCGTGTATTACGGACAAATCGTCCGCGACAAAGCTACGTTGCGGTCGTTGATTCACGCCAGCACGGAGATTCTTCGCGACGCCTACGATCAATCCTTGGAGAGTCGCGAACTGCTTTCCCGTGCGGAAGAGCGGGTGTTCCGGATTCTCGAGGACCAAGGCGCGGGCGAATTGGCCGCGCTGCAAGACGTGCTGCACGAGGCGCTGACGCGCATCGACGCCCGTTTGGAAAAAGGGGGCGGAGTCGGCGGCATGTCAACCGGCTACACCGATCTGGATGGTATGACCGGAGGCATGCACGAGGGCGAGCTGCTGATTCTGGCGGCTCGACCAAGTATGGGCAAAACCGCGTTTTCGAGTAATATTGCCGAGCATGTGGCGATCGAACTGGGACGGACGGTGCTGTTCGTCAGCCTGGAAATGTCGCGGCTGGAACTGGCCGAGCGCATGCTCTGCGCCTATGGGCGAATCAACGGTCATAAGCTGCGCAACGGCTTCATCTCCGCCGCCGATCGCTCCAAATTAGTGACGGCCTCGACCAAGATGAGCACGGCGCCGTTATTCATCGACGATACGCCCAGCCGTACGATGACCGAAATCGCCGCCACGGCCCGGCGGCTGAAACGCCGTGAAAACCTGGCCATGGTCGTAATCGACTACTTGCAATTGATCGAGCCGGATAATCCTCGCGATCCGCGTCAGGAGCAAGTGGCCAAAATCGCGCGCCGATTGAAGGGCCTGGCGCGCGAATTGAAGGTGCCTGTGCTCTGTCTGGCGCAGCTCAACCGCCAGGCTGAAGTTTCAAAAGACAACCGGCCTCGCTTGAGCCACTTGCGCGAGAGCGGCGCGATCGAGCAGGACGCCGACGTCGTAATGTTCGTCCACCGCGATGAATACTACATGAACAGCGAAGAAGACAAGGCGCGCGTCGCCGGCCAGGCCGACATCATCCTTGCCAAACAGCGCAACGGACCGACAGGGGACATCAAGCTCGCATGGCTCCAGGACTATACGCGGTTCGAGAACCTCGCTCGCGACGAGTACGATTTCAGCAACGCCGAATCATATTGAAGGATGGAAATCGGCCTTTGAGTCGGACCGATGCAATTCTTCTTTAATTGCCAATCCTAATCGCCAGGCTTCAATCCCCTGCCAAGCAGCTCGTCGACGGCGGCGCCGATGTCGGCTTGGGCCATCAGGCTTTCGCCGACGAGCATGGCATCAACGCCGGCGGCCTCGAGCCGCTCGACGTCGGCCCGCGTGCGAATGCCGCTCTCGCCGACCAGCAGACAGTTTTCGGGAATCTGGGCTCGCATCCGCAAGGTGTGTCCCAGATCGACCTGAAAAGTCCGTAGATCGCGGTTGTTCACGCCAATCAGCGTCGCGCCGGCTTCCAGCACGCGGGGCAGATTGGCGGGCTCGTACAGCTCCACGAGCGGCGTCAGGCCGAGCTCAAGCGCATCGTTGTGCAGCGCCCGCAGCCGACAATCATCAAGACATTCGGCGATCAGCAACACGGCATCGGCGCCGGCGGCGCGCGCTTCGAGCAGCTGGTAGCGATCGAGGATGAAGTCCTTGCGCAATATTGGCAAACCGGTCCCGGCGCGAATTTGCCGCAGATACTCGAGACTGCCTTGAAAGTACTTCTCGTCCGTCAACACGCTCAGGCACGTCGCCCCATGTTCTTCGTAGATGCGGGCGATTTCCACGGGCTGGAAGTCGGCGCGAATCACGCCTTTCGACGGGCTCGCTTTCTTGACCTCCGCGATCAGGCGGATCCGCCCCGGCTGCGCCAAGGCGGCGAAGAAATCTCGCACGGGAGGAGCCGACGACAAGGCGTCCACTAGCGCCGCTTCGGATCGATCGGCGCGGGCGGCGGCGATCTCGCGACGTTTCGTAGCGACGATCTGGTCGAGGATGTTGCTCATTTAGTGTTTGAAGTGCCGTCGCCCCGTGAAAATCATCGCCAAACCATGCTCGTCGCAGGCCGCGATCACCTCGCCGTCGTTGCGCGATCCGCCGGGCTGGATGATCGCCTTGACGCCGGCGCGAGCGGCCGCCTGAATCGAGTCAGCGAAGGGGAAAAAGGCGTCGGAACCGAGCGCCGCGCCGGCGGCCTTCTCGCCCGCTTTGCCGAGGGCGATTTGAACTGAGTCCACGCGGCTCATCTGACCGGCCCCGGCTCCTAACAAGACGCGATCCTTGGCCAGTACGATCGCGTTCGATTTGACATGCCGAACGACGGCCCAGGCAAAGCGGAGATCGTTCATTTCGGCATCGGTCGGCTTTCGACCGCTGACCACTTGCCACTCGTTTTCCGGGTCGGGCCGGTTGTCAGCTTCTTGAACCAACATGCCGCCAACCAGGCGTCGGTAGTCCCAACGCGGCGTTTCGGCTTCGATCTCGCCGACCTCCATCAAGCGCACGTTGGCTTTCCATTTCGGCCTGGTCGTCAGCACTTCGAGAGCGCTCGGCGCGAAGGCCGGGGCGACGATCGCCTCGATGAACCGACCCGGCTCAACCAGCACTTCAGCGGTTGCGGCGTCGACCTCGCGATTGAAACCCAGCACCGAGCCAAAGGCACTCACGGGATCGCCATCAAGCGCTCGGCGCGCGGCCAAGGCAAGTTCGCCGGACGATGCAGCCCCGCAGGGATTATTGTGTTTGATGACGACCGCGGCCGATTCGGGCAGGCTGCGGACGATGGCTAGCGCGCTGTCGAGATCGAGCAGGTTATTGTAGGATAGCTCTTTGCCGTTGAGCTGCCTGGCCGAAACCAGATTGGCGCCGCAGGCCCCCGGCTCGGCATACAATGCGGCGCGCTGATGCGGGTTCTCGCCATAGCGCAGCGTTTCTTTATGCTGGAGATCCAACCGCCAGTGTTCGCGAAACGTCTCTCGACTCGCCGAGCGAGCGAAGTATTCGGCGATCGCCGTGTCGTAAGCGGCAGTGTGGGCAAACGCGGCGCCAGCCAGTTCTCGACGTAATTCGTAGCTGGTGCAACCCGAAGCCGAAACCTGCTGCAGGATGGCGGCGTATTGGGAAGCGCTCGTCGCAACGGTCACGAAGGCGTGGTTTTTGGCCGCCGCCCGCACCAGCGAGGGGCCGCCGATATCAATTTGTTCAATGACCTCTTCGTCGGCCGCGTCAGGCCGCGCCACCATAGCGGCAAAGGGGTAGAGGTTGACGACCACCAACTCGAAGCTGGCAATGCCATGCGTCTTGAGCGCGGCCATATCTTGCGGATGATCGCGACGACAGAGAATGCCGCCATGCACTTTGGGGTGCAGCGTTTTCACCCGACCGTCCATCATTTCGGGAAAGCCTGTGTAGGCGGCGACATCCTGCACGGCAAGGCCTTCGCTTTCAAGGAAACGACGCGTTCCCCCGGTGCTGTAGAGTTCGATTCCCGCGGCCGATAATCCGCGGGCCAAAGCGGCCAGGCCCGACTTATCGCTGACGCTGATTAAGGCTCGTTCAATCCGGGGAGATTCCATCTCGCTGGTCACACTCGCATATCAAAAAGAAAAGTTCTTTCGTCCGATCGAAGCTCCGTCTCAGCCAAAGATCGCCCGGCTACAAAATCGCGCGATTTGCACGCCCGGCGCCGTGTAGAGCAGCCGCAGCAATGGCAAGCGCTCAGTGGCAGCGCACTTCAGCGACGCGCTAATATAGCCACAGCGGAATGCGGCCAGAAGAGGCGCCGGGACCATGGGCAAGAGACAGATCCAAGCGATCAGCAGCCCTACCCTGCAGCGCCGCATTAATGCTACTGGTCTTTGTCTTCGTCGGCCATTTCTTCCG
>JAICIG010000031.1 GCA_025924495.1 Pirellulales bacterium | reverse complement strand
TCGCGCACGGCGTGCCGAGTTTATCGAGAATTCCCTCGGCTGGGCACAATTTGACGCCGGCGCCGCCTTTGGCGGTTGTCCGTCCGGCGGGCGGCGTATAACCTAGTCATTAGAGGGACGGTTTTGGGCCAGACCGCCGGAAAGGTTGAGGGATGTTTATGGCAACTCGTTTATTGATCGTCGATGACCATGAGGTCGTGCGAACGGGAATCGCAAGTCTTCTGGAGGGACCGGACCTGGAAGTAGTTGGTATGGCTTCGAGCGGGAGCGAGGCGGTGAAAATCGCCCAGGAAGTCCAACCCGACGTCGTGCTGCTCGACATTCGCATGACGGAAGGAGACGGTTTGACCGCTCTGGAAGAAATCCATCAGGCATTGCCGCAGTGTCGCGTCATTATGCTGTCGACCTACGACAACCCTACCTACATTGCGAGAGCGAACGCGCTAGGCGCTAGCGACTACTTGTTGAAGGACACGACTCGCGAGCAGTTGCTCGGCGCGATTAACGCCGTCGCGGCAGGCGAAGCTCCGTCCAGCTTTGGCGAACTGCGTCGCGTGGCTGGCGCTATGGCAACGCGTCAAAAGCAGGAAGATGCTGACGTTTCATTGACTCAGCGAGAAACGCAAGTGCTGCGGCATTTGGCATTAGGCTTGAGCAATAAGGAAATTGGCCGCTCGCTTTCCATCAGCATCGAGACGGTTAAAGAGCACGTCCAACATTTGCTGCGCAAGATTGACGCGACTGACCGCACCCAAGCAGCCGTCTGGGCGGTGCGGAAGGGCCTCGTCTAATTACGCTTCTTGAGCGCTAAGGATGCTCGGCGGGCGGAGTTCGGCGGTTCGTATGGCAACTTCATCGCAGTTGGTGACGGCGGACGAATTATTTCACTTGCCGTCCGGCAAATCTCGATACGAACTGGTGCGAGGCGAGCTTCGTTGCATGAGCCCGGCGGGCAGCGAGCATGGGGCGGTGACTATGGAACTGGCGATGCGCCTTGCATCGCACGTCAAAGCCCATGGGCTAGGCGTCGTCTTTGGCGCCGAAACGGGATTTCAACTTGATCGCAACCCGGACACCGTTCTCGCGCCCGATGTGGCTTTTGTGCAGTCCGACCGAATCGCCGTGACAGGCATACCCAAGACATACTGGCCCGGCGCGCCTGATCTGGCGGTCGAAGTGACTTCGCCTGCGGATGCCACACGCGAAGTGGCCGCCAAAACACAGACTTGGCTCGCCTATGGAGCGCGGGAAGTATGGGTGGTCGATCCGCGGCAACGCACAATAACGGTTCATCGTTCGACTGGAACGCCAAAAGTTTTTGCGGCGTCTGAAGTGCTCGACGCCGGCGATCTTGTGCCAGGATTTACTTGCTGCGTGCAGAATCTTTTCCCGCCAGCGAGCGCTTAGCGCCGGCCCAACCTCGAAGTCAATTCGCCCGCGGATGCGCTTTTTCATACGCGGCGCGCAGATTGGCGGTGCTGACGTGCGTGTAAATCTGCGTCGTCACCAGGCTTTTGTGGCCTAATAGCTCCTGCACGCTGCGGATGTCCGCGCCGCCGTCAAGCAAGTGCGTGGCGAAGCTGTGGCGGAGCGTGTGGGGAGTCGTACGACGATCGAGACCCGTCAACGCCAGATATTTCTCGAGCATCCGGCCGACGCTGCGCGTCGTAAGCCTGCGGCCGGAGCGGTTAACGAAGAGCGGTGCATTTCGCCCTTCCGGTTCGCGCGGACTGACGCGGCGAACGCGGAGCCATTTCTTAACCGCTTGTCCGGCAAACGACCCAATCGGCGAGAGCCGCTCTCGTTTGCCTTTGCCGCGCACTCGCACAATCCCCGCGGCAAGATCAATATCTCCTTCGTTCAAACCAACCAATTCGCTGACGCGCAATCCGGCCGAATAAAGCACTTCCAGAATGGCACGATCGCGGAGTCCGAGCGTTTCATTCGCGGGGGGCGCTTCCAGCAGCCGCCCTAGCTCATCGGAGGAAAGGAAATGGGGCAGCGATCGGCTCTTCCGCGGATTGCGGAGCGGCTTCGCCGGGTTCGTTTTGGACCAACCTTCGCGTTGCCCGAAGCGGAAGAAGCTGCGCATCGATGCCAGGCGCCGCGCAATCGTCGCCTTCGCCAGACCCTGCTCGTGCAGACCGGACAGATAACCGCGCAAGTCGAGCGTGGCGATCTCCTCCGGTGCAGGCGGCTGGCCATACCGTTCGCAAAAATATGCCGTCAGCGCTTCGAGATCTTCACGATAGCTTTTGATCGTGTAAGTCGAGCTATTGCGCTCGACTTTCAAGTACTGCAGGAAGCGGGCGATCGCCGTTTCGAGCGGCGCAGTGACATTAGAGGATTTCATCCGAGTCAGTCGGCAGCGGCAGATCGAACCGGCGAGCGCGCGCCGGCTCGGGCCTGGGCGCTTCCTGACGGATTTTCTGACTGAGCACTGCGGCGTCGTACCAGGTAAAGCTCAGTTCCGGATTCGAAGCGTACCGACCCAGCACTCGTAGCGTTTCCGCACGGCTGGCGTCATCATAAAGAAACACGTAGCGTTCGGCGCCTTTGACTAAGGCCAGAACGTTAATATCTTGTGGCACGGTCAGTATCCTCCTTCCGACGATGCCTGGCGATTTGGCGCGGGGGACGGACAACGATCCGTGCTGAATGCCCTCCCGCGACCCAGTGGTGTTATCGGACGACAGGCCATCGCCACACCACTCGCGTTTCGCCAGCGCCGCCGCGCGCCGTAAGCATCTCTGAGATGTGCATGTGACAACAAAAGCGGATGAAATCGTCGCTGCGTTGCAAATAAGCCTGCCATCCGCCATAGCGGGCGTCGTCGCGGAAATAGACGTAACTAGCTAGCGCCGCCGTGACATCGGGGTCGTGCCCGTTGTAGGTCTTGGTGTGGCGCAACACGGGATCGTCGCTCGGTTGGCAAGCCGGCGGCTCGGTCGTCGGCCCGGGTGGGGCTAGACCGCGTGGGTCAGGCCAATCGGCTGGTAAACCGCGGGCGGCAGACGCAGTTACAACGGCTGATCCGTTGGTTACATTGCCTGGCAGAGCGGCCTGATGCGACACCTGCTCGCCGGCCCGCGGATTGCCGACTTCCGGTTGTGGCGACAACTCGCCGGGAAGTCGCAGTCCGGGATCAGCATGGGGCGGCAGCCTTTCTCCATCTTGCCCCGGCATCGGCAACAGCAGCGCGGATTTGGGGTATCGGGGCGTCTGGGTTTTCATTTGCGCTCGTGCTAGCGCCATTTCCGCCTCGAAGATGAGCGGTCCAGGGATCTCATCTTCCGACGGGGTTCCCCAGGGCAATCCATAACCAGGGGGAATGGGATGGAAGCATGGATTGGCGGCATACCATTCGACTTGGAGCGCGAATCGAGGCGGATAGTAGGGGTTGAAGTCCGTCACGGCGCCAACCACCACGGCGTCGACCCCTAATGCCTGGGCTAACTGTCTTGCCTCTGCCGGACCGCTCAGCGAAAGCTGATGGGCTTCCAGGGCTTTTTCAACGACCCCGATTGGAATTACCTCAAATCCTGGCACATTCTGCAGCTCGTTAAAATAGGCCAACGCCACATGTCGCCCGTCGACGGTCGGCTCCGTGCTCAAATTGAAAAAGGGAGCGACGGCTACTTTTTGAAGTTGAGGGAATGGGTTATGAACCGTCGCTTGCCGCGAGATTTGCGGCAAATAAACGCAACCCGCGGAGAACCACAGGCAAAGGCAAGCGAGAAGTAAACGGTTCGTCTGTGTCACGGAAACTTGGATCGGGTCTCTTGTTTTCAAGCCTTGACCGGCCGCAGCATTGCGGCGAATCAGCAGTATCTGGTCGCATCCGGTTATTTCTGCCGCCTTTATCGGCATAAACGGCAAGGTTTCTCTACCTAAACAAAAGTGCGGCAGCCTGGCGAGCCTGCGCAATCCAGGACGTCGCCGAGAGCAATGCATGCTGGGATTGGGAACTGCCGCCGAACTTGCCAGAGATGCGGCATCAACGATGCCAGCATCGCAAAAAGCGATGAGCGTGTGCCGCCTTCCGATAGCGGCTTACTGCGGCGCTGCCCCTATTTCCTGCCCACCGTTACGGTGAAAGGGAAGTTTTCGTTCGGAAGTTTTATTGCCGTTACGGTATATTTCCAGTCGCCCGCGGCAGCGGCCGGCACGTCGATGGTGAAGGTGGAGGTCCCTTCCTGCTCTAGTTTCTTTCCGTCAGGCGATTCGAGCGTGAGTTTAAGTCGAGCGCCAAGGGCCTGGAAGGCAAGCACAAACTGAAGATGTCCTGCTTCCTCGGCATGGTAAACTGTGGTCGCCGACGGCTGATCTGCGGATGCGCTAAACAAGTTTTGCTTGGTCGGGGCGAAGCCGCCGCGCACCATGGTGCGCTGAACGCGCGTTTCTTCTTCGGCGGTAACCGCCGAGAACACCAGATAGCGCAGCAGCTCCAGTTCCGTTTTGCTATTCTGCTTTTCGTTGTGGAACGAGGTGAAAATCACCGTTCCGTCGTGATAAGGGAACTTGACGAGGAAGGCCGACTCTCGTGCCTCGCCTTCTTCCGGCTGATACTTGCCGCGCAGATACGTAACGAGCTTTTCGCCTGCGAAAGCGGCGGGAAACCAGCCCGGCTGATCGAAGTGCAGGGGCATTTCGCTGCCGACCAACTCGCGCAGGCCGGGATCGACGACTTGGGCGCTGATGTCTTGCGGCTTGCCGACGGCCGCTTTGGTCGGCGTTGCGAATTCCTCGAACGCCGGCGCAATGAGCTTGTAGTGCAAATCGGAAGCGTACAGCGTTCCGCCACGGCGGACGAATTCTTTGAGGCTCTGCGAGACCTCGTGCAGCACCTTTTCGTTAGGCTCGTAAACGTCGGTTCCGGCTCGCTCCCCCTGCCCGATTTTTTTTCCCAGCCAAGCGGTCGGCACGCCGGAGCAAGTCAGGAAGATCACGTCCAGTTCCGACATTTTGTTGCGATTGCGCAAGTCGTCCAACGGAAACGCCTGATACCGGTAGCCCTCGCCTAACGAGTCGAGCAAGCGTCCCATATCATCAAAGGCGCCGCCGGCAGGGGTGACTCCCAATCGCAATTTGCGAACCGGCGCTGGCTCGGGATTTGGCTGCTCGACAACTTGCAGTTCCGGTTGAGCGGTCTCGCTGACTGCGGGCGGGGTTTGCCGATCAATGGCGAATATCAGCGTCAGCGCCGCTAGCAATCCGACCGTGAGACAGGCGTCGAGCAGGAGTTGCGTCGAACCTCGGCGCGGCGCACGGCTTGAACACTTCATGGCCTAAACTCCTTTACGGCTGCGGCTTGCGCGGTGGAGGCGGAGGCGGGATGACGCCAGGCCGCGGCCCGGCGGGCGGCGCCGTTCGCGGTGCAGATGAACTGGTCGGCATCGCGGGCGGCGATGCTTTGGGCGCGGCATCCGTTGACCCAGACGACTTGCGAATCGGGGGCGGCGGCGGGGCCGGCTTGACGTCAAACGGCGCAGCGGCCGTGAGCGGTTCCTCGCCTTTCCGCCGCTGTTTTTCATTGAATCGCACGAAATTTCCGCCCAACTTGATAACGTCACCGTCTTTCAGCACGGTCGGCCGCAACAGCGGCTGATTGTTCAGCTTCGTGCCGATTCGTGATTGGTTGTCTTCGACAACATAGGCGCCATTGGCCTGCCGAATCAGCTTGACGTGTTCCGATTCCAAGTCGCGATTCATCGGGCCAATGAAGGGCAGCGAGAGATGATCTCCGCGTCCGAGCGTGGTCACGGTCTGGCTGAGAATGAGTTGTCGTCCCGCGCGATATCCGTCGAGGACGGTCAGCCAGGCTTGTTTAAAGACCACCTGCACCAATCCGATCATCGCGCCTATCGAGATGCCAAGGATTACGAATGCCGTCGCGCGGCTCGACATGCCTGAACCATGCGCAATCCATTGTTGGATCGGGTCGAAAAGAAACCCGCCTAACAGGCCGCCCAAACCGCCGCCGATCAGACCATTGCGCAGTTTGCTGATGGAGCGATCATGCAGGCCGTCGACCAGGCCGATGGCAAGCCCCATGATCATCCAGCCCAGAGCTCGTGGCAGCCCGAGTCCATAAAGCACGTCGCCAAGCAACGAGCCGATAGCGCCGCCGACGCCGCCGCCAAGCAAACCTGGCAGGCCTCGCGAAAGGACCTGATTCCATTGCCCGCCGGCAAGGCCCGCAACCGCTCCGAGCCCCAACCCGATGCAGCCTCCTACAATGCCGCCCACGGCCGCCACAGCTAGCATGCCGTTCGCTGCTTCAGAACGGAAAAACAGCAACTCGGCGATCGCCCAGCCCGCTAGCGCAGCCCAGCCGCCGATCAAGCCGCTATAGTAAACAAGCCGAACAAGAGACATCGAGTGTGCTTCCTCGCGTCATTCGCCGCCGCCGGCGCGAGCGATGCTCGCCGATAACGAGCGGCCTGGCAATCGGCAGATTAATCGTTGCCCGCTCGCGAGTCACGTAGCAGCGCTTCCGTTTCCAACTTCAGTAGGTGGCGACGCAACGGTCCCTGAACTCGCTCCAACGATCTCACGACCGCCAGATATTCAGGCGATTGCCGATCGAAATCGCTGTCGCGGAAGCGTTGTACCGCCGTCGACATCCGCCGGCGAGCGAGCGACTCGTCTCCATGCGCCAGATCGGACAAGATCCACCAGTAATAATACTGAAGTTTACGAGGAGATTCCAAAGACGCCTGGCGAAACGAATCGATCGCGGCCAAATAATCCGCGCGCCAGAAATGACGCAGGCCCGCGCCGTAGAACCAGCGGCCGTTCGCCTCCGAAGGCTCGACGACTTTCAGTTGAGCGCTCTTCGGGGTGACGACAAGCGGAATGAAGTCCGTCCCGCCTGCGGGCCGCCGGGCTTCCGGCGATGTTCCGGCAAGCTTGACCCAGGCCGGATCAGCTCGCATGATTCGCCCGCAGAGCGACTCGATTTCCACGTCTTGCCCTTCCTGGGCGATCCTTCCTTGCAACACGAGGTTCAAGTTGCCCGGCTCGTTTTCGTCAGGCGCATAGTAACCGCCGCTAATCATGCAGCCGCCTAGCTTCGGTTCCGTCTCGACGGCGAGCCGCAGTTCCGCCATCAATTCCGAGAAGGGATATTCCCGATCGTCTTTCGTGGCGACGACATAGCTACCTGGCGGCGCCCATGCTGTCATGAGGCGGGTGAGTTCCTGCCGTTGGGGCATTGCACGGCTGCGATCTAACACTCGGCGAAACACCAGTTTGCCGGGCATGTCCGGGTCTGGCGATGCGGCGGTCTCGACAAACAGCCATGCTCCGTGCAGATTGCGATCATCGCGCATTTGGCGAGCGATTTCTCGGTCAAGCACGTTAACGTCAACGGCATCAGACGTCGCTGGCAAAGGCTCCGCCTGAGTCGAAGTCGACAGCGAAACCGACAGCATCATCGTGGTAATCGCTGCCACGGCCTGCGGCCGCGGAAATTGCCATAAAGTCATCCGCTGCGGTCCTTTCATGCTCTGGCTGGCCCTCGAAGACAGGCCCAGTCCAGCGTATTTGGAGACCGAAGCAAATGCAACTAGACGAGACTGTTTATGGCCGAATTAAAGGCGCAACCGTCTAAAGGCAGCAGAGGCGCCCGGCCGGCCGAGCTTTCGCGGCAGAGAAAGAGGGCCGCGTGGGCCGAGCGGGCGCCGACGCCGGCTGGAGCACTTATCTATCACCCGAAGGAGATCTGATAACTCTAGGCGAATGCAGCCTACTGTCAGCCTGTTCGCACGCCGGAAGGAACGCGTTTTCCGGATTACTTTTTGCAGATTCTCGCAAATCGGTTGCAGATTCGCGCAAATCGGCGATCCTTAACCGCCTCAGTGCGGCGGCCACGTCACGAGAGGAAGAACTCGGAGCTCGCCACCAGAGCGATTTCCATGTCCTGCGGAGTCTGTCCCGATCGCAACTGGACAATCCAGTAATTGGCGGCGGCTAAATCAGCCGGGCGGCCGAGATAGGTTAAATAAGCGGTCTGGATCTCGCGCACCAGGTACTCCTGAGAACCAAGGAACTGGTTGACAATCGTGCTGCGCGGCACGTTGTTGAACAATTGCGATTTCCAGTAAGCAGCTTCGTTCGCGCTCGGCGTGCGACCCAACAAATCTGCATAGATGTTGGACACAAAACCGGCATCCGATCCGCTGCGCAAATAGAACTCGTTCGACGAGAGCAGCAAGTTTTGAATTTGAATCGAGGTCAGCCCGGCATTCATCGCGTTTAAGAACACCGCCAAGCCGGCCGCATCGGCGGCGCGGCCGAGATATTGCTCGTAAAATCCGTTAATCAGATTGGTGCGGGCTTCCGTCGAATTGACAAAGCTTGTCGCAATCGCGGTCCGGCTTGCGCCGGCTGCCAACAAGTCTACCCAATACATGATTTCGGCGTTGCTTACCGAACCAGCGGCACGACTCAGTACGTCGGTGTACAGGTTTTCAACCCAGTGGTACTCTTGGCTGACGATTGTGACCGTCGCCGTTTGCAGGCTCGTGCTCGAGCCGTCGTTCGCTTGGTAGGTGAAACTATCGAGTCCGTGGAAGCCCGCATTCGGCGTGTAAGTGAACGACCCGTCGGCGTTGAGCGTCAGTGCGCCGTTCGAGGGCCCGCTGACTAGGATCGCACTAAGCGGCAGCCCGCTCGGGCTGCTGTCATTGGCAAGTACGCCGGGAGCCGGAACGGTCAGCGCTGCACCCGCTTGGTAAACGTAGCTATCGTTGGCGACAATCGGCCGGGCTGTAGGCAGCGGGGAGACCCAAAGTTCGACGCCGTGCACTCCGTCATTGGCCGCCATGAACAGGTTTTGGCCAGCAATCGTCAAGTTCGCCGGATTGGAACTGGGAGAACCGGGATAGATGTCGGTATTTAAGATCGTGCCGGCTGCCGTGCCATCGCTTTGCCAGAGTTCGACGCCATGGACGCCGTCGTTTGCGCTAAAGAACAGCGTCCCATTGCCATTGATCAGGTTCGCGGGCGTTGAGCTTGCGGCTCCCGGATTGATGTCGAGCACGAGTGCGGTGCCGGCCGACGTTCCATCGCTTTTCCAAAGTTCCATGCCATGGACGCCGTCGTCCGCGCGGAAGAAGAGCAACCCGTCGACATTCGTCAGACCGGCCGGGAAGGAACTGGCGCCTGGCGACGAGACGTTGATGTCTTTCACCATGACCGTGCCTGCGGCCGTCCCATTGCTTTTCCACAATTGCACGCCGTTCGTGCCGTCGGTCGCGGCGAAGAAGACCGTCCCGTTGACATTGGTCAGGCTCGACGGATTCGCGCCGGCAGCACCGGAATTGATGTCCGCGACCATCGCCGTGCCGGCGGCGGTGCCGTCGCTCTTCCAGAGCTCCTGACCGTGAATTCCATCGGTCGCGGCAAAATAGAGCGTCCCGTTAATGTTGGTCAAACCGGTCGGGTTTGCCGATCCTGAACCTTGGAAAATGTTGATGACCAGGTGCGTGCTGGCCAGGGTGCCTGTCGTGCTATAAAGTTCCTGGCCCGTCGTGCCCGCGTTTGCCGTGAAGAAGACTGTGCCGTTGGCGTAAGTCAAATTGGCCGGGTTCGCCGCGCCTCCTACGGTCGGCTGCAAGTTGCTGATCATGGTCGTGCCGCCCGAGGTGCCGTCAGTCTTCCAGACCTGCAGGCCGTCGGTTCCGTCGTTCGCCGTGAAATACAACGTTCCGTTGGCGTCGATCAGGTCAGTCGGATTGAGACCGCCGCCGCCGCTATTGATGTTCGTGACCATGGCCGTGCCGACCGTCGTCCCGTCGGTCTTCCACAATTGCACGCCATGCACGCCGTCGTCAGCGGCGAAATAGACCAAACCGCCCGACGTGGTCAGGTCGGTCGGATTCGAATTGTTCGGTACGGTGGTGACTCCATTGAACGTCGAGCCCGGGCTAATGTCATCCACCAAAACGGTCGCCGTGCCGTCGCTGCGCCACAACTCGATTCCAGTCACGCCGTCGTTGGCCGCAAATAGCAGGTTGCCGTTGAGCGAAGCTGTCTGAGCAGGATTGGAGCTGGGCGCACCCGGATAAATATCCATGGCCAGTGTCGCCGTGAGCAAACGCCGTCCCTCCAATTCCTGAAAGCCTGCGCCCAGCTGTGTATAAGTCAGCGGCCGTTTGCGGCTGCGGCTCCGGCTGCGAGCGAATCGCTTCTTGCTCGTTAGAGAGTCAAACAACGAGTGCAGCGGCATGGTCACGGTTCCTGAGGTAAGGCCTCAGCGACCGGCTCGAGCGCAGGCAGCGGTATAGCGGGCGACGGCAACGCACCGGGTCCGTGCGTTGACGCCGCTTTGCAGACGGCCTGCGGGAGAGCCGTTTTGCCTTGAGGCGTAGCGATTCCGGGCGGGATATCGCGATTTTAGGTTTGCTACGTAGTTTCCTATCGGACGCCGTACAAACCGAACATCACTAATTCGATGCATGGTCGACGCGACGCGCATAAGCGATCCAACCACTACAGCCACAACGAGATGCTGTACGGCAAATAAGGCTGAAAAACCCGCCGAGAGGCACAGCCAACGCGTGCAGATTGTCAAAGTGTGACGGCGGCCGAGACTTTGACGGGCGAGCGGCGGCTTGAATGCGATTGTGTCTTTCGCCTTGCCAAAGGCGGCGAAGCCCGGTCGCAGACAATGAATTGCAGTGAGTGGATGGCCACCTTGGAAGCGACCTCGACGATCGGCGCCATTAGGCGCCGAGGGCTTCTTTCAACCGCTCGAAATCGCTGGATCGCGCGGCGAGCTCGCTTCGCAATTCTTCCACCATTTTGCGCAGCTCCGCCAATTCCTCGCGGAGTTGCTCCGTTTGTCGCTGCAAATCATGGAGCGCCGGCGAGCTGCCGGCGGACGAATCTGCTGGGGCCGTGGCGATTCGGGGTGTTGAGTCCGCGGCTGCAGGCGAAAGAACGCGGCGCTCGGCGGATCGGAATTCATCGGCCCGGTCGAGATCTGCGCTCGACTCCGGCGCCGCGGTGCCCGTGTGCTCCGCCTTCTGTTTCTCCAGTTCGCGGGGCTCGTAGAGGGCATGAGTCACAACGTGTCCGCGACCCTCGGGGGTCAATGGAATGACCAACCCCTTGGTTTTCAGCGAGTCCAGCACCGGACGTAGAGCTGCCAGGTCGGCAATTGGCTCCATACGCGCCGCGCGTCCTCTTAACTCTCCTTCAGTTTGCGTCCCGCGTAACAGCAATTCAGCCATGACTGCCAGCTCGACCTTGTCGACGCCCAACCAGTCGTAAAGAAAATGGCGATACTTGGAGACGCGTCCGCTCCCTTGGATCACTGCCACTGCCCCAAGACCGCGGAGCCGCTCCAGCGATTCCTCGACGTCGTCCGGCTCGAGCTGCATCAACGGAAAGCGGTTGTTTTTCTGGTTGGCGCCGGTGCAGATGCCATTGATCGACATCGGGTAGGCGTCGGGCGTCGTTTTGGCCTTTTCAGCCAACACGCCCAGCACGCGGCGGTCGATGGCCGACAAGGGTTGCCAGCGAGGCTGAGGTTTCGAGGAGTCGTTCGGCATTGACATCTGGCCAACCTTCTACGTCGACATCTGCAGTCCGTCGGCCTAAGCAGCTTTGGCCGCGACTGGACTTTCGTCCCCAAGATGATAGCAGAACAGATTGTCCCACAAGCGGTCGAGCGTGGACAGTGCTCGTCCGATAGAGATCGCTCGCCAGCGCCCCTCCGAGGTCGCTTCGACGAGCGACAGGCGTTCCAGCTTTGCCAGCCCATCGGCGACCTCAAAATCGACGTCGATGCCGATTTCACGGTTCAAATAAGCTTCGATTTCGGCATCGAGCTGTGAACTAGTCCAGCCGTCTGCGCCAGCGTGACGCCAGAGGAAGTAGTAGGCCAGAAACGCTTCGCGGCACTCCTGCTCTTCCGCCTCGTCCAGGAGACGAAAGACGACTCCCGCGTTATTTTCAAGATTTTGGTAATACAGGCTGCGCGTCAAATTCAGTTGGTATTTCTGCTGCGTGCGCAGGTAGCCGAAGAACGATTTGACGCCGTACCCCAACGTGCCCGCCAGTAATCCCATATGACTGAGAGCGCCGGAGACGCCGGCTGCCGCTGCCACGACCGCGCCTTGAAACAGCTTCCAGCCGGCAATGGCCACGCCAGAAACGGTCGGCAACAGAATCTTGCCCTGGTCGAACAGGGACATTTTCACTCGGCTGCCGGGCAGCAGCATGTCGAGATCCAGCTTGGGAATGTTCTTGAAGGTCTTCAGATACACATGATGCGGCGAAACCTGAGAATCGACGCCGCGATGATCTCGCAGCCGACAGATGATGACTAGTCGCTGGTAGATAGGAATTTCGACTTGTTCGGGACGGAACAGGCTGCGCCAGCGTCGCCTGGCACGGCGGCCCACAATATCGCCTCGGGCGAACACCTCCAGCCGTTCGAACACGTCGAAGTCGACTTTGAGGCGCAAGCCCCAATCGCTCGCAGAGCTCAACGTCGCCGCAATATCGGCATGCGTCAAACGCACAAAGTTGGCGCGACCGAGCAGCCAGACGAATTTGCCGAACAGACCTTCAAGCCGCTGTTCGTATTCCATAGCAGCCAGGGGTTCCAGCGGCTGCGTATCCGCGTCGGGATCGAACGGCGCGTAAGCGTCTTTCAAGGCTTCCAATTCGGCATGGAACTCAAAATGGAACATGCTTTCGAGCAGTCGGCAGAATTGACGAAAGTCGCTCTGTTCGACTGCAGTAAGCCCTGAATCGCGAACGAGCAACTCCGCCAGCTCCGCCTTGCGAACCGGAATGAAGTTCTCTCGCTGCCAATGGTGCGGATGCTCGGAAATGGAGTCAGCGGAGGCTACGCTCGAAGTTGCCGATGCCGAGTCGAGTTTCGAGATGAGAGGGGACATATTGGCCGCAGAAAATAGCGATTGGGGCAAAAACGCGCGGGCATATTACCGCATTTTACGCCGATCAGAACAGACCAAAGCGCAGCCGCGAGAATCGGCCGGCCGTTAAAGCTTCATCCGCTGAAAGATCGGTTCGGGAATCAGCCGGATGGCGGCCATGATTGGTTGCCAGAACCAAGGCGTGTAGACGACGTTGCGGCGGCGCTGAATTCCGCGATGGATATCCGCCGCCACGCGTTCAGGCGTTGCCATGAGCGGCAGGCCTTTCAAGCCGAACGTCATGGCGGTGTCGACGCAACCCGGCTTAATGGTGATGACTGCAACGCCCTCTGGGGCCAGGCGATTTCTCAATCCTTGCAGGTAAACGTCCAGTGCGCCCTTGGTCGAACCATACCGATAATTACTTTGCCTGCCGCGGTCCCCGGCGACGGACGAGATGGCGCAGATCCAACCACGTCCGCGCGCCTGAAAATATTTTGCAGCCAGCTCGAGCAGTGAAACGGCCGAAGTGTAATTGGCGTCGATCATACGACGCGTCTCGGAAAAATCTTCCGTCTGCTCGGGGCCTGCCATTGTGCCTACACAGAAGACTACGCCCGACAATCCTGCGGAATACCGCGAGATGCAGTCCGCAAGAAACTCGGCATGCGAACCGAATTCCAAGGCATCGAACGCAGCGATTTCGGCCTTAACGTTGAACCGCAGTTTGAAATCGGCCGCTGTGCGATGCAGTTCCTCCGTGTCTTGCCCTGCGAGAATCAGATTGCATTTTCGTGCGGCCAGGCGCCCGCCGAGTTGTCGGGCGATCGATGACGTTGCACCTAGGATGAGGACGTTTTCGCTCATGCTGCATAAGCCGCTGACAAGGCGGGTTCCGTTAACCCCAGACGACGTGCCAGCGAGGAATCAAAACGGTGGTCTGGGTCCAGGTCCTGCTTGATCCGCCGAAAGCTTTCGGCTGCGGGATACATTCTTTCAAAGGCTTCGCGGCGGAGGCAGGGATTCTTGGCCAGATAGACCCGCCCGCCGTGATCCAGCACCAGTTCATCAAGCTCTTGCAGCACTTCTCGCAAGTCGCGGCGATTGGGCAGATCGAGCGCTAAGGTATGGCCTTCCCGCGGAAACGAGAGCAGGCCAGAGTTGCCCGGGCCGAATGTTTTGAGCACGGCAAGAAAGGAAGCTGCACGCCGACGGGCAAGTTTTTCTAGCGTCGTCGCGATCGCTGTGCGGCTGGCGGAGGCGGGAAAGGCCGCCTGGTACTGAGCAAAACCTCGGCGGCCGTAAATGCGATTCCAATGGAGCACGCGATCGAGTGGATAAAAAAACGAATCGTAGTCGACGATTGCCTGTCGGTCGTAGTTGCGGCCGTAATACAGGGCATTAAAGGCCCTCGCCGTCCAGGCGTTCAGCGCAGCATTGGGGAAATGCCAGGGTATCGATCTTTTTTTCCGGGGGCTGATTTCGCGCGGGTCGTCGGCTAGTTCTCGCGGCAGTTCCGCCAGCGGCGTGTGATTGCCTCGCATCAACACCGAGCGGCCCAGCGATTTTCCCCTGGCAAGACAATCAATCCAGGCGACGGAATAGGCAAAGCGGTGGTCGCTCGCTGCAAATTCTTCCAATGCCTGATCCAGGTGGCCCGCGCGCCGATAATCGACGGTCACGTACGCCGTCGACACGGGCTCCAGCTTAATTTTTGCGTCGAGTATCGCGCCGGTGAGTCCCATTCCGCCGAGCGTCGCCCAGAATACCTCGCTGTTTTCCTCGCGTGAACAGATTAGTTGCCGTCCGTCGGCAACGAGCAATCGGAAACGAGATACACAGGATGCGAAGGACCCGTCTTGATGATGATTCTTGCCATGAACATCCGCAGCGATCGCGCCGCCCACGGTGGCGAATTTCGTGCCCGGCGTGACGGAGGGGAACCAGCCCCGCGGCAGAGCGAAGTCGATGATGTCACCGATCGTCGCACCAGCCTCGCATTCGAGCTCGCCTGAGAGGGGATCGAAATCGAGCAGACGGTTCAAGCGAGTCTGCAGCATGACGCCGCCGCCCTGATTCAAGGCGGCATCGTTGTAGCTTCGGCCAAGTCCTCGTGAAATGATTGATTTTTGCGGCGCGGAGGCGATGATCCGCCGCACGTCGGCGATCTTTTCGGGCCGATAGGCGAAGCATTTCTGGTGTTCGTAATTGCTCCAGCCGGAGAGTATTTGCTCCGCGGCGCGCGGCGGCGATGCCGCAGAACGCGCGGCGGGTGGCGCCATCGCCCCGTCAGTTTTCCACCGCGCCGCGGATTGCATGGATGCGTTCCTTGCCTGGAGTTTTTAAGCTTTGGCTAGCAGCACGGCCACCGCCATTACCACGATCGAACACACGCTTGCCCGATCTCTGAGAGCAAACACCACGGGATCGTCGGCGATTTGTCGCCGGCGGGCGAGCAGCCAGAATCGCGTAATCCAATACAACAAAATGGGACAGGCGATCCACAACAGCCAGGGCTGCCCATACATGGCCTTAACCGTCTCGCTCTCGATATAAAGGCAGAACACCAACACGGCCATGTAACCGCTTGTCGGACCGATGCTCTCCAACAGCGAAAGATCTTCCGGACAATAACTACGGCCGGGCAATTCTTGGTCAGCGTTTCCGCCTCGGCGGCTAAGTTCGATATAACGCTTGCCGAGGGCGAGACTGAAGAAGAAGAACATCGAGAATGCCAAGAGCCACGGCGACAACCGCACGTCGACTGCGACGGCGCCGGCAATCAGACGGAATGTATACAATCCCGCCAACAGCAGCACATCGGCGACCAGTTGTTTTTTGAGGAACAGCGAATAGCCGGCCGTTAACAATACGTACGCCGCGAGCAAGCCGCAAAAACGCGCCGAAACGAACTGCGCGGCAACGCCGAATCCCACCAGGCACAAGGCTGGGGCCAACGCCAGCCCGGTCCTCGGCGAAAGTTGGCCCGCAGCGAAGGGACGACTTCGTTTCGTGGGATGTCGGCGGTCTGCTTCGATATCCAATAAATCGTTGAGCACATAAATTGCGGACGCACAACAGCAGAATGCCGTCAGGGCCACTACGCCCAAGATCGCCTTGGGGAGTTGATCCATTTGATGGGCCAGAAATAATGGCACCAAAACCAGCAGGTTTTTGACCCATTGATGCGCGCGCAACGCCTTGAAGACATTGGCAAAGCCCCTTTTCTCGCCACTTGAATGGCCCAACACGAGCGGAGCGCACACCCGCCGGGCTCGTGCGAGCAATTCCCCGCTTGGCTCAATGAGGTAAGTCTCGGATGACGCCTGCCAGACGGCCAGATCCGCGACCGAGTTGCCCACGCAACCGAACGCTCGGCGACCGAGTAGCTGCCGGATGGCGGACAGTTTCGTCGCGCCCGCGCAATTCACTCGCGCGTCACTGGCGATTACGTGGTCGAAGAGGTCAAGGTGATCGGCCACCGCGCGTGCGAAACGCTCGTTTGCGGCTGTGGTCAGGATCAATGCTCTGCCTGCGGCCTTCTCTCGGCGCAAGAACAGTAGCACATCTTCACGATAAGGTAGAATCGACGCATCGGGAACGGCGGCATTGGCGAGACGCTGCTTGAGATAGGCCCTGCCGCGCAATAACCAGCAGGGCAGCAGTAGCAGCAGCCAAGGACGTCGCTTGATCGCCAAGAGCACCGATTCATCGAGCGAGTTGGTGCGAATCAGCGTCCGATCGAGGCTGACGCAGAGGGGCCCCTGGTCGCGCTGCGGGAGTGAATCGGCCAGCGCAACAGCCGCACGATTCGCGCCTTCGGCCAACGGCGCAGATACGGATTTCATACGCTTACGATCCTTCGCTAAGCACGGCGCCAAGCCATTAAGGGGCGAGTCATTCCATGACTCGCCACGTGGTTCTAATAAGCTGCGCAAAGTGGGTCAAGCTCGATTCGGCCGCATGCAATAGCGAGGCCGATCGGCCGCCGCTAGGCAACTCACCGGCGCTGGCGGATCGAGAGCGGGCGATTTGAGGGCGCCAGCCTGCATAACCACGATGCAGTATTCGTCGCTTTATGCCATTGCAGCGAGCGAATATCCGCCAGGAACCTTGCTTCGGCAGCAGATCTGCACGCTGTCTGGTCGGCTTGGCCAGATGTCGAGTCGTCCCGACCGGGATGACGGTCATCTCGCGGCAAACTGCAAGCCGGGGCGCCGTGGGGCCCGGCTTGAGTCGATTTAGCTCAATCAAGAATTCGCCGCACGGCGAAGCTACCGATTGCTGGTCGAGGAGAGGGGGCGGCGGCGTTTTTTTCGCCGATGCGCGGCGCCGGCTTGATTCGTTTGAGTCTCGCCGAAGCGGCGCTTGTGTTGTCCCGATCTCCGCTTGCCGAACGGCGGCTTCTTGCCTGGCGCATGTGCCGGTTTGCCGGAACGATTTTCAGGCTCGGGCGCCCGCTGAACGTCGATGCTCTCGCGAGTCGGATACTGAATTTCGGCACGCTCCACGGCCAGTGTTTGTCGCGTCAGACGCTCGATCGAACGCAGCAGCGAGCGCTCGTCGCGGCCGCAAAACGAAACGGCGATTCCAGTGGCCCCCGCTCGGCCCGTGCGACCAATGCGGTGCACGTAAACTTCGGCGACCATGGGCAGATCGAAGTTCACCACGTGCGAGACTTCGTCAATGTCGAGCCCGCGCGCCGCAATGTCGGTGGCGACAAGCACCGGCGGTTTGTGCGACTTGAAGCTTTGCAACGCGCGCTCGCGAGCCGACTGGCTTTTGTTGCCGTGGATGGCTTCGGCGCGGATGCCGGCTTTGGACAAATGCCGCACGACCTTGTCGGCGCCATGCTTCGTGCGCGTGAAAACGAGCGTGCGCCTGGAGGCAGTCTGCTTGAGAAAATGGGCCAACAAGTGCGGTTTGTTCTGCTGATCCACAAAGTACACCGACTGCTCGATTTTTTCAGCGGGTGCAGAGACGGCCGCCACCTGCACCGTCGCCGGATCGCGGAGCCAGCTCGCGGCGAGTTGTCGGATGTCGGGAGGCATGGTCGCCGAGAACATTAGGGTTTGGCGCGTCTTAGGCACTTTGGCCACAATGCGGCGGAGATCGTGAATGAATCCCATGTCGAGCATCTGATCGGCTTCATCCAGAATCAGGATCTCAACTTTGCTCAAATCGATGTAACCCTGGTTCATCAGGTCGAGCAATCGTCCGGGAGTGGCGACGAGAATGTCGACGCCGGCATTTAGCGCGCGAACTTGAGGGTTTTGGCCGACGCCGCCATAAACCAGCGTGTGCCGCAAACCGAGATGTTTTCCGTAAGTGCGGAAGCTAGCGCCGATCTGGCTGGCCAGCTCTCGCGTCGGCGACAAAATCAATGCGCGGATCTTTCGTCCTCGACCGTTGATATGACATTCTCTTTCGCTCAACCGATGCAACGTCGGGAGGGCGAAGGCGGCGGTCTTGCCAGTTCCCGTCTGCGCGCAGCCGAGCATGTCGCGGCCGGCGAGGATTGGTCCGATCGCCTGAGCCTGGATTGGGGTAGGAGTTTCGTAGCCCTCCGATTTGACGGCGCGGAGGATCGCTTCGGCGAGGCCGAGTTCTTCGAATTTGCTCATCAGTCTCTTCTAAAAAAACAGCATTTCAAATCGCAGCTGACAGCGCACAAGCGCTGAAGCCCTTGCGGTCGCAAAAGCAGCGAAGGCATGACTCGCTGCAACGCTTTTAAGAGGCTCTACCCCATTTTGCCCGCGATCTTCGCAGTCGCTTTACCCGCAAGGGCAGAGCTAAATGCATCGATTGTGAGGGCTGGGCCGGTTTCAACGATCAAAGCGGCAAAAAGGAGAGCCTCGGCGACCGCCGAGGAGCAAGCAGATCAATTGCGATCGGAAGCTGGCGGACGGGTTCGTTACAAAAAACTCGAACCGACTGCCGCTAAAGAAGCTACTGAATACGTCCATGGCATCTGCCCGGACGTTCTCGCACCTCGAGTTCTGATCTACTTTAGCAGCAAGCCGCGTTTTGTCAAGGTGAGGAATGAGCAGGGTTTGCGCACGCGACTTGGCAATGGCCGCCCAGGCAAGCTAAAAAGCGGGCACTTGCAACGCCGTGGGCAGGGGCCAGCGATTGCAGACTGCGCGAGATTGAAACCGATATTGCAACCACGGCGGCAGGCTGTTTCAAAGGGATAAATCCGGTGGTCTTAGGTCCTTCCGGCTTCGACTCCGAGCTTGTCGGCGAGGCGCCAGCGTCGCAGTCTGCGGCTGCGGCTGCGGTCCACGAAGCGCGCGATGCAGCGCAGGCATTGCTCTACGATCTTGAGCGAGCGGCGAAGCGGTCCGCGGATTGGGCTGACCAGTCCTTAGGCTTTGCGCTGGTGCAGAATGCCATGGATCGTTGTCTGAATCGGCTGGCCCGCACGCGCTGCTGGGGACGCTCGAACCAAATGCCGTCAAATGAGTTTTGGGCCGTCGCCGGCTCATGGCTTCAACTCGGCTCGCTGCAAGAGCGCGCCCGTAACAAGCCCAGAGGGTACGCTGGCGATTACGAGATGTTCGTGCAATTTTTTGAAGGTCACTGCGTGGACCACCCGCTCGGCCGATTGTTCGACCGATACTTCCAGAGTCAGGTCGCTGTTGAGGCGGTTCGATCGCGCACACAGCAAATCGCGGCGGCGCTCGCCGCCCGTTGTCTGGCGGCAGAAGGCGGCAAGCCGTTTCGCATCGTCAGCGTTGGCTGCGGTCCGGGCCTTGACGTCGAGCTGGCTTTGCGCTGGTTGCCGGCTCAGAAGCGAAACCAAGTCCACATTGCATTGCTCGATTTGGATGAAGACGCCGTCGAGCACGCCTGCAGCCGGATCAACGGCCTGCTCCCAACCGCACAAGTTGTAGGGCAGCGCGATAACTTGTATCGACTGGCAACCAAGCCGAAGACTCTAGCGCTCCTTGATGGCGCCGATTTCCTCGTGTGTTCTGGCTTATTCGACTACTTGCCAGACGCAGCCGCGGCCAGCTTGTTGAGGACGTTCTGGCAGAGTCTTAGCCGCCGAGGCGTGCTGCTGGTCGGGAATTTCGCTCCGCATAATCCGACGCGCGCTTACATGGAATGGCTCGGAAACTGGTACTTGACCTATCGTACGCAGAACGAGCTTTGGGAGCTGACGGAAGAGGCGGGTATACCGCAGGCTTGCGTTTCCGTTGGCGCCGAACGGCTAGGGGTGGACCTGTTTGTCTGCGCTGATAAGGCGATTTGACCTTTGCGCCGCCCCACGTCCGCTGACAGGCCGACAGCGAGCTTTGCGCAGCCTTGGCAGCGTTGCGTAGCCTTGGCGTGGCAGGCCATTGTTGTATCGCGCGGGGCCGCTCTTTAGGATAGGGGCCTGTGCGATAGGACGGGCATGATGTAATTGAAGCACACCGAGAGTTACGCCTGAGAAAGGGTTCATTGATGCTCCGAGCACGATTGATTGGCGTCGTTCTTTTCGCTTTCGGAGTTCAGGCTCCGCCGCCTTCGCCCGAGAGTCCGGATCCGAACTCGCCGCGGCCAATTCCAGTGATGGACACGGTCTTCATGGAAGAGATGACTTGGATGGAGATTCGCGATGCCATGGCGGCGGGTAAAACAACTGCTATTGTTGCCACCGGCGGGTTGGAACAGAACGGCCCTTACCTGGCGACGGGCAAGCACAACTATGTCCTCCGCGCCACCACGCAGGCCATTGCCCGCAAACTCGGCAACGCACTCGTGGCGCCAATTGTTCCATTTGTGCCCGAAGGCGACATTGATCCGCCCAGCGGGCACATGCGTTATCCCGGGACGATTAGTCTCACCGAGAGAACGTATGAGGCGCTGTTAACAGACATCTGCAACAGCCTGCGAACCCATGGCTTTACGGAAATCGTGTTGATTGGCGATAGTGGCGGCAACCAGGAGGGAATGAAACGGACCGCCTCGGAGCTGAATGCGCGCTGGTCCGGGCGCGCGAGACTGCATTATATCGCCGAGTACTACGACTATGCTGAGGTGACGAAATGGCTGGAAAGCGAAGGAATCAAGCAAACGCCGGAAGGTCTGCACGACGACTTTGCAATCACCGCAATAATGATGACGGTTGACCCGAATACGGTGCGAATGAAGGAGCGCGGCGCGGCAGGCAAGTTCAGCATCAATGGGATTGATCTGGCGCCGGCGCCGAAGACGATCGAATGGGGCAAGAAGATTATTGAATTCCGCGCGAACGCCACCGTCAAAGCGATCGAACTCGCACGTAAGTCTTAACGTCGGTTATTAGCTCACGGCGAGCGCGCGAAAAGCCGCGCGCCGCCATGAACAAGCATTACCATCCGCCATATATGAGTGGCGACGCCTTTTTCGCCAAGCGGCAGCAGCCGTTTGAAACGTACCTGCTGACGACGAAGTGCGCCGCAGCATTTGCGCAACTGACGCTACATGCTGCCTGCCCATTGGCTGCCTACTCTTTGACAGCGGGCGGATTGTCGCCCGATTGCTTCACCGTTTCGGTATGCTCGACTTCGGTCTTGCCTCCCGGACCTGTTGCCTCGGTTCTCGAAGTCGTCGTGGCCTTCTCGGCGCAACCGATTGCAAACGTCGAGCAGAGCAGGGCCATGGAACCCAAGGCGATTAAGCGTTTCATGATTGTTAGTCCTCGCACTAAGCAAATGTTGAAAGGGCCGTTGCATCGCGAGCAGGTTGCACCGCGACATTCGCCGTGTCCAACTGCATTTGCCGTGCCAATGCGGGAAGTCAATTTCAGATGCCCCGCTATGGCGGCTAATTCCCTTAAAAAGCCAGGCATGTTGCGATGGGGTTGTTTGCTAGCGACCCGACATGATCGCCCAGCAGTCGCCTGCGGGATCGGCCTCAGTCATTCATGAGAGGCGTCCGAGGCCCCGCGGCCTCATTTCGATGGCATTCAAACAAATTCCGTACGCGAGTTACCTGACAGGAATGCCGCCTGGATTGTGGGTCGTCGGAGCACAAGAATCGTGAAGACGCTCAGGATCGTGCCGAGCGGCAGATCGATAAGGTTGAATATCGAAAAAATCATGCACAATTTCCGCCTGCGGCGAAGTGCAAGGCAACGACCAATATACGCCAGAACGGCGCCGTGAATCAGGCACAAAGAAGCCGTGCCGCCGCCTGTGGCGATCAGAATCGCGCCCATTAACTCCCGATCATCCGTAGGCGCCCAGGGCGCTTGAGCCGGCGCCACTGCATCGTCCGAACCATACATCCAAAGATATCCGATCCAGATCAGCGGAATGCAAATCGTCGCGGTCAATGCGGTAAGTGCTCCGAACCCATAATGAAACCAGCTTAGCAGGCGGAGGTCGCTGATATCGTTTTGCTCCATGCGGGCAGAGTATCGCTCCGAAGAGAGATGTCAACTTTGCTGCGAAGGCTGCCGCGGATCAGCTGTAGGCCTGCGCTTCATGGCGAGCGTTACCGTAAGCACATAACGAGCTTCAACCGGCGCGCTGTCCTGATCGTCCGAGCAACGCGTCCGCTCTGCGCAACAAATCGAGCCCCGAATCAGACAGCGAGGCGCGCGGACTCTCCGGATCGCAGGCGAGGAAACGCCCATGGCAATGCAGGCATGCTACTTGCCTGCCGAGATACTCGACGCGCACGCGCAAGCTGCGGCCGCACGTGGGGCATTGCTGGATGTAATGGGTGGATGTGGTCATGACAATCTCCTGGAACTCCTCCCTGCGCCGACAGCGCTGGCCAAACGCTTCGGCTTTCGGCGACTAATCGCCGACTCCCACGTCTTGATTGAACGCTTGCTGCACCAATTCGGCCTCGCCGGCCTCGTGTTCATGCAACCGCTCGCAGAAATTCTCGAAGGTCATTTCAGCTAACTTACAACAACCTCCCCAACGGCCGCGCGCCACGTCTCGATCGCATTGCTCGATCATACAGCTAAGCTCTTCGAAAAGAACCGTGTGCTCGGCTTTCAACTCCCCCACGTGCTCGGACAGAGGGGGAGAAGCGGTTATGACTTCGTCCAGATAGCCGTCCGTTTCTTTCAAGGCGAACATCATTCCGAGATGCTCGCGCAATTCGTCCAAGGCATCGAGCAGCCTTGCGGCGCCGTCCGCACGCGCCAAGCGGTGCTCGTGAAACATGGCTCGGACGCTTTCCAACAACGATTCAAGCTCGCGCCGCTCCTGCTGTACTTCAACAACGACGGCTAGTTCTTCGGGGTTTTTGGACATCACAGCAACTCCTACAGTCCGACCTAGACCACGCCGGACGGCCCCCAACCAGCCCGCATCGCTGCAGTATTGCGGCAGTGCGACATCCCGTCGGCAATAGCGAGAAATTGCGGCCCTACAGGGCCGGTTCCGAAATGAGCTTTCTAAGCCGAAATGGATCTGCCTCTCACAAACAGATCGAGAATTTACTCTAGGAGTGCGCATAGGGGAGCGTCAACTATTCAAATTCTGTGCCAATAGCTGATTTTCGCCGATCTAACGTAAACGCCTGTGGCTGCCCGCCGCGGGCGAGCAGGGCGGCATGAGCTCGGCGGCGAGGCACCGCCAAAATTGATCCTTGGCGATAAGAAATTGTCCAATTCTCGCCGCGACACGCCGCCGGTCGCTCGGTTGGTGCTTCCTGCAGGCGCGAGCCCGCCTTTTCAATCTGGTTTTGGGCTGTTACAGTCCTCGGCAAGACCTTTATGGACGACCTTTTTAACTATGCCAGTCTGTGCCTTGCCGCTGCCGCGGGCGGAGCAGTCAATTCGATCGCAGGCGGCGGTACGCTGCTGACGTTTCCGGCCTTATTTGCTGCCCTTGGCGCCTCGGCCGAAGCCTCGGTTATCGCCAACGCTACGAGCACGGTCGCTCTCTTCCCCGGCTCGGTAGCTAGCATGGCCGGATACCGTTATGAGATGCGCGAAGTGCCGCGCTGGGCGATGTTGCTTATCATCCCGAGTTTAGTGGGCGGCTACATTGGTTCCCGACTGGTGACGGCCTTGCCTGCCGAAACCTTCCGAGACCTGGTGCCATGGCTCATTCTGGCGGCCGCTTTGTTGTTTTGGCTGCAGCCTCGCATTGCCGGCTGGCTAGGGATTGGTCATGAGCATCGGCCCGCCACGCCGCTCACGATCTCAGGCGCGATGGGTTTTCAGTTGCTTGTGGCAGTCTACGGCGGCTATTTCGGCGCCGGCATCGGCATTTTGATGTTGAGCGCACTGGCCTTAATGGGGTTGGGGGACATTCACCGGATGAATGCCCTCAAAACCTTGTTGGGTTCCTGCATCAATGGCATCGCTGTCGCGGTTTTCATCGCGGGCCATAAAGTGAACTGGCAAATCGCCGCAGTGATGGCGGCCGCCGCCATTTTGGGCGGATATTTTGGGGCCCGGATCGCCCGCCGACTGGACCGCAACCTCGTGCGCCGGATCGTCGTCGCGATCGGCTTCCTGCTCGCCGCTTACTACTTTTACGGCCAGTTGAAACCGCTGATCGAGTCCTAGTCGGACCGCCTGATCAAGCTGATTCGGCGGCGAGACCTTGGATTGCCGCCTCCCGAGTGCCGTAGACGTCCCAAATTGAGTTCAGCTTGCTGGCCTGCAGCACCTCGCTGCACAAATTGTTGACGTTGCACAAGGCCATTTGTCCGTTGCGGTCGCGCAAACGCTTCCAGGCGCGGATCAGTACGCCCAAGAAACTGGAGCCGATAAATTTTGTTCTGGCCAGGTCCAGTAACAGCACAGGCGGGTTGGCCGTTTCGACTACGTTGAGCAGTTGCGTTGAAAGCTCGCCGAGAGCCCGTTCGTCGAGCGAATCGTATTCCTGGTCGACTTCGAAGACGGTGACGCCGTGCGTCCTGATGATTTCGGACATGAACCGACCTTTCTTGACCCTGCCGTAGGGCAAACAAAGCTACGCTTCTCCGCGTTTAATCATGGTGATTTCGTTGCCCGCGGCATTGTGACGCACTTCGTCCATGAAGGTGCGAATCAGCAGCAAGCCGCGCCCGCTCAGTTTTTCCAAATTGGCCGGGTCGGTAGGATCCGGCAAGGCGCCGGGATCGAAGCCCGGGCCTGAGTCTCGAACGACAAACGTCGCTTCATGGCGCGCAATCGTTGCATCGATGTGCACAACGCGGCTCCGATACGGTTCCTCCTGCCGGCGCTGTTCCGCCAACGCGTAGTAAGCATTCATATCGGACTCGCGCAGATCGGAACTTATTTCCAGGTTTCCATGATAGACCGCATTCACCAGCGCCTCTTCCAGCGCAATGGCCACCCGAATCCGCCCCGTCTCGTCACATAGTCCGAGCCGAGCGATATATTGTTGCAAATGGTCGACGAGCGCCGCGACCAAGGTCGGGTCGTTGTTGATCACAAACGACCATTGCGTACGGCTCACGCAATCCATTAACCGCTCGTTGCGACGCTGCGATCGCGCGGTGGCTAAAACGCTCTCCAGCGTTGTATGCAGCTCTTTCGCCAATTTGGCCTTTGGCACGTAGCTCGCCGCTCCGCACGACAATGCCTGCACGGCGATTTCTTCACTGCCTTGCGCCGTCATTAGAATGACAGGGATCAGCGGGTACTTCTCCCGCACGGCTCGCACCAACTCGAGGCCATTCATTTCGGGCATCTGCAAATCGGTCAGCACGATGTCGGGCGGCGAGACCTGGAGTTGCTCGATCGCTTCCTTGCCGTTGGCCGCGAAAGCAAAAGACATCTCGCCGCCCTTTTCCAGCAGTCCCTGGGCTAACCTTCGGTCAACGGCTGAATCGTCTACGATCAAAACCGTTGTCATGGCGCCGTTTCCACCAGGTGTTCGTAATTGTTGCGCGGCCTCGGATCTCTGTCTTCGCCGGAAAGCGTCCGTGCGGCCACATTCTACCTTACGCGCTGCCGGAACTTCAACGAGTTACTCGACGTCGATACGATGATCGATTCCCTCGTGCTTCGATAGCGCTAGCCGCCCATCAATTCCCCGTGCAACGCTCATTGGACCAAGACTTGGCAGGGCGGCTATAATACATCGATCTGGAACACAGCCCCCGGCGGACGCCGCTCCGGCGCCTCGCAGTCCCGGGCGAGGAGGTCGGCAATGAAGCTTCAGCGGCTGATGCTGGCTGGCGAGCGACTGTCGTTCGTTCTTCTGTTGGCGACGTTAGTCGCCCTGCACTTCGACCTGTTCTCCGACGCCAGACCACAGCTCGGATGGCTTGCGGTGCTTCGAGACGCGGGAGATCTGAGCCATGTCGCGCTGCTTGGCATTTGGGCGGGACTCTGCCAGGGCCGTCAATGGATCAAATGGCCCGCGATCGCGGCGATCATCTTGCTGTTAGCATGTTTTCCGCCGAGCTTCATCCAAGACTGGCGCTGGGGGGCGACATCGGAGCGTTGGCTGGGGTACGGTCCCGTGTTGCTATTCAGCTATGCAAGTGCGTTTGCTTTGCTGGCCGTGTCGCTCAAACTGCGCGGTTTCGTCGTTGCCGGCATAAGCCCTGGCGAGACGTCCTCGCGGCTACGCTTCTCAATTCGTTCTCTCTTAATATTAACGATTGTGGCCGCTGCCGCCGTTCGAGGCGGACAACTCTTATACGGCTATGCTCAAGAGCACGAGGAAGCGCGCCTTCGGCTGGCATTTGCCGGCCTGGGAGTCGTGCTCGCCGCCTCGGCCGGACTGACGTTATGGGCTACGCTTGCACCGGGAAGACGTTGGGCCAGATTGATGATTTTGGCGGCGAGTTGCCCGGCCTTGGCGCTTATTCCGCCTTACCTGGGCGGTAACGATACAAGTTTTTCGCCCCTCGCTGTTCTGATTGGCGCCCATGCTGCCGTATTGGCTGGCGCCCTGCTCGTCGTGAACGCGTGCGGTTATCGTGTATCCAAGCGTTCGGTCCTGGCTTCGGTGAAGAACTGCGAAAAAACACATCAAATGCAATCGCAAAGACCGATTCTCGAGCTGATGGCGTCGAATGGTGGTGCGGTCGGACGAGCTGATCTATTGACACCGGAGGAGACGCGATGAAGAGGGAAGGCGAATTAATTGACGTGATTGAAATTGCGTCGCCGTGTCACGTAGCCTGGGAGCAAATGCCAGGCAGTGCATCGGTTCGCCATTGCCAGCAGTGTAATTTGAACGTCTACAACCTGTCGGGTATGAACCGCGACGAAGCGACAAAGCTCATTGCAGACCACGAGGGGCGACTGTGCGTGCGCTTTTATCGTCGGGCCGACGGTTCCTTGCTGACGAAAGACTGTCCCATTGGCCTGACGGCAGTTCGCCGCCGTCTGGCTCGCATGGTGACCGCGGTAACGGCGCTTATCGCTTGTCTTTCGGCGGGGACGTCGCTTGCGCGTCGAACCGCCTCGGATGAGTCGGCTTGCTCTCCCGCCATCGGCCCTATCGATAAATTTGCCGAGTGGATTGATCCAACCCCCAAAGGTCCTGTGTTTATGGGCTTCGCGCTTTTGCCCCGCAAGACTGCGCCGAGTTCGGCAGCGACGTTAGAAGGGAGCGCAACGCGCGAATCGATTTAGTCGCTCAATCGGTTTCCACTCGTCGATTGCGGCTGCGGAGCCTCGCAAGGTCGATGATGTTTTCGTCGATGGGGACGGCGGGCAATTGCAATCGCTCTGCTTGTTCGACGTCGAGAAAGACGAGCGCGACGCCGTCGAAATGAACGAGGCGGAAATGCGGATCGAGGCTCACGCCGCCCCATTCCCGCGCGGCGACGTCGATCAACAGCGCCGGCGTCTCACGGCGCCCCGTCTGATCCGGCTCGATGCCCTCCTGCAGACGGCTCTGCAGCTCGGGATCTCGCGCGATCATCTGCCTGCGAATCTTCAGGTAGCGCGCGAGCGTCTCCGGCGTATTGACCTCCAACCGACCATCGGCAAAAACGCGCCTTCGGGGACCGTTGTGAAAGATATAGACGGCCGCTTCGCCCTGGTCGACGGGGAAGACCCGACTTGGCATACCGTCGCGGCCCAAGAATTCCGCCGCTTTGTGAGAGAATATGTTAGGGGCTTCATTCCAGCCAAATCGCCGCGGGCTCTCCGACCGCGCCAGAGCCCAGAAAATATTCGTGGGAAGGCTGGCGATCAGCAGGCCCAAACAGCTCGCCAAAGCGATTCGGCCGAAGCGAGAGGTCTGATTTAATTGGCCGCCATCGGAGAGCTCGCCGAAGTTCGCTTGCAGGATCATGCCGCCGACAATCGCCAGCAAGGAGCTATTGCGGCTCGATCGCCAGGCGAGATAGCCGAAGGCCGCAAATAAGAGGATGCGCAAGATGTTGATTTTTCCCCGCCGCCACAGCCGCACGAAGCTGATTCCCCCGAGAACCAGCAGCACCCAGATCATCAAGATCGTTAGATTTGTGAGACTGGCGAGCAGCCCGTAGTGAGCCAGAAACTCTTGCAGGCCTTCGAATTCGCCGGCGAATTGAGCATAAAATCCGCGATTCTCGCCCTCAATCCGCTGAAAAAGTACGAGCGGAAACATGGCTCCCTGCAGCCCGTAAGGGTTGAGCAAGGTCGCTATCGCAAGGCAAACACTGACGCCGGTCCAACGACGCAGGTCGGCGCGGCTCGGTTTGAGCTCGCTCGAGGGGACGAGTGAAAACCGTCGCGCCGCGACGTCGATTAGGAAGCTCCCCCAAACAACCAGGCCCAAGACGAACAAGCCGTGCGTATTGACCCACAACCATTGAATCAGCGGCAGCCACCACACGAGCCGCGGTCGCCGCTGGGCAAGGAAGACGATGGCCAGGACCATGGCCAGAAACAAAAACGTGAACATTTCCGGCCGCACCTGATTCCGGCCCGAGAAAATCAACAATGAGGGAAGCCAGCAGGCGACGGCCTGTCGCCAACTCTGGTTTGCGCGGCGGACG
>JAICIG010000030.1 GCA_025924495.1 Pirellulales bacterium | reverse complement strand
TGCTGGCTCTGCACGAAGCTGAGCAGCTCGTTGACGTGCGGCACAAGCTGGTTGTTGCCGCGCAGGATCTCTCGCGCGTGATCCAGGCCTACTTTGGCGCGGTACAGCAGGCGATGGGCTTCGGCCAGGCAATTGATCGATTCGGGGGAGAAGTTCTTACGCTTCAGCGCCACCACGTTGATGCAGCGCGGCCGGGTGGGATGCCCGTCGACCAGCATGAACGGCGGCACGTCGTGCAGCACTCGGCTCAAACCAGCGACGAAGCTGTAGCTGCCGACGGTGGCGTAATGGTGCACGGCCACGCCGCCCGAGAGCGAAGCGTGGTCCTGAATGTGAACATGGCCGCCCAGCAGGGCGCCGTTGGCCAGGATGATATGGCTGCCCAGCCGGCAATCGTGCGCGACGTGCGAACAGGCCATCAGGAAATTGTGGTCGCCGATCGAAGTGACGCCGTCTTCCTTTTCGGTGGCGCGGTTGATGGTCACGCCTTCGCGCAGCGTATTGTGGTTGCCGATCACCACCTGCGTTTCGCTGCCGCGGTAGCTCAGATCCTGCGGCTCCCCGCCGATGACCACGCCCGGGTAAAAGTGGTTGTCCTGGCCGATTGTGACGTGGCCCATGATCGTCACGCCATTTTCCAATCGCGTGCCGCGGCCGATGCGGGCGTGCGGACCGATCACGCAGAAAGGACCGATCTCCACGTCGTGGTCGATCTCGGCGCGCGAGTCGATGGCGGCGTGTTCACCGATATAGGTTGCCATGTCAGAACTCCACAACCTGCTTTTGATTGACCGTTGCGCAGCGAATGGACCGCTCTCTCGCCCGGCGGCCTGGCGCCGGGTGTTGCTCATTCAGGCCGAACGCCGGAAGCCTCCGACCATGTCTCCTTCCGTCAACAGCACTCGCACCATCTCGGCGTTCAGCCGGTGACCGCTGCGGAAAGCCACGAAGTGTCCGACCAGATCGCAGCCGGCCAAGGCCAGGTCGCCGACCAGGTCGAGCGTTTTGTGACGCACGCATTCGTCGCGGAACCGCAATTCGTTATCGATCGGGCCTTCGGCGTCGAAAACCAGCAAATCCTTGAGCGTGGCGCGCGTGCCGAGACCTTGGGCCAGCAGCCAGTCGGCTTCGCTCTGGAGCATGAACGTCCGCGCCGGCGCCAGCTCGCGCCGGAATGAGTCGGGCGTGACGGGCAAGGTCAGCGTCTGCCGGCCGATGGCTGTCGTGGAACCGTAGTCGAGATGGAACTTGACGGACAGGCCGCCGCTCGTAGCGGGCCGCGCTTCGACCCAGCTTTCATCATTACCCAACCGCGTGACTTCGCGCACGAACAGCGTGGGCCGGACCGTTTTCTGCTCGACAAAGCCGGCCGACATGATGGCTTCGACGAACGGCAAGCTGGACCCGTCGCAGCCGGGCATTTCGGCGGCGTTGACCGCGACTTCGCAGTTGTCGACCTGCAAACCGCCGAGCGCCGCCATAATGTGCTCGACCATCTCGACGCTCGAGCCGGCCGTCCGCAACGTAGTGCGGCGGGGCGTCTCGACGCGATTGGAAACGACCGCCCGAATCTTGACTTGCTTGGGCTGATCTTCGCGTATGAACACGATGCCGCTGTCAACGGGCGCCGGCCGGAACTCGACGCGGACGTCCTTGCCGCTCCAGTATCCGAATCCTTCGACCGCCGCACTCTTGGCCAGCGTCCGCTGCTGGCGCGGCACGTGCAACGACGGCCGCGAATCATCCTTGAAACGCTTGAACATAGATCCTGGTGACTAGAACAAGGTGATGGCCGCCGCGCCTCCATGCGCGGCCGGTCGGCGTCGGACGCCGGCGCTCGGCAGCACTGCGTTTAGCGCTTGTTGGTGTTGCGAGGCAGGACTCCCTGAGGCGAAGCCGTGCGCGGCGGCAGGCCGCCCGGACCGACGGGCGGACGCGTTCGCGTCGAGGCCGTGCCGGCGCCGGCGTTGCAGGCTTCGAGAATGATGGGCGTGATGTCGATGGACCGGTTGTGGTAGACCACCTGGCGGTTCAGCTCTCGCATCACGCCTTGCAGGTCGTCTCCTTCGATCGGATCGCCATTGAATCGCAGCACCAGGTTGATGCCGTATTTCTCGGCATGATGTTTCACGTGGTCGAGCACTTCGCGATAGATCGACAGATAAATCTTTGCTTCCTGCTCCATGAAATTGCGTTTCTGAATGTTGACCTGCACTTGCAGGTCGGCCTGGCGCTTGGCCAGATCCTCTTCCAGGTCCTTGAATTCCTTCGACGCCTTGTTGTAGTTGTCGAGGCTTTCAGCCAACTTTTCGATGCTTACCTTAGCGTCTTTGAGATCGTTCTCTGCGGCCTCGACATCCTTGCGCATGTCTTCGACCAAGGCCTTGAAGCGAATGTGGTTGGCAAAAATGTAGGTCAAGTCGACAATCGCGACCTGGCCGCCCGATTGTTGGGCGAGGGCGTCGGCTGCGGCGCCATGAACGGCCGCCAAAACGGCCACGAGGGTGGCCAAAGAGAGGAACTTCTTCACGTTTAGCGCTCCTTGCTGGCTCGGCGAGGTCGTCCGTGACCGCGTGAGTTCCTTCCCGCAGAACCCACGTGCCGACTTTACCCGATTGGCATACGCGGAAGTGGCCAATTGCGAGGCGGTATTGTGCCGAGAACCCGCCGATGGGTAAAGGTCAGTTCAACGGCGGAAATATCGAAATGCGGAAAATCGCCGCGGAGCATTTCAGCGTGATGCAAGTGATTGGCGGGTAAGGTTCTCCGCGGTTTTTGTCCCACCGCTTGCATGCGCTTGCGGGGGGCGGGAAGTCCGCAATTCATGAGACGCGCCGGCGGATCTTCGGTACAACGGCAACTGCCGGGCAATTCCAGCTAAGAGCGGCTTGCCCCCAACGCCGAGTGCAACGCTGAGACCATGACGATCTCCTCGCGGACCCCCGAAGGCGTCCCCAACCGCTGTCCGGTGTGCGGAAATGCCTTCGTCATTGAGCCATCCATGCCGCCGGGCGATGCGCCGTGCCCTCACTGTGGCAGTCTGGCGTGGTTTGGGGAAATGGCGTTGCAGAGTGAAGTAGGGCCTCTCGTTTGCGACGCCTTCCTGCCTGAGCTCCGCGCCACGAGCAAAGAGGAAGCGGTCCGCGAGATCGTGGCGGCGCTGACGTCCGCAGGCAAGATCGACCGAGCCGACGAGGAAGAAATCGTCGCCGCGATCCTGAAACGCGAGGAACTCGGTTCCACAGGCATCGGCCGAGGGTTTGCCGTTCCCCACGCCAAGCTTCGGTCTGTCCCACGCGTGATCGGGACGCTGGCATTGTCGCGTCGTGGCCTTGACTTCAACAGCCTCGACAATCGGCCTGTCCACATAATCTTTCTCTTCCTTTCTCCCGCCGACGTCCCCGGCGAGCACCTGCGCGCGCTGGAACGGGTGTCGCGCTGGCTGAGATCCGCCGTGGCGGAATAGCGATCTCGTGGCGCTTCGTGACCTTGCGCGTCTTGTCGCGTGCGCGCCTTGGTTGCGCGCTCGAGCATCGGTACGCCTTGCGCGCCCAATGCACAAGAGAGCGCCACGAGCGCACGCGCACACACCGGTACACCCTATTATATAATAGGGTATGTACCGATGTGTGCTTCGCGCAACGGGACAACCGTACCGAGACGCGACGTACCGATGCGTACCGATGTCGCGCGCAGCGCAAACAAGGTGTCATGCTTTCTCGCCTCTTCCTAAGCGCGCGGCCTAAAGTGCATCTTGCGCGACGGCGGGCTCAGGGCCCCACGCCGATGGCGGCTCGTGCCAGTAGGATGGATAAGCGATGCCGTTCGCTTTTTTGACCGGCGGCCATTCGAAGATCTGTTGTTCGCCCAATAGTTGCGTAAAAGCGGTCTCGAAGCATTGTCCTCGCCGGCCGACGCGCTGGCGGAGCACCGTCTTGGTCTCGGGCCGCTGTAGCTTCACCATTTGTTGAATAATGGCCTGCTTGTCGCGTTCCAGCCCTGCGTCACGATCGCGTTGCCTGGCTTCCGCCTGATCCGCCTTGACCGCATCTCGGGCCTCGGCGGCCGAGTGGACGCGGATGTCCCAGTACCGTTCGGGCCAGACTCCTTCGCTGACGTCGAGGGCCTTAAGCATTCCGTGGCCGGCCGACCCGCCCACGGTCATCCACAGCGCGTGCTCGCCGGTGCCAGGCTCGTAACGCCGCCGCCGCGAGAGCAACAGCCACTGCCGCGCAAACTGCTTAAAACCGGCCCACGAGACGTCCTGCAGTTCGGCCGGCTCAAATTGTCGATCGGGGGCGACCCCTTTGTTGTGGTGCAAAATGCAGAGCGTGACGCCCATCCGTTGGCACAACCGGGTCATTGGCAGCAAGATCGAGCCCATCTTGAACAAGTCGCCGGCGCGGCCGTCGGGATCGATGCACAAATACGCCGGATCGACGATCAGCACTTCCAGGGCGTCGTCCATGATGAATTGTTCGATGCCGTCCTGGTCGCGCAAATTGGAGAAGTTCGGCAACTCGTCCGACCAGACCAGGGCGCCGCAATCGGTCGCCAGATCCATGCCCTTGGCGGCGCAGATCCGCCGGGCCGTTTCCTGAAGCGCGCCCAGCCCGCTCTCGCCCGACATAATGCCGACGCTCACGGCGCGATCGACGGCGAACTTGCCGAGAAACGGCTTGGTCGTCGCCAGGCAAACGCCCAACTCGATGGCGATCGTGGTTTTGAGCGATTTTTCCCCGCCGGCGATGATGCACGGCTGGTTAGCGGCCAGCACGCCTCGGACCAGGAATTCCGACTCGTAGTTCTGCGTCGCCAGCTCATACGAGGAAATGCGGCGGAATTCGCGCCGCTTCGGCTTGCCTGCTCCGTCCGCCTCTTCTCCACCCGCAAAGCGCTCGTTCGCGATGATCATGTTTCACGCCTCCTTCACCAGGTTGCCCGAAGGTTGTTTCTCCCGACGCCGCTTGTAAAGTGATACTGTATACTATACAATGGCGGCGCGAAAACGCTAGAGGCAAAGGATCGGGAAAATTGCGAGCGACGCTGAAGGCCTCCGAGGACGCCCACGGGGCTGCATGTCATTTCCGTGTAGGCAGCGCCCTATGTGGCGTTCCGTGAACTGCTTTAGCTCGCCCAACGTCGGCTTTCGCTCCGTCGAAAGCACGCTCTTTTGCGGAGTAAAAGCCGACATTGCGTGCTCTCGGCGGAGCGAGAGCCGACATTAGCGTGCTTTCGACGGAGCGAAAGCCGACAATCGCTGGCGTGATTGTCATCGCCGGGGCGTCGCCGCGTTGGCGGTTTTAGACGTTCACGGGCGTGCCGAGCACTTGGAGAAAGGCCCGGATCCAGGCGGGATGGGCCGGCCAGGCGGGCGCCGAGACCAGATTGCCGTCGACGTGCGCGCTGTCGAGTCCGGCGCTCGGCTCGATCCATTCGGCCCCGGCGGCGAGCAGTTCGGGCTGCACGGCCGGATACGCCGTGCACGCGCGGCCGCGCAACACCCCGGCGGCGGTCAAGATTTGCAAGCCGTGGCAAACGGCGGCGATCGGCTTTTTGCCGTCGGCGAAATGCCGCACGATGTCCAGCACTCGCTTGTTCAAACGCAGGTATTCCGGCGCCCGACCGCCGGGAATGACCAGCGCGTCGTATTTCTCGGGTTGGATCTCAGCGAACGAGGCATTCAAGCGAAAGTTATGGCCTCGCTTCTCGCTGTAGGTCTGATCCCCTTCGAAGTCGTGGATCGCCGTGGCCACGCTCTCGCCCGCCCGCTTGTCGGGGCAGACCGCATCGACGCGGTGGCCGACCATCAGCAACATTTGAAACGGCACCATCGCCTCATAGTCCTCGACATAGTCGCCGACGAGCATCAGGATTCGCTTTTGCGGCATCTTCAGATTTTCTCAGCAGTGGTGAAACGGGTTAGGGATTGCGCTAGCTCGTTCTCTCGTGGGTTATGCTTCAGCATAACGAATGTATCCGAGCTGAATAACTCAAAGACGTTATGCTAAAGCATAACCTACTTGCCTACCTGGCTTTTAGCTCCTGCACAAGAAAGTCCCACATGTCGGCGTATTTGTCGCTCGGGTGATCGGGATATTTCACGTAGCAAGCGACGCCTTGTGCTTGCGCCAGTTTCTGAAAGCCGAGAGCCCAACGCGGCGAATGGACCAGGTAGTCGCGTTCTTCGATGCCGTCCGGCTTCGTCAGCCCCCAGTTGTTCTCAAAGTAAATCGGTGCGGCGCCCTTGTGCAGCAGGGCGTCGGGCGACCAGGCGGAAATCTGCGGCTGCAGCTCATCGCGGCGTCGCAACGATTCGGCAAAGCTGCAGCCAAGCGCCGGAGCGCCCCATTCGACACCGGGGACCCATTGCTGCATGCGCCGAGGATCGATGCTCGGCTGGCTGCGCCACGCTCCCGCGCAGACGACCTTGGTCGAAACTCGCTCGACGGGGTCCGCCGAATCAGGATCGGCGTGTTCGCCCGCACAGGCGAGATACAGGGCGGGCAGCGCGCCTTGCGAGCCGCCGGCGACGGCGATCCGTTGCGGGTCGAGGTTCCACTTGGCGGCATGCAGTCGCACGAACTGCAGCGCGCGCCGGGCATCGAGCAGACAGACGGAGACGGGCGGATCGATCTGCTCCTGAATGGCGTCTTCCATGACCCGCATCTGGACGCCGATCACCGCGCAGCGGGCCGGGAAGAACCGATTGAGATCGGGCACGCCTTTGCTCGGCTTCCACAACCCGCCGAACCAGAGCACCACTGGGAAAGGGCCGCCGCTTTCCGGCGGGACATATATATCGAGCAGCTGGTGAGCGTGCGAGCCGTACGCGATGTCGCCATAGGAGGGTTCGGGCTTAGGGGCGGCAAGAATGCCCGTCTGCAGCGCCAGCACGATCGCGACCGTCGCCACGGCGCAAAACGCGCTTGTGGGCCGGCTCAGGAGATGTCGTGTCTCCGCAAAATACATCATGATCTCCGCGGTCTGGATAGAGCGAATCTAAGACTTGGCCCATTATGGTCTGGGCGACCTCTCGCCCGAAAGCGGTCTGGCGGATAAGGCCGCCGAGAAGCGAAAGGGGGCGGCAGAGGCTCTTCGAGATAGGCGTGGTCGACGCTGGCTTTCGCAGTTTTTCCGGTTCTCCTGGCTGGCGGAGGCCCAGCCTCTTCGTACAATCGCTCGACAGCGAAGTTGGAAACCGGGAACTTGGAAAGCGACGACCCGCCGACGGCGTTTGCCAAGGCGGAATGATGACGGAGCCGGGCTTCATGCCCGAACAGAGAGAAACCATACAACTGGTCCATTCTTAATAACGAGGGCGAGGATAACGATGGATAAGAAGGAAATACTTGCCAAGGTGGCGGCCGGCGAATTGCCCGTCGAGGAAGCTTCGAAGCTGCTGGCCGAAGCCGAACAGCCCAAACGCGGCCAACTCTACTGCAAAGTGAGCGAGAAGGGCGCCGTCAGCGTGTATGGGCTACAGCGGATGCCGGTGACTTTATACGTCGAGCAATGGCAACGCCTGCTCGATTATGCCGACGAGATTCGCGAATTCCTGAAAGAGAACGACGCGAAGCTGAAACGCAAAGAGCGGTAGCGCGCCGAACAATCGGTCGTTTTTGCCGGGGGACCGGCGGCCACAAATGCCTAGGTCGACGAGGCGCCGACGAAGACATGGCGCCCGAGGCGGGCCTGCACTCGCATGCTTGCCACCCAGCTTTTAGCTGGTGGTAAGAGAGCCATTCATGAACCGTCGTCGAGACGACCTTAGCCGGCTTCCGCTTAAGGAGGGCGCAGTCCATTTCGAGTCATGTCTTCCTAGGGATTTCTCTCCACCTTCGCGATCGCCTGAAGGCTTGCAAAGTCGGCTAAAGCCGACCGAAGACGACAAATGTTTGTTGCTGAATACCACCAGCTAAAGCTGGCGGCAGACAGGAAAAAGCCTGGCCACTGAGTTCCCGCCCGCTGGGGATGGGGAAATTACTTAATCCCCATTGTTACGCGAGCGGGTAAGCATGCTGGCCTTCGTAGCCGCAAGATGCCTGCGTCGGCGGAGCGCCGACGAAGGCATGGCGCCAGCGCTGTTGCGTCATGCTGAACCATCACCTACCGCGACGGCAGGAACTTCTTGCAGAGCGGCCTTCGTGCGGCGCACGACGATCCGCAAATCCGGCAAGGGCGACTTCGTTCGCCATCGTCGACTGGACGATTTAGAGAAAATGAGAAATCTGGGGTGCGGATCATAGGTCGCGTTGGCCGATAAGGCAAACTAGCGTGGCCACATTGTTGCCGTAACCCCTTCTCTTTTCCTTAGCCCAGGAAGTTGTACCAGTCGCGAAGATGAACATCCCAGCACCGCATTTCCTCCTCTTCTCCGAGGCGAGGGGGAAAGACCGGCAGGGCCAGTGGAGGTTTGTCCTGCAAGCGGCCGACGGATCGGCAACTTTAGAAGCAGCAGATATCGAGCCCGAAATTGGCGGCGAACGGTTGGAACTGTTGGCCGTCGTTCGCGGCTTGGAAGCACTCGATCAGCCATCGCACGTCACGCTCTTCACCCCGAGCAGGTATGTGAATCGGGGCATTGCCTACGGGCTGGAAGAATGGCGACGTAACGACTGGACCTGGGAAAGCTACGGCGAGATGGTCCCGGTGAAGAACCGCGACCTCTGGCAGCGGCTGGACCGCGCGCTCGGCTTTCACCGCATCGAATTCCGCGGCTATCGGATCGACGGCCCGCATTTGGGCGATTTCGCCGCCGGCGCCGCACTTGCAGAAGCGTCGGCTCCGGAAGCGACGCGCCCGCCCGACGCGGCGCCTCCGGTCTCAAGCCGGTGGCGAAAAAAGGCAGGCATGCTGCAGCAAAAAATGAAAGACCGCTTAGAGGGCTGGAAACTGAGCTGCTTGCAGCTCGGAACTTGTTTCCTGCCAAAGCCTTGGATTGGATAGTCGGCAATTAAAAGAGGGACCGGACGAGCACCACGGCAAAGTTCACCCAAACCTCCCAGAAAACGCAGCTCCTAGACTAATCACTTTTGAAACCACACAATCGCGATACCCGGCAAGGAGACACGGATGCGGACGGCAGTTCCTTTAGACCAGATCAGTCGGCTTGTAGAAGGACGCAACGAAAACCCTTTCGATCTTCTTGGGCCGCATGAAATCGTCGATTCGGGGCGCAAGGCCTTAGCGGTCCGCGCCTACCTGCCGCATTCGTCGCAAGCCTGGGTCGTCGACAGCGCACACGCCGAGACGCGGCCGATGCGCCGCATCCATCCGGCGGGGCTGTTCGAAGCCATTTGCCCGCTGTCGGACGCCAACGTCCCTAACCGTTACTTACTGCAGTGCGCCGATCAACGCGGCAATCGAGAGACCATGCACGACCCGTACGCCTTCCCGCAGCTAATGACCGACTACGACCTGCACCTGCTCAATGAAGGGACGCACTGGCACAGTTACCAAAAGCTCGGCGCCCAGTTGCGGACGGTGGAAGGGGTCGAAGGCGTGAACTTTGCCGTCTGGGCCCCCAACGCCACGAGTGTGGCCGTGGTCGGCGATTTCAACCAATGGGACGCCCGGCGCCACCCGATGCGAAAACACATTCCCAGCGGGTTCTGGGAACTGTTCGTGCCCGGCCTCGGCGAAGGAACGCTGTACAAATACAGCATCAAGCACGGCGATCAGGTCTTCGAGAAATCAGATCCCTACGGGTTCGCCGCCGAGTTGCCTCCGCGCACGGCGTCGAAGGTGGCCAACCTGGATCGCTACCGTTGGCACGACGAGAAGTGGATGAACCATCGGCAGCAGGCGAACTCGTTCGACGCGCCGATGTGCATTTACGAAGTGCACCTGGGCAGCTGGAAGCGGCCAGGCGACGATCCCAATCGCTGGATGAGCTATCGCGAACTGGCTCACGAGCTGGTGGACTATGCCAAGTCAATGGGCTTCACGCACCTGGAACTATTGCCGGTGAGCGAGCATCCGTTTTCCGGCAGTTGGGGCTACCAGACGGTCGGCTACTACGCCCCGACGAGCCGCTACGGCACGCCGCAAGATTTCATGTACTTCGTCGATCACTGCCATCAGAATGGCCTGGGAGTGATTCTCGACTGGGTGCCGGCGCACTTCCCGCGCGACGGCCACGGCTTGCGGATGTTCGACGGCACCTGCTTGTATGAGCATGCCGATCCGCGCAAGGGGGAGCATCGCGATTGGGGAACGCTGATCTTCAACTACGGCCGGCACGAAGTGCGGAACTTCCTGCTTTCCAATGCGTTGTTCTGGTTCGATAAGTACCACATCGACGGTCTGCGCGTCGACGCCGTGGCTTCGATGATTTACCTCGACTACAGCCGCGAAGCGGGCGATTGGGTGCCGAACGAATACGGCGGCCGCGAGAACCTGGAGGCCATCTCGTTCCTCAAGGAACTCAACGTCCAATCGCACCTGCAGTATCCGGGCGTGTTGACCATCGCCGAAGAATCGACGGCTTGGGCCGGCGTTTCGCGGCCGACTTACCTGGGCGGCTTGGGCTTCAGCCTGAAGTGGAACATGGGCTGGATGAACGACACCATCCGCTACATGCGCCACGATCCGGTGCACCGCAAGTACCATCACGACGAGCTGACGTTCAGCTTGATCTACGCCTTCCACGAAAACTTCGTGCTGCCGCTCTCGCACGACGAAGTGGTGCACGGCAAAGGCTCGCTGCTCGACCAGATGCCCGGCGATCTATGGCAACGCTTCGCCAACCTGCGGCTGTTGTACGGCTACATGTGGACGCATCCCGGCAAGAAGCTGCTGTTTATGGGGGGCGAATTCGGCCAGTGGAACGAATGGAATTACGACACCAGCCTGCAGTGGGACTTGCTGCAGTGGGAATCGCACCAGGGGTTGCAGAAGTTCCTGAGCGACATGAACCATCTGTATCGGCGCGAAGCGGCATTGCACCAGGTCGACTTCGATGGGCACGGCTTCGAGTGGATTGACTGCCACAACGCCGACGACAGCGTGTTGAGCTACATCCGCAAAGCGAAAGACCCGAGCGACTATTTGCTGATTGCCTGCAACTTCACCCCCGCGCCGCGCCAGAACTATCGCTTAGGAGTGTCCGAGCGCTGTTGGTTCGAGGAAATCGCGAATAGCGACTCGATGTATTACAGCGGCTCGAACTTGGGTAACGGACCGGGCATGATGGCTGAAGATATTCCAAGCCATGGTCGACCTTACTCGCTGCAGGTGACCTTGCCGCCGCTGGCGACCGTCATTTTGAAGCCGCGCAGGTAGGCGGCTGCTCGACAGTGAGCAGCGCCGGCATAGCACGCGGTCGCTACCGAGCTGGCATAATGCCGCGGCCGCCAGGGGCCGCGGCTGGCGAGAAGCTGAGCATTCGAAAGCGTCGCAGGAAGGGAGTCGAGCTGGCGAGCGGATTGATTAGCGCGAGGGTTCGTTAGCCGGGCGCTTCCAGGTTAGATGCGCCTCGTTCTCGATCCCTTTGATCCAAGTAGTCACAACCTCGCGGCGGTCTTCGATCGACGCGGACTCATACGTATCGTAGGCATCAACCATGAAGAGGCTGCGCAGAACTTCACGCGAAGGTTCCAGCGCGACGACGCGGACCACGTAGCAAACGGTCTGCGGTTGATTCATGGCCCGCCCGACTTCGCCCACGCCCAAGCTGAACACCTCCCGCATGAAATCGGGGCCCGCCTCTTGAATGCCTTCCACCTCGCTCATCATGACTCGCGCCTGGGGATCCATGGCGCCGCCGGCGCCTCGCGTCAACCAGGAGAAGGGGGGCGTAGCAATGACATCTTGCTTGCTGAACAGTTCTTTCAGCGGCTTGTCGCTTGTTTTAGCTTCGTCCACGAGTGCATCGGCTCGCTTCTGCGCCAACTCCCGCGCTTGAATCATTTTCCAGCTTCGCACGACTTCATCGCGGACATCACTCAACTCCGGAACGTAAGCCTCCAACTCGTCGGTCTTCCAGGCCAGATAGCGGTTGCCGGCCAGATCCTTGACCACCGCGGTCTGCAGTTTGGGGAGCGATTGGTACGCGATCTCGATGAATTTGCGCGGACTTTCCGAAAAGTTCACTTGTTCGGGCGTGGCATCGGCCAAAGCCGTATGCTGCTCCTTGAAGGCCAAGGCCGTCAGCAGTTCGGTCTTGTGCTCGGAAAGCTGCTGCTCCTTGGCCAGCTTGGCGAAGTCGGGCAGCGACGGTTTCTTGGCCGCTTGCTCCTCGCCTTCCAATTCCTCGTCAGGCGAAAGATTGCGGCGGTAACGCACGATCTTGGCTTGAATCACGTCGAGCGCCTTGGTCATTTTCTCGACGGCCTTCTGCCCGGCGAGCTCCTTGCGAATCGAAGCTTCGACGCGCCACAGCGGAGCATATTTAGGCTTCGCCCCCTCGCGAATGTCCCGGTGCAGCAACAACTCGTCGGAAATCGGGATCGGCGGACCGGCCGGCAGCTTTTGCACTCCTGCCTTGCTTTCGCCTGCGGTCCTTTCTGCTGCGTCGGCATTGGCGGCCGACTTATCCTCCGATGCTCGAGGCTGCTTCTCGGTCTCATCGGCTGCCGGCTTCTCCGCTTCGGGCGTTTGGGCCGGCTTCTCTTCCGCGGCCGGCTTGTCAGCCGATTCGGTGTCGCCGTCGGCCAGCAACAGCGAGTCGGTCAGACCGGTCAGCAGGCCCGACACGCCGGCCGCCAACTGCGGCGCCACGCGCGGCAACGAGGATTGTTCGTTGCCCTGTTCGTCACTCGGCCCCTTGCCGCCGGCCGCTTTATCTTCGGCCGCGTTATCTTCGGCGGGCTTTTCTGCCGCCGGCTTGTCTTGGCTCGGCTTGCTTTCGTCCTGCGACGTCTCGGGCTCCTTCTCGGGCGCGGCGTCGGATTCTTTCGTTTCCGGCCGAGCGGAATCGCTCTTATCGTCGGCCGCCGGCTTCTCGCCCTTCGGCGCCTCGCCTTCGGCGCCCGCCTTGTCGGCTGGAGTCTTCTCGGCATCGGATTTCTCGGGTTCCGATTTTTCGGGCTGCGGTTTTTCGCTGGCGGCCGGTTGATCGAACTCGGGGGAATCGAACGCCGAATACAGGTACTTCTGGTCCTTGTATTGCTCGTAGTGCTTTTCGATCTCTTCCTGCGTTATGCCCGACTCGTCGTAGAACTTGTCGTAGTCTGCGCGGTAATATTGAAACGCCGCTTGCTTGGGAACTTTGAAGCCCGGCGTCGGCGAGAGCGGATCGGGCTCCTGGTCCTTGTGCGAATCGAAGAAGCGCGCCAGCTCGTCGGTCGCTGGATCGCTGACCTCGTCGACAAATTCGGCGACGCGCACCGGCACAGCTTCAATGCTGGCGCGTTGTTTCATCCGGCGGTAGTAGTCCCACCGCTGAGCAGGAGTCGCCTGGGCATTCGGCAGCGACATGCCCGCCAATCGCTCGGCGGCCAATTCGGTGCGCAGCGCGGCAAACACCTCGGTCGGGCTGGCCTTCAGATTGTTCGCCAGCGATCGGTAGCCATCCACAGGAACTTTGTCGTCGGTGATTTCTCGCAGATATTTATTGATCGCTTCGTCGCTGACCACCATCCCCACTCGCTCAGCCTCTTCCGCCAGCAAGTGCGTGCGCACCACGTCTTCCTCGGTCGTCGAACCGAAAAACTGTCCCGGCGATCGCTGGAATTTATAGATCGACTGAAGCATTGCCATCTGTTCGCCATAGGCCATCACCAGACAGCCTTGGACGAACTGGTTGGCAAGGTATCGCGATTGGATCAGGTGCTGAATGTTGGATTGCCGCAACGACTCCCCGTTGGCCGTTGCCACAACCGGGTCGAGCGATGCGCTGTGCCCGCTGATCCAATCCAGCGTCGACGGCCCCACGGTGAAGCCGATCATGCACAAGATGCCCAGCACCGCGAGCATCGCTTTTTGGTGTTTTCGAAAATGCTTAAACGGAGACGCCATCGTGATCTCTGCCTGGTGAAGGACCCCCGCCCGAGGCGGAAGATGCCTTGACAGCCTGCTAGTACAAATATTAATGAGAGTGCCGGTAGCCGCGAATCGCGGGTTCGAACGGCGATGAATTGTAAGTAGGATCGACGTAAATGCAATCCCAAACAGGAAGTATGCTTCCTTAACCCTCTTCTTTTTCAAGCACGAAGCATGGCTAAACGAGCAGCAAACGCCGCGGGAAAATCCTTGGTGATCGTCGAATCGCCGGCCAAAGCCCGTACGATCGGCGGCTTTCTAGGACGAGATTTCGTCATCGAGGCCAGCATCGGCCATGTGCGCGACCTGCCGCAGGGCGCTAAACAGATCCCCGCGGAATACAAGAAGGAGGAGTGGGCCTATCTGGGGGTCAACGTCAACGAAGACTTCAACCCGATCTATATCGTTCCGCCGGGCAAAACCGAGCAGGTTCGCAAGCTCCGCGGCCTGGTGAAGGAAGCCAAGGAACTGTATCTGGCGACGGACGAAGACCGCGAGGGAGAGGCCATCAGTTGGCATCTGCGCGAGTTGCTGAAGCCCAAGGTGCCCGTCCGCCGGCTGGTGTTCCATGAAATCACGAAGGAAGCCATTCAGGAGGCCTTGGCTCATCCACGCGATATCGACGACGACCTGGTGCGCGCGCAGGAGACGCGGCGGATCATCGACCGCTTGTACGGCTACGAGGTGTCGCCCCTGTTGTGGCGAAAGGTCCGCCCGCGGCTATCGGCCGGCCGCGTGCAGAGCGTGGCGGTGCGGCTGGTGGTCGACCGCGAGCGCGAGCGGATGGCATTTGTTTCCGCCACCTTCTGGGATTTGCTCGGCAGCTTTGCCAAGACCGCGGGAGAAGCGTTCGAGGCGGGGTTAGTCGCGTATCAAGATCGCGCGATTCCCGCCACCAAAGACTTCGACGCGGCGACCGGCAAGCTCAAAGATTCCTCGTTGCTGTTGCTCAACGAGCAACAGGCGCTGGAATTGGCCGACAAGCTGCGGAAAGCGTCATTCCGCGTGGCCAATCTCGAGGACAAACCTTACACCTCGAAGCCCTATCCGCCGTTCACGACCAGCACGCTGCAGCAGGAGGCGAACCGCAAGTTAGGCTTTACCGCCCGGCGCACGATGCAGGCCGCGCAGAGCCTGTATGAAAACGGCCATATCACTTACATGCGCACCGATTCAACCAACCTGGCGCAAGTGGCGGTGGATGCGGCGCGCGAGTTGGTGGCTTCGCAATATGGCAAGGAATACGTGCCCGACCAGCCTAGGATTTATCGGACCAAGGTCAAAAACGCTCAGGAAGCTCACGAAGCGATTCGTCCCGCCGGGCATCCGTTCGCATTTCCGGAGTCGTTGCGCGGCGAACTATCGGCCGACGAATTCAAGCTGTATGACCTGATCTGGAAGCGGACGGTGGCCAGCCAGATGGCCGACAGCCGCGGCCGGCGCATCTCGATCACGATTGAAGGAGGCGACGCGCGATTCCAGGTAGGGGGCAAGACGATCGATTTCCCCGGCTATTTGCGGGCCTACGTCGAAGGCTCGGATGATCCGCAGGCCGAACTGGCCGACCGCGAGACGGTGCTGCCCGACGTCAAAGTGGGCGAAGCGCTGCAGTGCCGTGCGATGGACGCCAAGAGCCACTCGACCCAGCCGCCGAGCCGTTATAACGAAGCCACGCTGACGCGCGCTCTGGAAGAGCTCGGCATCGGTCGGCCCAGCACGTACGCTGCCATCATCGACACGATTCTGGCGCGAGACTACGTCTTCAAGCGCGGCAATGCTCTGGTGCCGACCTGGACCGCATTTGCGGTCAGTCAACTGCTGCAGATGCATCTGCCGAGCCTGGTCGACTATCGCTTTACCGCTCAGATGGAAGACGATCTCGACGCGATCAGCCGCGGCGAGGCGCGCTCGGTGGACTACCTGCGCGGCTTTTACTTTGGCAATGGGCGGGCAGGCCTGAAGGCGCAGCTGAAAAACAAGGTCGACGAGATCGACGCGCGTGATGTGAGTCGGATCTCGCTTGGCAAACCTTCGCAGAACGGCGAGGCAGCCGACGAGATTTTCGTCCGCGTCGGCCGGTTTGGCCCCTTTTTGGAGCAGGGGGAACGGCGCGCCAGCATTCCCGATGGTTTTCCGCCCGACGAACTCACGATCGAAAAAGCGCTTGAGATGCTTGAGCAGGCCTCGCAAGGCGATGAGCCGTTGGGCATCTGCCCCGACACCCATAAGCCGGTGTACTTGAAAGTCGGCCGGTTCGGACCCTATGTGCAGCGCGGCACGGCCGAAGATGAAGAGAAGCCGCAAAACGCCTCGTTGCTCAAGGGCATGCGGCCCGAAGACATCAACTTAGAGACGGCGCTGAAGCTGTTGTCGCTGCCGCGCGATCTGGGGCCGCATCCCGACAGCCATCCGGATTTGGCCGGCCAAGCCGTAGTGGCCTATAACGGGCGATTCGGACCTTATGTGAAGTGCGGCAATGAGACCCGCTCGCTGCCTGCCGAGTTGTCGCCGCTGGATGTCAGCCTGGCTCAGGCCGTGGAACTGCTGGCACAACCGAAAAAGATGCGACGTGGGTTCGGCGCCCCCAAGGAGCCGCTCAAGACCTTCGGCGAATCGCCGGTCACGAAGCAGCCGGTGCGTCTGCTGGAAGGCCGTTATGGACCGTATGTGACCGATGGCGAAACGAATGCTTCGGTGCCCAAGGGAACGTCGGTCGAGGAATTGACCGCCGAGGCGGTGCTGACGCTGTTGGCCGAGCGAGCGGCGCAAGGTCCGCCCAAGAAGAAGGCTCGCAAGAAAGCGGCGCCGAAAGCGGCCGCCAGCAAGCCAGCGAAGAAGGCCGCCAAGAAGCCCGCGGTCAAGAAGAAAGCCGCCAAGAAGGCGTGACGGCGAAAAAAGCCTGGCAAAGCCGCGGACGCTGCGGCCTATTCGTCGTCGCCCATCGCGTCTTCGTCGCCGCTCGAGGCCGACGCCGATTCGGCGCCGAGAGCTAAGGCGTAGGCGGTCGCATGGCTGCGGCAGTGAGAAATGCTGACCAGCATCTCGCGGATGCCGCGCTGTTCGACGATATCTCGCGCGCCGCCGCGCAGCCCCACCACAGGCCGGCCGCTGCGATCGTTGCGGACTTCGATATCGCGCCAGCTGATGCCTTTTCGCCAGCCCGTGCCCAGCGCTTTGAGAATCGCTTCCTTGGCGGCCCAGCGGCCGGCGAAGTGTTGCGTGGCCTGCTTGCGGCTCTGGCAATACCGAATCTCTTGCGGGGTGTAGACGCGGTTGATGAACAGCTCTCCGTGCCGTTCGATCATCTGCGCGATCCTCAGGCACTCGATAATGTCCGTGCCAATTCCAAGAACGTTCAAAGTCTCGATTCCTCGCGATGATCGGGCGGCAGCATTGCAAACGAAGACGCTGCGGACCGCCCGAGTTCATGATAGCCGCTGATAGGGAGTCTCGCAGCCAAAACCAGCGGTCGCGTCGCCCTCTTCACTTCACGCCGCATGCCGCTTGCGCACGGCGCAACACGGCGGCCGCCTTCTTGCGGGCTCGGCTGGCCCCATCTCCGAGGATTTCGCGGACGCGCTCCGGCCGACTGCACAACTCCTCTCGACGCTGGCGCGGTTCGGCGAGAAAACGATCGGCCAGATCGGCCAGTGCCGTCTTGACGTGCCCGTACCCGAAACCGCCGCGGCGATAAAGCGCCGCCATTTCTTCACGCTCTGCATCGGTGGCGAACAGCGAATAAAGCTGGTAGAGGTGATCGCTTTCCGGCTCTTTGGGCTGTTCCATGGGGCGCGAGTCGGTGGTGATCCGCATGATTTTCTTGCGCAGCGCCTTGGGCTCTTCGAACAGCTCGAGCGTGTTGTTGTAGCTCTTCGACATTTTCTCGCCGTCGGTGCCGGGCACCTTGGCCGAAGCTTCCAGCACTTTGGCCTTGGGCAGCACGAACGTTTCGCCGTAGTGGTGATTGAAGCTGGCGGCCAGGTCGCGGCAAACTTCAATGTGCTGCGTTTGGTCGGCGCCGACCGGCACGACCTCTGCGTCGTAGATCAGAATGTCCGCCGCCATCAGCACCGGATAGGTAAACAGCCCCGCGTCGGCGGGCAATCCCTTAGCGACCTTGTCTTTGTAGGCGTGGCATCGTTCGAGCAAACCCATCGAAGCGCCGGTCATCAGCAGCCAGCACAGTTCCGAGACCTCGGGCACATCGGACTGCACGAACAGCGTCGCCCGATCCGGATGCAGGCCGAGCGCCAGCAGGTCGACCGCCGCTTCGAGCGTCAATTGTCCGAGCAGCTTTGGATCGCGGACGGTCGTCAAAGCGTGCAGGTTGGCGATGAAGTAATACGCCTCGTTCCCTTCCTGCAAGTCGATGTACTGGCGAATGGCCCCAAAGTAATTGCCGAAGTGGAATCGCCCTGTCGGCTGGATGCCGGAAAGTACGCGCATGTTCGAATTCGCTCAATTCCCAAGAAGGAAGAAAACTAGTCTGCCGGCGCCCGCAGCCGCCGGAAAGTTGCTCGTCGACGAACGCCAGCGGCCGTTCCCATCTTAATGTGCAGCGGGCCGCGCGGGCAGGTTCAGCGTGCCGACGACTTCGCTCACATTGGCCGCCCCCAGTTCCGCGAGCGCGGCGGGCAAGGCATCGAGAACCTGCATGGAAACCGAAGGTCGGTAATAGTTTGCCGTGCCCAATTGCACGGCGGAGGCGCCAGCGACGAGGAACTCCATGACATCGTCAATGGAGGCAATGCCGCCGATGCCGACCACCGCGATCTTGACGGCTTGGGCGACCTGAAACACGGCGCGCAAGGCAATTGGCTTGATGGCCGGTCCGCTCAGCCCGCCCATCACGTTGCCCAGTAAAGGACGCCGCCGCCGCCAGTCGATGGCCATGCCCAGGCAGGTATTGATCAACGAAACTGCGTCAGCGCCGCCTGCTTCGGCGGCTTTGGCGATCGTTGCGATGCTTGTCACGTTGGGAGTCAGTTTGGCGAGAATGGGCAAGCCGCAAGCCTTTCGTACGCCCGCCACCACGCGCTCGCACATTGCCGGATCGGCGCCGAAGTCGACGCCGCCGCTCACGTTCGGGCAGGAGATATTTAGCTCCAAGGCCGCCACGCCGGACTGACCATCGAGCCGCGAGGCCAGCTCCACGAACTCCTCCTGAGTGCGGCCCGCGATGCTGACAATGATGGGCGAGCCGATGCCGCCCAAGTAAGGCAGGTGGTGGGCGATGAAAGCTTCGACCCCATCATTGTCCAAGCCGATCGAATTCAACAGTCCGCTAGCAGTCTCGACGGTGCGCCACGGCGCGTTGCCAGGCCGCGGTTCTTTGGTAATCGTTTTGGGCAGGATGGCGCCCAGACGTCGGAGATCAACAAAACCCGCCATCTCTCTGGCATAGCCAAACGTGCCCGAGGCGACGAGGATCGGGTTGGCGAGTTGCAGACGCCCCAAGCGAACGCAGAGATCGATTGCGGCGGGTTGCAAGTGATTCAAGGGAGCTGGCGGTTGGCGAAAAATAGGTTGAAAGATCGGACCGCGCGCCAGTGGGCTTGCAGGTCTTGCGGTGCTGGGCGAGTGGTCCGCTCAGCCCGCGGACAACGATGGTTTGGACTAGAGCAGGGGCAGCCTGGAACCCAAGCCGGCGCAAAAAAAAATGGCCCTGGCAGCAATGTAGCTGCCACAGCCATGAGGAGCAACTGTCGAGCGACGAGCGCCGCATTTGCGTCTGCGTCGCCGACTGCAAATGCCGGTCGGCTGCGCGGGAAAGGCGTCCTTCCCACGCAGCCGAACGTTATGTCAATCCTTACGAATCTAAGCCGAGATTGAGATTGCCAACGACCGCTAGATAATGCCGCCGTGCGTGCGATACGGCGTCAGATGCGAAGGCATATTCAACATCCAAATCCGTTCCCAGTCGTCGAGCAAGTTTCGTAAGTCTTCTGACGTCCAGATCAATTGTTGCGTGCGGCGCACTGGATCGCCCGAGTAAGCCGGGACGATGCAGCCTACGCTCGATGCGAGCGAAAGCCCAAGCAGTGCAGCCATTAGCAGGTTGCGCATTACACAACTCCTCCCTGAGACATGCCTGCTCGTCGCCGCTCATACCAAGCGGCGCGCAGACACGTCAGGCGTCCGTGCCGCCTCGGTTCCAAACCAAGGCGTCAATGGTTTAAACTAGTGATTTGTGGTGCGGGAGGACCGTCGCGAGGCCCGATGTGGGTTGGCCTCGCTCAATTTTGATGGTCTGGTATCGGCGCCGCGAGTGCGGGAGCTTTAGCCCAAGGGCCGAAAGATGTTCGATTGGCTCGGATTTATGCGAGACTTTGGGCCGGAAACGTTTCCGTCTCGACGGCCGGCGAGTTGAGATATAAGCGTCAGCCCGTGTTGTCTTGGCTACCGTAACCCGAAGGCGTGCCTAGCGTTTCTGGCATGGGAGCGTGGTGAGCTGTCGCCGGTGCATGGTTTGATTCGGGCGATTCCAACTGGCTTTGGGCGGCGCGGCTTTTTGCAGCCGCAGCCTCGGCCGCTTGCCGCTCTAGTTCGCGGACTCGCTCCTCCATTTCCTTGCCTGGCTTGAACGTGACCACATACTTCTCGGGCACGAAGACCTTGTCTCCCGTCCGAGGGTTACGGGCTTTGCGAGCCGCGCGCTTCTTGACTTCGAAGACGCCGAAATTTCGCAGCTCGATCCGCTTTTCTTCGACGAGGGTTTCAACGATCGCGTCAAAAGTCTTTTGCACGATCTCCTTCGTCTTGAGCTGCGTCAGTCCGATCTCTTCTGAAATGGTCTTGACGATTTCTTTCTTTGTCACGACTCGGCTCTCCCGTGGAAAAGGGGCGACCGATGCTCAATTCGGTCGTCCTTCGATTAACGAGGTCACGCTCCAAGTGTAGGTGCCGTAAGTACTAGTGTCAAGTGCATTCGACGTAAACTCACGCCGACCGCACCAGTGCATCTACCGGGCGGCGACCTTGATAACAGGAAGCTCGCCGCAGGATGCGAGTCGCTAACTCCAAATTGTCAAAGAGCTTACAGTCGATCAACGCAGTCCGGTTGGCGTAAGCCTATGACAGAACGAGGTTTAGAGAGCCCGGCTCGCCGCGTCGTTCTGTAGCTCGCCGCTGACCGACAGCGCCGCTTTCGAGGCGCAAGGTTGCGACAGCACCTAAATCGGCCACCTAATCGTCAAACTCCAATCAAAACTGAAAATCGGCACGATTGGCTCAAATCCGGATGACCTGCACCTGGTGCAGGATGCGTTCGAGAGGCACGAGCGGCCCCTGGCCGCTGCCGGGACAAACCTCGCAGGTCTGTTGCCAGTCTTCCGGCGACTTCAAGTTGGAGTGCCAGAAGGGCCAGGTTCGGCACTGTCGAGGACGCGCCTCGTAGACCGTGCATTTCCGTTTTTCGCCGTCGAAAAACACGCAGTCGCCGTTGGGAAATTCCACGAGGCTTTTACGGATCCCTACTCGACGAACATATTTGCGTTCGAACTCGTCGAGCGCCACACCGATCTGGTTCGCGAGCGCTGCGATCTCCTCTTGGTTCACCCACACGTACCCGGGGGCGCCGGTGCAACAGTCGCCGCACTGGGAGCATTGAAATCGCAGCCCGTCCTTGAACCAAGGTTCCTGTTCCATGCCGTGAAAATCCTTTCCTATCCTAAAGAGGGGCGGTGGCAGCGGCGATCTCGCGGACGGCATTAATCGCCGCATCGACTTCATCGCGGGTGGTCATTGCCCCGAGGCTAAAGCGAACCGTGCCGCCGGATTGCAGGGTGCCTAGCGCCCGGTGCATGCCCGGCGCACAATGAATCCCGGGTCGGGTCTGAATTCGATAGGCCGAATCAAGCGCCGCTGCTAGTTCTTGGCTGTCGATCCCTGCCAAGGTGACGCTCACCACGGCGACGCGCTCCGACGCGCTCGACGGCCCATGCACTTGCACCCCGGCGATCGCGGTCAGTCCAGACAGCAATCGGTCGGTCAGTTCTACCGCGCGCAGGCGGATGTCGGGAAGTCCCTGCTCTGCTAGCCATCGGATTCCGGCGCCAAGGCCGAGAATCCCCGGCACGTTGAGGTTGCCCGGCTCGTACTTGTCGGGCAGCGCCTTGGGCTGGCGATCGTCGTCGCTGAAACTGCCGGTTCCGCCTTGCCTCACGCTCTTCAAGCGTTGTTCGACGCCCGGGCGAATGTAGAGCAATCCGGTTCCGAGCGGTCCCAGCAGTCCCTTATGTCCGGGAGCGGCCACGAGATCGGCAGGCATGTCCGCCAGCGAGATCGGCACTTCGCCCAGGGTCTGCGCTGCATCGACCAGGCATAAGACGCCTCGCTCTCGCGCCAGCCGGACTACCTCTGCCGCAGGCTGGAGCGCCCCCGTCACGTTCGAGGCGTGCGTAATGATCACCAAGGCAGTGTCATGGCGCAGCGCCCGCCGGACATCGTCGGGGTCGACGACTCCACTAGCATTGCATGCAATGCGTGTGACTTCGATTCGGCCGATTCGCTCCAATTCGCGCAGCGGGCGCAACACCGAGTTGTGCTCGGCGACCGTGGTAACGACGTGACCGGGCGCGGCATCTAAGAGACCGTGGATCGCCAGATTTAACGCGTCGGTGCCGTTCAACGTGAAGATCATTCGCCGCGGATCTTCGGCGCCGATCAAGGCGGCTGCGGCCCGGCGCGCCGCCTCAACGGCTTGGCCGACTTCGAGAGCTTCTGCGTAGGCGCCGCGGCCCGCCGGAGCCCCTAACTCGCGCTGGTAGCGATCGACCGCGGCGTACACCGTTTCGGGCTTCGGCCAACTCGTGGCGGCATTGTCGAGATAGATGCGGCGGACAGGGAGGGACATGCGATCAACCGCCGATTTGGAACATGGCCCGCTCGGGCTTGATGAATTCGTCGCTGTTGATGCCGTGCCCGGCCTTCTTGGCGGCAACGCAGTCGCGAATCAATTGCATCAATTCGCAGTCCTCTCCGCCGCTTCGCAAGAGCGCCCGGGCGTCCCATTCGACGGTAGAGAAAAGGCAATTGCGAATCTGACCTTCGGCAGTCAATCTCAGCCGATTGCAATCGGCACAGAACGGCTGAGTCACCGGATTGATGAAACCGACAATGCCGCCGCCGTCGAGAAATTGATAGTCGGTCGCCGGCTGGCTTGGATTAGTGACCGGCAAAGGTTCCAGTGGGCCGATTTCTGCCGCGAGAACTCGGCGAATCTCTTCGCCGGCCAGCACTTGCCCGTTGTCCCAATTGCCGTCGGCGTCCAGCGGCATGTACTCGATGAACCGCATTTCGAGGCCGTGCTCCCGGGCGAAGCGGCCTAGCGGCACAATGTCCGGTTCGCTCAAGCCTTTGATGGCAACCGCATTGAGCTTGATCTTGTCGAAGCCGACCTGCTGCGCGGCGGAGACGCCGGCGAGCACCTTTTCAAATCCGTCTCGCCGGGAAATTCTTTGGAACGTCTCGGGATTCAGCGTGTCGAGACTGATGTTCAAACGCTGTAAGCCGGCGTCGCGCAGGGCCTGGGCTTGTTCCGCCAGCAGCAATCCGTTGGTCGTCAGCGCGATGTCTTCGATGCCCGACGTCTGAGCCAGCTTTGCAATCAGTCGCGGCAAGTCGTGCCGCACCAGCGGCTCGCCCCCGGTCAGGCGCAGTTTGCGTATTCCCAGTTTCGCCGCGACTCGCACGAAGCGTTCAATCTCTTCGAACGTGAGTAGTTCCGAGCGCGGTTTGAAGCGCACGTTTTCCGCCGGCATGCAGTAGAAGCAGCGGATGTTGCAGCGGTCGGTCACGCTGATCCGCAAATCGCGATGCACGCGGCCGAAACGATCGACGAGCGGTTGTTGAACGTTCACGCGGTTGGCCTCACTGCGGCAGCTCGTGCGTAGCCGGCTTGGAACCGGCGGGCAAACCCGGATGCACCCACTCGGTCGAGCCGTCGGCCCACGTTTCCTGCTTCCAGATCGGCACGACTTCCTTCAGCGTGTCGATCAGCCACTTGCCCGCCTCGAACGCGGCGTGGCGATGCGGGCTGCTGACGGCCACGGCCACGCTGGCCTCGCCAATTTCCAGCCGGCCCAAGCGATGGACGATGGCACACTCGGCAAGCGGCCAGCGGCGGCGAGCTTCCGCCTCCAATTCCGCTAGCTTCTTCTGGGCCATTTCCGGGTAGCACTCGTAGTCGAGATGCTGGGTTCGCCGGCCGCCCGTGATCTCCCGCGTGGTGCCCAGGAATAATACCACTGCGCCGGCCAGCGCGGAGTTGACTTGCTGGAGCAAGCCAGCCGTATCAATCGGGTGATTTGTGATCGAGACCATAGTATGGGTTCATTCTACCCACTAGCGCTCGGATTGTCGCGACGCAAGAGCTAGGTGGCGATTGACCGGTTCGAGCGATCTTAAATCAAAGCCATGCACGAGATTGGCGCCGGAATGCGGTCCCTTGGAAGCCGGCAATTGGCGCATGAGAACGAGGACATCGGCGGCGTCGCTTGCACCGTGATGAAGACCCGCCCACATAGCGCGCTTAACCGCCGCTAACGGGTGGAATACAGGCCACCGGAGCGCCGGGCGGAATAACCGCCTGATCGTCGGCATATTCGGCGTTGACGGCGAACATCACGTGGGACAAGACGGAGTCCAAGGCAGGAACCGCCTCTCGCAACGCCTGCCGCAATTGGCCGACGGTCGCTCCCTCGGGCAGCGAGAGTTCGATCGCCTCTTGGCCGGCAAGCTGCCGAGCGACGGCAAATAGTTGCACGCGGACGTTCATGTGACGATCAGCTCCTGTCCTCGCGCGGTCAACAGCGACGCCGCTTCCGGCATCAGGCCGTAAGCCAATGCCAGGAGCTTCAGGGGATGAATCGTGGGTTTGGTCGTGCCTTGCTCCATCTGGATTTTGCAGGCGCTGCATTCGGTGGCGCCGGCCTGCCAGGTCGATTCGCGGACGGCGGAAATCAGCGGCCAGCCGGCGCGTAAGCTGTTACGGTAGTTTTCTTTTTTAAATCCAAAGGTGCCGGCCATCCCCGAGCAGCCTTTCTCGACCCGATGCACGTTCAAGCCGGGAATCAGCCGCAGCAGGTTCTCGCCGGGCGAGCCGATTTCCAAGGCCTTCATGTGGCAGGGCATGTGGTAGCCGACCGTGGCGTTGACGGGCTTCAAATCAAGTTGCAGTTTGCCGACCAGGTGCAGGCCCCACAAGTAGGCGCAGGCCTCGCTGGCGTTTTCGGCCACCAACCGTGCGTCGTCGTCGCGGAGCAAGTCGGGATATTCGCGCTTCAAGCACAAGGCGGCCGATGGCTCGCTCGTCACGACGGTATAGCCTTGGCGAATGGCTTCAGCCAGGATCTCCGTGTTGCGCGCGGCGATGCGGCGGGCCCGGTCGACGGCGCCCAGAGAGACCATCGCCATGCCCGACTGCGACTGGTGCGGATGAACGTAAACTGCCACCCCGTTATGTTCAAACACTGCCACCAGCGCCTCGGCCAACTGCGTATCGTGGAAGTTGGCGTAGGTATCGACGAAGTAGAGCACTTTTCTGCCCGACCGCCGGGTCGGGCGAGTGAGGCGGCGTCGGCTGGCTCGGCGCATGAAAGGACGGGGCGCGAAGCGAGGCAATTTCCGCCCTTGCGCGATGCCGGCGATTTTCTCCAACACCCATCGCGCCTGGCGGTTTCCAAGCGCCCAGTTGGCCAGCGGACTGGCCAGGCTGCCGAGCGAGCTGAAGAGATCCAACCGGGTCACGATCCAATCGCGAAATCGCAGGCCGTTGCTGGCCACGTAAGCCGCTTTGGCTTCGAGCATGAGCTTGGGAATGTCGACGCCCGCCGGGCATTCCAGGCGGCACATCTGGCAGTTGACACACAAGTCGGCGACCGCTTTGAATTCGTCGGTTTTCAGCGAGTCCGGATCGAGCTGGCCGCTGACAATGCCGCGCATCAAATTGGCCTTCGCGCGCGGCGAACTTTCCTCGGCCGGAGCGAAGCGAAAAACGGGGCACATGCGCACGCCCGCGGCCTGCGAGCGGCAGGCGCCGCAGCCGTTGCAGTTGCGCGCGATTTGCTCCATTTCCCCCTGCCCCCAACGCAGTTGCAGTTCGATCAGCTCGCGTGCTGGCGCCTCGGGCGTTGCCTCTGCGCGCGCTGCCGCCTGCTGCGGGCGCAGATGCTCGACGATGCGCCGGGGGCTTGTCTCGACGACTTTTCCCGGATTGAGGATGCCTGCCGGATCGAAAATCCGTTTAATCTCAGCGAACACGTCGTACAACTCGCCGGCCTGGCGACGCAGGAACGGCGTGCGGCTCAACCCCGCTCCGTGCTCGCCGCTGACGGTGCCCCCGACGGCAATCACGAGATCGTAAAGCTCGCTCGCCAGCGATTCCATCGTTCGTACTTGTTCGGGGTCGGCGAGATCGAGAAATGGCCGCAGGTGCAACTGACCGTGTCCCGCATGAGCAAACAGCGTCGCGGTGACCTGATGCCGCTTCAGCGCGTTTTGCATTTCGACGAGGAATTGAGGCAAACTTTCCGGAGGCGCCGCCATGTCTTCTACGAACGGCACGGCGCGCGATGAGCCTTTCAGCCGGTACAGCGTTGGCACGTTGTTAAGCGCCAGTTGCCAGTACAGATCGACTTCTTCCGGGCTGAAGGTCTGCCGCGAATCGAAGGCCAGGCGTTTCTTTTTGCGAACTCGGTCGGTGATCAGTCGGATTCGGCCGCGCACTTCAACCGGATCGTCTCCCTGGCACTCGACCAGCAACAGCGCCTCGGTGGCGGCCGGAATCAGCGAATCGTATCTCGGATCGATCTCGCGCGCCAGGCTGAGATGCCGACGATCCATCAGGTCGCAGGCCGAAGGGCCGAAGGGCAGGATCTCCTGAACGGCGCGCGCCGCGCTCTCCAGGCGGTCGAACAACAGCAACGCCACTCCGCGCTGTCGCGGCAACGGCTGGGTCGCAATGGTCATCTCGGTGATCAGAGCCAGTGTGCCTTCCGAGCCGGTTAATAAGCCGGCCAGATTCAACGAGTCGTCGGTCAGGATGTCGGCCAACTGATAGCCAAAACGGTTCACCAGGCTGCGCGCCTGGCGGCGGCGAATGACCTCCTGGTTCCGCTGAATCAGCCTGACGACTTCGTTGATCAAATCGCGCTTGCGAGGATCGGCGTCCAGGCTGATCCCCGCGTGCAGCGGTTCCTGTCCAACCTCCATGATGGCGCCGTCGGCGAGCACGACTTGCAGACTCAACACATGCCGCCGCGCCGAGCCATACTGCAACCAATGGCTGCCCGCGCCGTCCACGGCCACCACGCCGCCCATCGTGGTGACGTGACTCGTCGAGGGATCGGGACCGAACTGCCGGCCTTGCAGCCGCAAATGATGATTCAGACGCTCGTGCACCACGCCGGGCTGCAATCTAACCGTCGCCGGATCGGTTCGGAGAATGCGGCGGAAATGGCTGGAGAAATCGAGTACCAACCCGGGGCCGAGCGATTCGCCTGCCAGCCCGCTGCCCGCGCCGCGCGCGTGGATTGGCAACTGGTTCTCGCGGGCATATTGCACGACCGCGGCCACGTCGGCGGCCGTCCGTGGTCGGACGACGCCCAGCGGCGTCACCTGATAAATGCTGGCGTCGCTGGCGTAAAGTTGCAGGAACACATCGTCGCAGCGCACTTCCCCGCTGATCAGCCCCCGCAGATCTTCCTGGATCCTTTCGCGCTGTTGGTCCATAGGCGCCCGCGATTACCTGCCGGCAGCGTCGGAATGGTTGACGACCGCGGGCCGGCCCAGGCGAGCAGCCTCCTGGCGATATCGTTCGTGCGTTTCGAGATTGAAGCCGCTGTAATTCTTCAACCCTTCCACGTTTCGATACTGAGCGCCGCAGCGGTAACACGTCAGCGATTCGCCGACGATGGAAAACAGCGCCAAGTCTATGAGCGCGGTGGCGAACAGCACAGCGAAGGTTAGGTTCGTCAGGTAGAAGTTCCAGGTGATGCAGCTGATGGCAAAACCGACGACCACGATCGCCACGCCCAAACGCTGCGGGAAATCCTTACGCACGAAGAGATCGGTGCTCGGACAAACGAGGCACCGCTGCAACTGGCCGTTCTCGAACGCCTCGGGAGGATGGATGATTTCCAGCTGGCAGTGCGGACATTGCAGGCTGGCGTCGTCCGCCGCCGCTTCGCAGACGCAGCTCTGTTCACACCGAGGACAAGCAAATGCGACGTTCATTTAGATATCATAGCGGAAACAAGGATTCGTCGGACAGTAGTTGCGACGTCAGTTCGCCGACGAAGGTAACGATTACGCCGACGTACAGAATGCCGGTTGCGCTCTGGGTATTCGGAATCTTGAGCGTATGCCATGCCATGACGGCTGCGGCAGCCGCGCCGGCAAGGCCGGCCAGCCAGCGCAGGGAGACGAACAGCCACCGCTGCAGGCCATACGGCCCTTCGGCGGCGAAATCGGCGGCTAAACCCAGGCCGCAAAATACCGCGCGCAAGAAGAGGACGACTCCCATGGCTAGGACCAGCCGTTTGAGCGGCGTCAGCGACATGCCCGGCGCGTTCAGATACCAGTGCCCTAGCAACATGGCCGCCATGGTGACGCCTAGCACCAGCCCGCCGCCGATCGGATCGAGCCAATGCAGGGCCAAGGCGCCGAACGATTCGGTTTCCGGGCGAGCGACCGCCAGCCAGGCGCCGATCAGCGTGATGAGGGCCAGGCTGCCTAGCGCGATCAGCCCGGGCCGCCATCGTTCGTAAAGCCAGAACACAGCGCCCGCATAGCTCAATACGGCCGCGAGCAATGGAGGCCAAACCGGCAACGGCGCGGTCTGTTGGACGCCCATCCAAGCGACCAGGCAGGCCAGCACGTTCAGACCCAGCAGCACATACAAGTTATTTCGATAGTACCCGCTGCTCACCCAGCGCGGCGAAGTGCACGCCATCGCCAGCGACAGGCCGAACGACAAGCGCAGAATGAATTG
>JAICIG010000029.1 GCA_025924495.1 Pirellulales bacterium | reverse complement strand
TTCAGTACTTCGCGATGGACCAGATTGCCCGTCGGCTCGCAGGTGAAGCTATTGCCTTGATATTGCGGCGGGAGCAGATCACCCCGGTAAATCTCCACGCCGCATGCCGCGGTAAATTGGCCCGCGTGCAGGATCGATGTCGTCCAAGCCTGGCTCAGCGGATAGACATGCGACGCCTCGCCCGAAGCGGCGACGTCGTTAATCACCGCGGGCACGCTCAACAGCGGGTTGCGCGCCAGATATCGGTCGGCCAACACAACGTGCATGAGTGGGTTGCGGTTGCTGCAGTTGAAGCGGTTGCCGTAATCGTCGAAGGTTAGACCAAACTGACCTGTTCCAGATACCGCCTGGCAATCGCCCGACCGAGGCTCAAAGCGGAAGTCACGGCCACTGATCGATAAGGGCTTTTCGGCACGCTGCCGCTGATTGACGATGTTCCCGCCTAGCAGCCCGTTGGAGATATATACGTGGTTGTCGAGTGCGAAGCGCGGATGATTGGCGCGGAGTTGCGAATTCTGCTCCGTGAAACCCGTAAACCAGGTCTCGCGGCGGTCGGCGCGCCCGTCGCCGTCGGCGTCCAGCATCCATTCGACCTTCCCGGAAAGCGTGACGATCACGCCGCCGTTCCACGGTTGCACGCCGGTGACGAACAGCAGCTCGTCGGCGAAGGTCGTCGCCTTTTCGAAACGACCATCGCCGTCGCGATCTTCGAGCAATTTGATTCGCGATTGCGGCGGCTGGCCATCGGACGGGCCGAGCGGATAGTCGCGCATTTCAACGACCCACATGCGTCCTGACTCATCGAAGCGAACAGCTACCGGATCAATGACCTCGGGCTCGGCGGCGACCAATTCGAGCTTGAGTCCGTCGGGAAGTTGGAATCGCTTTAGCGACTCTTCGGGACCTAATGGGCTTTTCACGATCGGTGCACTTGGCGCTTCGGCCGCAACCGAAACCGCCGCGCAAGTAATCATGAGCAGAGGCAAGCCTCCAACGAGCCAGAGCTGGCATGCGCGAAATGAGAACATGCGTCGGACGACCTCAATACGCTGAATGCGTTCGCAATGCTGTTGGGTTTCGAGTCAACGCGATCGGGGAGCAACTTGTGTTCGGTCCGCGACGGTCGGCGCGGGTTGCTCCCCGGTCTGGAAAGATCGCCTTGCGAAGCCGCGTTATTAAGCGCGTGCAGCCAGACGGTAGGCGTTACCCGTAAGTCACAGCCAGAGTAAGGCGAGCATCGTTGCGACGCAACCGGCGCCGCTGAAATCTAAGCTGCGTGCGGCGCAAGTGGTCCAACGGCGGCGCTGGAACTTCGTCGATGGCTTACAGCTAGCGATTGCGAACTGGCACGGTCGTTGTATGGACCTTGATGTCTTGGATCACCATCTGCCCGTCTTCACCGACAACGGTGAATTGGACCTTGCGGGTAGCCTTGCCACGGTTCTGCGGCTGCCGACGTTGTCGGCCATAGCTGCCGGTCGCAACGGGCGCCGGCGCTTCGCCGGAAGCGTTCTCCTCAAGCACAATTACGTGCTTGCCCTGCAGGTTTTTCGACGGTAGCGCTTTCACGTTGGCCAGGTCGGATTGCAGTTCGGAGATTGTCTCTTCGTTCGCTTTGCCTTCGCGAAAGACTTTGGCCTTACCCGTCGCCTTGCGGCTGAACAAGTCGGTGGCGCCGCTGACATCCCCGGATTTGAGTTTCTCAAGGAACTGCTGGATCGGGTATTCAGGCGAGCCTGCTTCCACGTTGGCGCCAAAGGGCGATTGACCAGCCGTGCCTTGGCCGCCAGCCGCAGGATTGTAACCAGGCTGCGCGCCGCCTGGCGCCATCTGGCCGGGCATCGGTTGGCCTGCCGGCATATTGCCAGGAATGGCGCCTCCGGGCGGCATTGCACCTGGTCGTGTCGCACCGGGTTGCGTCGCACCACCAGGCGGTATCGCACCACCGGGCGGAATGGCGCCGCCAGGTGCGCCACCATTTGCCTGGGAGCGGCGCATTCGCTCTTGATAATCTGACGGCATGCCGGCCCCGCCAGGCGGAATCGCGCCGGGTTGTGTCGCACCACCAGGTGGTATTGAGCCGCCAGGCGGTATCGCGCCACCAGGCGGGATTGCGCCGCCAGGAGGCATAGCGCCGCCAGGTGCGCCACCATTTGCCTGCGAGCGGCGCATTCGCTCTTGATAGTCTGACGGCATGCCGGCGCCGCCGGGCGGTACCATGCCGGGTTGCGTCGCACCGGGCTGTGTTGCTCCGGGTTGTGTTGCTCCGGGTTGTGTTGCTCCGGGTTGTGTCGCCCCGGGTTGTGTCGCCCCGGGTTGTGTCGCACCGGCAGGTGGAATCGCGCCACCGGGCGGAATTGCACTATCGCCGGGCGCCGCTGCGGGAGGAGCATAGTCAGAGCCGTTGGCAGCAGCCGGTGCGCCAGGCGGCATACCTTCTGCTGCAGGCGCGGCTGCGTCAGCGGGGGGAACCGAGTCGGGCGCGGCCGCCGCTCCGGGAGCTGCGCCGCTTGGCGGCATGCCTGCGGTAGCCGGACTCCCAGGCATCTGACCAGCGCCCGGCATTGCGGGCGCTCCACTTGCTGCGCCCGGCATTGCGGGAGCGCCTGCCGCCGCCGGAGAGCCGTTCGTTGTGCCGCTGGGCGCGCTGGCGATCTGGGAGGATGAATCACCGCCGCCACAGCCGCAGATCGTCGCGACTAAAAAGGAGGCGCCGACCGAGCAGCGCAAAACTGCGTTGCCGTTGCAAAACATACGCGAGCTCCTGGCGAGAAAATGCCTACGGTCGGAGGTCCGGCAACCTTCCGAGCAGCGACGCAATACGCGGAATGCATAACCGACGATATTCTCTCAGCAATCCGGCCAAGAAGCAAGCCAAAGGCGGAAAGGGAAGAGCGTGTACCGGCCAGCGCTTTCGCGCTTGGCATAAAGGGCAATCCAGCCGCCGGCACAGTCCCATTAGGATACAGGGACCGGTCCTATGCTCCGAAGATGCGGTCCCGTCGAGCCTTGTTGTATGCCAGCTTCTCGGCCTGAGTCATGAGGCCGAAATCGGGCTTTCCGCCGGTTTGCGGGCCCTTCGCCGCGCCTGTCTGGCAATGACACTCCGTCTTGCTTGGCCCGCCACACCCGCATCCCGCGTGGTCGGGAGCTTGGGCATCGCCCGCTGCCTTCGAGGTCGGTTGGTCGCCGGCATTCGGAATTGCCGCCGGAACTGAGACGGTCGCAGAGCCGCCATAACTCATCACGCCCGTTTGCAACGTCAAGTCTTCGGCTAACGGGCGTTGCGGGCGGATGTTCAGTTTCTCGAGCACCGCGTGGTACGCCCGGACGGCATCTTCGGGACTGATCACGCGATCGACGATCAGCCGTAAGAACTGGACGAAGGCCAATTGGCACTCGGCATTGTTGATCTTGCGGCCGAACAATGCCACGCGAGCGCCGTATTTCTGCGCTTCGGCGATCAACTTAAAGGCGTCGTAGGTCGTGCCTGCTCCTCCGCCCAGGATGCCAACGATCAGGTGCGGGTCGTAGCTGACAAGTTCCTCCATCGCTTGGGGGCCATGGTAGACGACCTTTAAAAAGACCGGCCGGCCCGCCTGTGCCACGCCGGCCAAAGTGCGTGCGATGGAATCGTTGATGAATTTCGCCGTCTGATCAGATTCCAGCGCGATGGGTGCATTGGGGTCGAACACCTCCAGGAAATGCCGAAATCCCTTAGCCTCCGCCTCAAGACGGAACTTGCGATATTCTTCGATCGCTCTCAGGTCCTCGTCGAGCCGGTTGTTAAACGTGACGCTGTACAGCCCCAGGTTTGCTCCGCGCGTTCGCTCGGCCGGTTCGCAGTCGAGGTGGCCGCATTGAATATGGTCGAGCGAGGCCGTGCGAAATGGGCGCGATGGTTCTTGGATGTAGCGACCGCCGCGGACGACGAAAATATCGCTGGTATCATTGGCCCGAGCAGCCGGCGTCACGTGGCTGCCTTCGAATAATCGTTCCTGAATTGTCAGCGCGTCGTTGGTGCTGGCCGACATGAGCATGATGTCGACGATCCCTTGCCGCACGATCTCACGAATTTGCTCGCGGTATTCAGCCAGCGTGCGCATGCGAACCTCGCCCGCATGCATCTCCGGCGACTTGCCCGGCGCGCCGATGCCGAACGCCATATCGGCGTCTTTGGCGTCGGCGATGATGAACTCTTTGCATCCCGACGGATCGGCGTGAACGGCGGCCAGCTTGCGATCGAGCGATTTTTCCATTTAATTGGATCTCTTATTTCATTCTGGTTCCCACGCTCTGGCTGGGAGCCAGGAACAAGATTACTTGCCGCTTAATCGCGCCAGCACCGTGTCTACCGTCTGTCGCAATACTTGGCCGCTCTTTCGCAGGGCCTGCACTTCCTTGGGCCATAGATCGATTTCGTGCGTGGCGACAACTCCTTTGCGGCCGACTACCGTCGGAACAGAGAGTGCGACGTCGCGGATGCCATAGCAGCCGTTTTGAACGCTCGACACCGGCAGCAGCCGACGACGATCGAGCGCCGCGGTTTCAATGACTTCTTGAATGGCAATGCCAACGGCAAACCCGGCGCCTCCTTTCTTCTTGATCACTTCGGCGCCGGAGCCCTTCGTACGCGTGAACAGCTCGTTCGCCAGGTTCGGATTCCAGCCGGCGAATTTGTCGAGCGGCAAACCGCCGATGGTCGCACTCGACCAGATCGGCACCATGCTGTCGCCGTGCTCGCCAAGGATCAAAGCGGCAACTTGCGTCGGCGGCGCCGACAGTTTTTCGGCGATCAGGCTGCGGAAGCGGATCGTGTCGAGTTGCGTGCCCAGGCCGAGCACTTGTTCCTTAGGCAAATCGAGCCGTTGGGCGGCGAGGTAGGTGAGAACATCGACTGGATTGGAAACGACTAAAACCAGCGCGTCTTTCTTATAGCCCACGCGGCTGATCTCGCCCAGGATGCCGACGAACAAATCGACGTTGCGATTGATCAAGTCCAAGCGGCTCTCGTCTGGCTTGCGCCGCAGGCCGGCCGTGATGCAGATCAAATCGCTCGTCGGAATATGCTCATAACCGCCCGAGGTGATGACCTGATCGGCCGTCGCCGAAGCGCCGTGCAGCAAGTCAAGCGCCTGGCCCGAAACGGCTTCGGCGTTCACGTCGAGCAAAGCGATCTCGCGGACGATGCGGCCGGTTTGCAAGGCGAAGGCGGCGCAAGAGCCGACCAAACCTGCTCCGCCGATGATGCTGACTTTCATCGATTACCTTTTCTCTTTGAATTTAGCCACGGATGAAACACGGATGGAAATCAAACATCAGCAGGCCTGCCGAAGATTCTCCATCGCTGTCGGCCGCGTAATTTCCGTGCTCAATCTGTGTTTCATCCGTGGCTAAATCTGTTTTTCAAGAACAATCGTCACTTATTCATTGCCGCCATTACGCGTTCGGTGATGGCCTGAATCAACGCTTCCTGATCGGGAGTCGTCGCCGAGGCGCCGTTCGATGCGTTGCCGCCGGCCGGTTTTTTCCTCATCGCTGGGGGCGGTTCGAACGCTGTCTGGGCGACGCCGGTTTGCTTCCAACTGTCGCGGAAGACATCGTTGGCGCAGATATCGCAATTCTCCATACCCGGCTGCAGACGGGCGTCGGTGAAGCCGAGCCGTGTTTTGAAATCGAGCAGTTCGCGGGTCTGTTTTTCGTCGAAGTAATTGACCCGCCCGAGGTCCTTAGCCAACAGCAGAATGCGGCAGTAGGCGTCGAGGATTTCAGTCCACCAGTAGGCCTTTTCCACCGTATCGCTGTAACTGACCGTGCCGTGATTGGCGAGAATGACGACGTTCGTCTTGGCGACGAACGGCAACACCGTATCGGCGAAGGCCTGGCCGCCCGGCGTCTCGTACTTGGTGATTGGCACATCGCCGAGAAACACCTCGACCTCGGGCAACACGCACTGCGGAATTGGCTCGCGAGCCACCGCAAAGGCCGTAGCGTGCGGCGGGTGGCAATGCACGACGCTTTTCACGTCGGGCCGAGACTTCATGATGGTCAGGTGGAGCAAAATCTCGCTGCTGCGCTTGCGGCGACCGGAGATTTGCTTGCCCTCCATGTCGACGATGCACAAATCGTCGGGCTTCATAAAGCCCTTCGAGATGAACGTCGGCGTGCAGAGCACTTCGTTTTCGCTCAGTCGGTAGCTGATATTGCCGTCGTTGCCGGCGGCGAAGCCTTTGTTGTAGATCCGTCGACCAATGTCGCAGATTTCTTCTTTGAGCTTGTGTAAGTTAGGCGTCATCGTTTTCTCGGGTAGGACGGGCATGGCCCGCCATGGACAAGGCTTGAATGTGGTTCTCTTGGCGGGCCAGGCCCGCCCTACAATTTTTTCACGTCGACCGTATCGAGAATCGCCGCGTTGTAAGCGTCGACCGGTTTCGGGTTGGGGTGGAACGGCTGAGCCGCTTCGCCTCCTTCGCTGATGGCAATCAAGCTGCCGAGCCCGGCGCCCAGTTCGTCATAGACGACGAGCGCCTCGGCTTCCGGCTCGCGGTTTTCCGCCAACTCGTCCAGCGTCAGCGGCGCAGCGAGCTTATACGTCGCTCCGATCAAGCTCGGGTGCGAGCGATTCAAGGTCACCGTGCCGATCACTTTTCCAATTCGCATTTTCGTTGGCGAGCGACGCCCGCCTACTTTAGTTCCGTTGCATACTCCGCCGGACACGCGTAAGGCGCGCCGGCGACAAATTGGCTGACGATACGCTGCAATTCGAACGCTCCGCGCCCTGCGGGATCGATCACCAGCACGTTCGCCCCGACCGATCGCACGGCCCGCGGCGTGGCCGTGACGCTCGTTGCGGATACTGCTCGCACGCCGGTGCGTCGATTGGCCAGACAGAGCGCGGCTGACGTTTCGCTCGTCAACATCAATCCCAGCTTGGCTCCCCTGGACGCTTCTTCGCACATTTCCCGGACGACCTGCGCCAAGCCGGTCTTGGCCAGTCGCTCGACCGGCACTCCTTGTCCGGCGATTGACTGCACCAGACTCGAAGCGTCGTAATTCGTTTCGGCCGCGCCTAACACCAACGGCAATCGCGACTTTGCAACCGTCTTTGCCGGCAACGAGTAACCAATGTCGATCTGTTGCTGTCGCAACAGGTCGCGGGCCGCCGGAGTAATCACCGCCTTGGCCGGCACGACCAGTTGTTGGACTCCTACGAGTTTTCCTGCGAGCTCGGCCAGCGTCACGAGGCGCGATTCGATGATCAGTTCCCGCGGCGAGCTCGTTTTATTTTGTATCGTCGCCAGAACCTGGCCGACGATTTGCTCCTTGTTGTTCGCGCCGCCGGCAACTGCCTCTCGCACGAGGCTTTCAATTTCCTCCGCGCTGGCGCCCATTAGTCGGGAATTCCCATTACGCTCCAACGGACCGGCGTGGCGTCGCTCTTCAGCAACTCACGCGTGCCGCGGCCGTCGCTGGTCAAAATCACTTTTTCGCCTCGACCGGCGCCGAGCCGATCGACCGCCAGCACCGGCTCGCCATCCGGCGACCTGCCATCAGCCGCCAGCAACTGAACAACCAGCAGCTTCCAACCTTCCATCGAAGGGTGCTTGACGGTCGAAGTTGCGATGCCGACGACGAAACCGATCTGCATGTTTAATGATCAAACTACGTGTTTATAGGTTCGGGTTTTCAGAGATCGTTTGCTGCGACTACTTCCGACTCCGCACTTACTTTCCAAGAATTCGCAACTCGTCGATCATCGAGCAGCGACGTTCGCGGGTAAAGGTGAGCGGAGTGGTGACGCCTTCGCCCGTGGGCGTGGCGATGGAGAAGGACAGGTAGCCTTCGCCGCCTAAGCCGAGCGAAGCCATGCAGGGGCCATTCTTGACGAACAACGTGGTGTCCATGGCGCGGCCCATCTTGGTCATATTGCGGACGTTCGTAGAATGAATCATGGCCGTATGGCGGAAGCCGTGCTCGTAAAACTTCGCTTTGGCAATCGCCTCGTCGACATTGCGCACGCGGACGAAAGGGATGAACGGCATCATCTGTTCGACAGGCACGAACGGGTTCGACTCGTCGGTCTCGCCGAACAGCAATTCGACCTGGGCCGGCACTTGCTTGCCGATGCCGCGAGCCAGCACGGCGGCGTCCTGGCCGAGGTATTCCTTGGCCGGCGCGTCGTGTTTGTGGTCCCCTTCGCCGACTTGCGTGATTGCCACTTTGGTCAGCGCATCGACCTCCCGGGCGTTCAGCCGCACGGCGCCGGCCCGCTCCATAGCTGCCATCATGGCGTCGAAGACTTCGGCGACGACGAAGACTTCCTTTTCAGCGATGCAGAGCAAGTTATTGTCGTAGGCGCCGCCCTGAATGATGGAGCGAGCGGCCCGATCGAGGTCGGCCGTTTCGTCGACGACCACGGGCGGATTGCCGGGACCTGCGACCACGGCCCGCTTGCCGCTGTTGAGCGCGGCACGGGCCACGGCAGGCCCGCCGGTCACGCAGATCATTTTCACCCCGCGATGTTTGAAGATGGCATTGGCCGAATCGAGGGATGGCTCTGCGATCACGCAAATCAGGTTGTCGATCCCTAAATCCCGATAGATCGCCTCGTTAAATCGTCGCACCCCTTCAGCGGCCACTTTCTTGCCGCTCGGATGCGGGTTGACGACAAGAGTGTTGCCGCCCGCAATCATGCTCACGGCGTTCCCGGTAATCGTCGGCAACGAATGCGTCACCGGCGTAATGGCGCCGATCACGCCGAAAGGGGCGTGCTCGATTACGGCCAACCCGTGGTCGCCGCTAAACACTTCGCTCCGCAAAAACTCGACACCGGGAGTTCGCTCGCCAAGCGTCTTGAGCTTTTCGATTTTATGAACCAGGCGGCCGATCTTGGTCTCTTCCATCTCCATCGTCCCCAGCTCGACGCACTGATCGATCGAGATGCGTCGGATGTGGTCGATGATGCGCTTGCGCTCTGCAATCGTCCGCTCGGACAGTTGTTCAAAAGCTTCTGTCGCCGCGGCCACCGCTTCATCGACGCAGGTAAACACGCCATAGCGGCCCGCATAACCGCGGCCTTGTGCAGTCGGCGCCGTATTGCCCATGCGAGCGAGCACTTCTTGAACGACGCTTCGAATTAATGTTTCCGTAGCTTGCATGAGATGTTGGCTGGTAGTTGAGGGCTGGTGATTAGTGATTGGCGGATGGCGCGCGGGGAATTCGTCATCTATCCCCATCTGCCACCTACTACCTACCACCTACTTGCTAAACACACACTTCTGATCCACGTGCACCGTATCGACGATGCCGATGATCACGGCATCGACCGGCAGGTTCTTGGTCTCGGGGGTTAGCCTCGCGCTGGAACCTTGCACGATCAGCACGAATTCGTCCTGGCCGGCGCCGACCGTATCGACGGCGACAAAGGTGCGGCCGGTGGTGACCAGCCGGCCGCGGTCGCCGCCGTCGATGCGATACGGCTCGACGATCAGCAGTTTGTGGCCGACCATCGAGGCCGTCTTTTGCGTGGCCACCACGCTGCCGGTAACTTTGGCGACAAACATGCAAGACCGTTCAGTTAGATTCCAAAAGTTGCTTGGCCTGTCGGGCGACGACGATCTCTTCGTTCGTCGGCACGACCCAGATTTGCGTGCGGCTTGATTCGGCGCCGATCGAGCATTCGCCCTTAGCCGCCGCGTTGGCCGCCGGATCGAGCACAATGCCGAAGTTCTCTAAATCCTTGCAGACTGTCGCTCGGACGTTGATGCCGTTCTCGCCAATACCGCCCGTGAAGACGATCGCGTCGGCGCCAGCCAGTTCCACCAGGTAGGCGCCGAGATAGTGACGGATCGCCGTGGTGAAGACATCGAGCGCCAGCCTGGCGCGCTCGTTATCTTTTGCCGCCGCCTCTTCCAGATCGCGCACGTCGCCGCTTACGCCGCTGAGGCCGAGCAGCCCGCTGTTCGAGTCCAAGTCTTTAAGCAAATCGTTCAGCGACTTGCCCGTCTGCTCAATGAGCACCGGCAACGCAAAAGGATCGAAGTCGCCCACGCGATTGTTGTGGGGAACACCCGACTGCGGACTCATACCCAGGCTGCATGCCATGCTTTCGCCATATCTGATGGCGCACAGCGAGCTGGAGCCGCCCAGATGACAGGAGATGATGCGCAGGTCCTCGCGTCCGAGCAACTCCGCCGTGCGTCCGGCAATGTAGCGGTGGCTAGCGCCATGAAATCCCCAACGCTGCACCTGGTGCTTACTGGCCCATTCATATGGCACGGCGTAATAGCGCAGCCGATCGGGAATTGTCTGGTGAAACCCTGTTTCGAACGCCGCCACCAGCGGGATTTCGGGCAGTTTCTCGCTTAACAGCCGCATTGCCTTGATGTAGGGCGGGTTGTGCGCCGGCGCGACGGCATTCATCGACTCCATCGCCGCCAGCACGTGCGGCGTTACTCGCTGCACGCCGCTGAACACGCCGCCATGCACGGCCTTGAACCCGATCGCCGCCACTTCCGAGGCCGATTTCAAGCAACCATGCTGAGCATCGGTCAGTTGATCGAGGCAGCGGCGGACCGCCACGGCATGGTCGGGCACGGCCGAAACCATTTCCTGCCGCTGGCCGCCAATCTCGACAAACGAGCGGCTCTCGGCCGAACCGATGCGCTCGGTTCCGCCGCGCGCGAGCTGGCGTTCGTCGGCCATATCGAACAAGCGATACTTGAAGCTTGTCGAGCCGAGGTTGGCGACGAGGATTTTCATAGCGAGTGCTCCCGCGACCTCCATGTGCTGCGATCGTAGGGCGGGCCTCGCCCACCATAAACCGTTTTCGGTTGCGATTCATGGTGGGCGTGGCCCACCCTACGATTCGGCTCCTTAGGCCAGGTACGCCTTGACCAAGCCCTCCGACGGGCGCGGGATGACGTGGCTGGCGGCCAATTCGCCGACTTGCGTGGCGGCCGATGCCCCGGCTTCAATCGCAGCGCGGACGCTGCCTACGTCGCCCCGGACGACGGTTGTCACCAGTCCGCCGCCGATGGCGATCTTCTTCACGATCTGCACGTTGGCCGCCTTGGCCATCGCGTCGGTCGCTTCAACGAGGGCGACCAGCCCCTTGGTTTCCAACAATCCAATGGCGTCTTGCATCTGAGTTCTTTCTATTTTGTGAATGCTGTAGGACGGGCATCGCCCATCAGGGAAACGAAATCGATCCAGGCGTCTGGTGGGCAATGCCCACCCTACGGATTGCTAGAAGTGCGGCTTACTTGGCGGCGGCCTTCTGCGGCATGGGCAGCACGACGCCGAGGTCTTCGTGCGGACGGGGAATGACTTGCACGCTGACCACCTCGCCGATGCGTCCGGCGGCGGCGGCGCCAGCATCGGTCGCAGCCTTGACTGCGGCGACGTCGCCGGTCACGAATGCGGTGACCAGGCCGCTGCCGACCTTGTCCCAGCCGAGGAACTCGACGTTCGCGGCCTTCATCATTGCGTCGCTGGCTTCGACCAGGGCCACAAAGCCCTTGGTCTCGATCATGCCCAGCGCTTCCATTGCTTTTGCCATGAATGGTTACTCCAAGACTAAAAAAGTAGGGTGGGCCTTGCCCACCGCGAACTCACGTTGTCGTTTCATCAAGGCGGGCACGGCCCGCCCAACGGCTTACTCTTGCTTTAACAACTCGATATTCCAGGCGTGATCCAAATCGGCGGCGTTGCCCTCGTCGGTGTCGAGATGCACTTCGAGCTTGCTGGTCGCGTCTGCCCGCACCAGCAAATCGCGCAGTACGACGGAGCAGGACGAATCGATTCGCAGGCTCATGCGGTCGCCGTTCTTCACGCCGTAATAAGCGGCGTGGTCGTTGCTCATGTGAACGTGCCGTTCGGCGCGAATCACGCCTTGCTTCAGATCGACAACCCCTTTAGGCCCGACCAGCACGCAGCCCGGCGTCCCTTCGATCTTGCCGCTAGCCCGCACAGGCAGATCTATCCCGAGTGAAATGCCATCGGTAAACGCCAGTTCGACCTGGCTATGCGGCCGTGTGGGGCCGAGGATTCGCACCGAGGGGAGCATTTTTTTCTTCGGCCCGACGACCATCACCGTTTCTTCAGCGGCGTAAAAGCCGTCTTGGTAGAGGTCCTTCATCGGCGTCAATTTGTGGCCGGCGCCGAACAAGATCTCGACGTGTTCCTCCGTCAGGTGCAGATGCCGGGCAGAGATGCTCACGACCAGCTTCGGCTCAGCCGAGGGCGCGCCGCTTCGCTGCAAGACGATCTCGCGAACGATCTGCTCGATGATGCTGCGGTCGAGCGCGCCGGCTGTACTCATGCTGCTGTCCTGTTTGAAGAAGTCAACCGTTGTCTGTGACCCCGGCCACCAGCAGGTTCACGCCCGCGGCCGAGAGCTTGCTGCGCCAATCGTTCGAGATTTCATTGTCCACGACCAGATAATCGACGGCGTCCAGCGGGCACATGTGTGCGAGACTCTGATGTCCAAACTTCGTGCTGTCGGCGACGACGATCACTTCCTCGGCCGCGTTCATCATTGCCTGTTCGGTGCCTACCAGCAGCAAGTTGCTGTTGAAGTATCCGCGGTCGTTGATGCCGGCTACGCTCAGAATCGTCTTTCTCACATTCAGCCGGGCGAGCATTTCGTTTGCATAGGGGCCGATCGAAACGCCGGTCCGCGGATAAACGTAACCGCCCAGCAGGATCAGGTCTGTTTTCCCGTCCGAGGCAAATAAATTGGCCACCGGCAGCGAATTGGTGACGACCTGCAACGAGCGGCCGACCAGCAGTCGGGCCACTTCGTACGTCGTCGTTCCGCCGTCCAACAGCAAGGTGTCGCCATCTTCGACTAACTGCGCCGCTCGCGCGGCAATTAATCGCTTCTTGTCCCACTGCGCCGGCTGGCGTTCGTCAAAGTGCAGCAGCTTCGGCGATGCCCCGGTATAAAAGACCCCGCCATGCGTCCGCTTCGCACTGCCAGACTCTTCCAGGTATTCCAGGTCGCGCCGGACGGTCGATTCGGAAACCTGCAGCTCGCCGGCCAAGTCGGGCAATGCCGCAAACCCTCGGGACCGGACCAACTCCAGCAGCCGCGTTCTTCGTTCTTCTGCTAGCACCGCCAGCACCATCCCCGCAAAAGCGTCTCATCCTTGAATGATTCGGATCGATTGTGAACCATAAATCGTCCAAAATCAAGCATGTTCAATCAACTGATTGATAGAATTCTATCACATTTTTCCAATAGGCGACTTTTGTGCGAAGGATGGGAGACCTGGGAATTATGACCTGTATTTTGACGACGGCGCGAATTTCACGATCCCATTTGTCCTTATTAGCTAATAGAGGGGTACGAGTCGGCGGCTGCAAATGGAACAATCGCCGCGGCCATGGCAAACGTTGTGCACCTCTACCGTACGCTCGCCGAGCCGCCGGAAATGCCCCGGCTGCCTGGCGTTAGCCTGCGCCATTTTGCCGGACTAAGCGATATTGCTACGTGGTTAGAACTGCGTCATCGGGCGTTCGCGCGTGAGAAGGTTGGCGTGCGGCAATGGCAGCCGACTGATTTCGAGGTGGAGTTCCTCGCAAAGCCCTGGTGGAGCCCCGAGCGGCTGTGGTTCGCGGAAGCCGAGACGGGACTGCCGGGATTAAGGACGCGATCGGCCGTCGGCACGATTACCCTGGCTTTCCGTGGAACCGGCGAAACGGCGCAACCGGTCATCCATTGGCTGGCCGTTTTACCTGGCTGGCGTCGCCGGGGCGTGGCAAGGCTGCTGCTTGCCGCCCTGGAGAAAAGCTGCTGGGACGCCGGCTACCGCGAGATCGGATTGGAAACCCATGCCGCTTGGACGGCGGCGCGGCGGTTCTACGAGCAGGCGGGTTACGCGCCGAAGAGTTGATTCGAATCGTGACCGGGGGGCGGCCAATTGTTATTGCTAGCTTACGCGGCGCCCAAGCAAGCGGGAGGCTTGCATTACGAGGGAGAACGCTGTTTCTCCGCTGGCCTGATCATCACTTTCCGACCAGCAACAGCAACGCGGCCGGCGCCGATCAGACGCAAGGCTTCGGGAAAGGCTTCGCACTCGGCTTCGAAGACGCGGGCGGCCAGCGCTTCGGCTGTGTCGTCATCGAGAACCGGAACCGCTCGCTGCAAGATGATCGGGCCGTGATCGTATTGATTATCGACGAAGTGGACCGTGCAGCCGCTCAGCTTGGCGCCGTAGTCGAGGACCGCCTGGTGAACATGATGCCCGTAAAAGCCGAGCCCGCAGAAAGCCGGAATCAACCCAGGGTGAATGTTCACCACGCGAAACTCAAAGTCGATCGGGATCGTTACGAACTTGAGAAAACCGGCCATTACGACGATGTCGCACTGCGAGGAGCGGCAAGCATCGAATACCGCCTGACTATAGGCTTCGAGCGAGGCGAAGTTTTTTTGATCGAGCACCGCGATTTTGATGTTTGCCTCGCGGGCGAAATCGAGACCGCGCGCTCTCGGATTGCTCGAGATGACCAGATCAATGTGAGCGTCTAACTCGCCGGCCGCGATTTTGGCCAGCAAATTGCGCAGCGTCGTGCCGCCGCCCGAGATGAGCACGGCCAGCTTCAAGGGCGAACGCGGCGGAAATGCGGGCGCCGGCGTGTTGCTCATGGCGTTCATCGGGAAGGGACAACTCGAACGTAGAGCGATAGTTTATGCCCAGCCAGATCCATCTCCACCGCTTCGACGCCGGCGAGAGCCTCCTGCTTCAATTCCACGGCCAACGTTTCGGCCTTGATGTAGTCGGCGAATTTCTCAACCGCCGTTTGCAATTCGGCCGATCCCGTGACGACGCCGACGGCGATGCGATCTGTATATTCGCAGCCGGTATCTTTGCGCCGTGTCTGGACGGCATGCGTCAGTTCGCGGGCATGTCCTTCAGTGATCAGATCGGCGGTCAACTCGGTCGAGAGCACGACCACGGCCAATGAGCCCTGCGCCGCGGCCCAGCCGGGTTTGGCTTGTAAGCGGACCTGAATATCGGAAGTATCGAGCGTTACCGGGCCGTCGGGCAACTCCAACGTGACGTTGCCCGCTGATTCAAGTTGAGCCAACAGCGCGGCGGCATCCGCCTTAGCCAGAAACTGCTTGAGCGTCGGCAACCGCTTGCCCAACCGGGGCCCGAGCTTTTTGAGATCCGGCAGTACCGTGTAGGTGATGTACTGATCGGCCCGAGGAATGAACTCAACCTGTTTGACGTTCAGCTCCTCGCGGATCAGGCCTGCATGGCTTTCGAGCCAGCTCTGATACTGATGATGCACCAACACGACTTCGACCTTGGCCAGCGGCTGCCGCACTTTCAGCTTGGCCGTCATGCGAGCGCTGCGGCCGAGCGAAACGATCTCGCGAACCAGGTTCATCTGCTCGGAAAGAGCTTCATCGATCTCCGCCGGATCGCCGGCCGGGAAATCGCAAAGGTGCACGCTCTCCAACGCCCGCCCACTGGTCGCGGCGACCGCCAGATTCTGCCACAACGATTCGGCCAAAAACGGCACGAAAGGAGCAATTAGCCGGGCGGTGGTCAGCAGGCATTCATACAGCGTCCAATAAGCGTCAAGCTTGTCGGCCGTGTGCTCGCCGCTCCAAAAACGGTCGCGGCTGCGACGGACGTACCAATTGCTGAGCGCATCCACGAAGGCCGTGACCTTGCCGCAGGCCGTGAAGTTGTCGTAGGCATCCATCCGCTCGACGACCGCCGCCGCGGTACGATTCAGTTCGCTCAAGACCCAGCGATCTAACTCGCTGCGTTCGGCCAATCGGCGATAGCCCTTGCCGCGCGAAAGCACGGCCGAATCGAGCTGTCCGACGTCGCCCGTAAGCGAGGCGCCCGGGTCGAACCCGTCGATACCGGCGTAAATCACGAAAAAACTATAGACATTCCACAGCCGCAGCAGGAACTCAGGGATGCTGTCCTTGATCGCCTGCTCGCTGTAGCGAATCGAGGTCCATGGCGCCTGATTGGCGAAGAAGTACCAGCGCAACGCGTCGGCGCCGTAACGGTCGAAGATCTCGTTCGGCTCGCGGTAGTTCCGCTTGCTTTTCGACATCTTCTGACCGTCTTCGCCGAGCATCAGGCCAAGCACAATACAGTTGCGGAATGGATGAGGATAATCGTGTGGCTCAGTTTCCTCTCCCTTGGGGAGAGGGCGGCTGGGGCTAGCGCCGTCGCGCTTTCCAAACAGCAGCGTGCTGATCGCCAGTTGGCTGTAGAACCAGCCGCGGGTCTGATCGATGGCTTCGCTGATGAAGTCGGCGGGGAAGTGCGTCTTAAACTCCTCGCGGCCCTGATGCGGGTAGCCCCACTGGGCGAACGGCATCGCGCCGGAGTCGTACCAGCAGTCGATCACCTCGCTGACGCGCCGCATCCGCTTGCCCGGCGCTTTGGGCGAGTCGTAGGTGATCGCGTCGATGTACGGCTTGTGGACCTTGAGGTCGTCAGAGAGTTTAGGGCTTTTCTGCTTCGCCGCTTCCCAGACCTCGGTCCCTTGCACGCCGGGCTTGGCGAGCAGTTCTTCATAGCCGGCGACCGCTTCCATATAGCCAGTCGCTTCGCAAACCCAGATCGGCAGCGGCGTGCCCCAGTACCGCTCGCGCGACAACGCCCAGTCAACGTTCGTCGCCAGGAAATTGCCGAAGCGGCCGTCGCGAATATGTTCGGGCAGCCAATTGATGCGGGCGTTATTCGCCAGCATTTCTTCTTTGAACCGGCTGGTGCGGATGAACCAACTCTTGCGCGGATACTGGATCAACGGATCTTCATCGGCCCGCCAGCAGAACGGATATTCGTGCAGGTACTGCTCTTGGTGGTAGAGCAGCCCGCGGCGCCTTAATTCACGGCTGATGTCCTTGTCGGCTTCCTTGACCCAGCGCCCCTGGTAGTCGGGCGCCTCGGCGGTGAATTTGCCATCGGGGCCGACCGCGCAGATCAGTTCGGGTCCTTCGCCCGGCTCGAAGCGGGCGTTTTCCGCCGTGAGCACATCGAAGTCGACCTCGCCGAACGCTGGCGCCTGGTGGACCACGCCCGTGCCGCTATCCGTAGTGACGAACTCGGCCGGCACGACGCGCCACGCAATGTGCTGTTTGCCGGCTGCTTTTAATCGGCCCTGTTCTTCGCCAAGCGTCTTGTAGTAGTAATCGAACGGCGGCACGTATCGCCGGCCGAGCAGCTTGGCCCCCATAACCTTTGATTCGACTTTCAATTCACGGCCGACCTTGCCGGCGATTGTTTCGACGAGCGCCGAAGCGACGATCAGCTTCTGCCCTTCGTCGCCGTCGCTCACGACCGAGTATTCCAGCTCCGGATGCACCGCGGCGAACTGATTGCTTGGCAGCGTCCAGGGAGTCGTCGTCCAGACCAGCAGCGACGTGTTCGGTTCATCGACCAGCGGAAAGCGAACATAGACGCTCGGGTCGGCCACTTCGCGATAGCCTTGGCCGACTTCGCCCGAGCTTAAGGCCGTGCCCCCTTGAGCCCACCACCAAACAATCTTGTGCCCCTGGTAGAGCAGCCCGCGATCGAACAAGTTTTTGAGCGACCACCAGACGCTTTCTACGTAGCTCTGGTGATAGGTCACATAAGCTTCGTCGAGATGGATCCAAAAGCCGAGCCGCTCGGTGAGCCGCTCCCACTCTTGCATGTATCGCCAGACGCTTTCCTGGCATTTGTGGATGAACGGCTCGACGCCAAAGGCTTCGATTTCTTCCTTAGAGTGGATGCCCAGCTCTTTGCAAACTTCGACCTCGACCGGCAGCCCGTGCGTATCCCAACCCGCCTTGCGTTCGCAGCGGTAGCCGCGCATCGTGCGATAGCGGGGGAAGAGGTCCTTGATGGCCCGCGTCAGGCAGTGCCCGGGATGGGGCATGCCGTTGGCTGTCGGCGGGCCTTCATAGAAGATGAACGGCTTGGCTCCTTCGCGTCGGGCCAGCGATTTTTCGTAAATCCCCCGCTCGTTCCAAAAGCGGATCGTCTCGGTTTCGAGCGTCGGAAAGCGGGGGTTCGATTCAACAGCGCGGAACATAGGACTGACAGACAGAATGCTGGACGATTGTGGCAAAACTCAAAGTAGACCGGACGGGGGCGGTTTTTTCAATGAGATAAGGGAGTAGAATGACGCGACGGAAGGGCAGATCCATCGGAACAGGCAAGGAGGATCATTGTGTCGCTACGTTCGCCATGGGTTATCGCCTGCGCACTGTTGCTGTGGTCCTTGGACGCTGTGCCGAAGACATGGGGGCAAACGCCGCCGGCGTGCAAACCGCCAGCATCTGACCTCGATGGCGAATGGCCTGAACCGCCGCGAACGCGGGAGCCTTGGCGACCGCCCGACAGCCAATTGCCGCAAACTTGGGTTACGGCGATCGAGTTGCTGTTGGCGCATGGCCTGGCCGATCCGCGCGGCTGCGAATATCGCGAAGTCGAAGTGACGTTCGGCTCGGTCTGGTCAAACCGGGGCGACGTCGTGACGACGCACGCCTGGCTGCTACCACGGGAAGCTGATGCCGACCTCGACGCGCGGCGTTTCGCCGTGACGTGGAGCGGACTCATCTATCCGGTCGAGAAAGTCGGCCCGCCGGCAAACCTTGCGGCCGATGTCGAGAAGTTGCTGGAGACGCAGCCCGCGGGATGGCGCCGGGCAATGCCCGAAAAGAAGCTGGTCTCTCACGAGCAGCCTCATCCTCTCAAAGGCCTTCTATTGTTTGTTCTCGGCGACGCACCTCGTGCTGAAGCAATGTGGAAGGTCGCCCCGCCGGACGCCGAGGATTGGTTAAAGGGGCCGGAAAACCGGAACGACGATCCCTATCCTGAATTAGTTCATGAATGGGTCTGGGCGCACTTCGACCGAGCCGTCTGCGCTCGCCTGCGCGGCGACGACGTCCTATCGCTGAAGAGTGCGAAGTTGTTGGTCGCGTTGCGAGACGTCATCGAACAGGAATCGCTGCGCCACGGATTCATACGGCGAAAGGATATTCAAGGCCGGCCCATGATGCTCCTAGGCTTTCTCGACTCGATCGACGCACTCGCGAAGGATGAAGCCCGGCGACTGGCAGAACCGCCGGTCGAGCGCGTGCTCTCGCCAGACTCGGCGCCGATCCCTGACCAGAACGCCCGAATTTCAGCGCTGATCCGAGATCTGGAAGTCGTCAACGAGGTGCAGATGGGCCAACCGGGAGGAATCTCGCTGGCTCAATCTCCAGTGATCCTGGCACTAGTTCAGGAAGGGGAAGCGGCCGTAGAACCGCTGCTGGAATGTTTGGCCAACGACCAGCGGTTGACTCGCTCCGTCGGGTTTGGGCGAGACTTCCATGTGGACCGTGATTTCATAACCGCGGAGTGGGCAGCTTTCCAGGCTCTGCAGGCCATTTTGAAGACTCGCACTTTTGGTCCGCTAACTAAACACGGATATTTGCGCGCCTTGCCCCGGACCGATAATGAGACTCGTGAGGCATTCGTCAAAGAAATTCGCGATTTCTGGAACAAAACGAAAACGCTCAGCGATGCAGAGCGTTGGTATGCGACGCTTGCTGATCCCCAAGGCACAGAGAGTCCATGGTTGGAAGCCGCCCGGAACATTACGCGAACGGCGCCCGAGAATCGCACCGCGACGCTGGACAAGGAATTCAAGAACTCTTCTCGGCTGCTTGGAGAAGCTCTGCGAGACGGACGAGACGCGAGCGTTTCGCAATTGTTGGCCCAGCGCGCTGAGGAACTGACCAGGCTCGACCTCGACAGTACGGTTCAGATCCACCATTTAAACGCCGCTTGCGAACTCACGTTCTGCCTGGCCCGCTGGGATCCGGACGCCGCATTGCCGGAAATCCGGCGTCGCGTGGAGCAATGTCGTGCATTCGGCAACCGGCCTTCGTACGCCGGGTACGCCCACAAATTAGACGCCCGAATGATCCAATTGATCCTGACCGCCGTCGACGCCGGACATGCGGAACTGCTTGACGAGTACGTTGCCTGGGTGAAAGAGCGGATGGCAAAGGGCATCGAACTCCGCGGCGACTTCGCGATGTTTCGTCCTCTCAGCCGATACGCGGAAATGCCGAAGATGGCTCGGCTGGCCCAGGAGGCGTTCTCGGACGAAGCGCCCTGGCTGCCACTGCACGAACGCTTGGGGCTGGGGGGCTATGAGTTAGTGGCTTCGCCGCTGGTTGGAGTGCCAGCATTTCGCGAGTTGCTGCATAAACAACTTGAGGATCGAACGCCATTAGGCACGGCCACGCTCGATCCAGAGCGGGCGACCGTGGCGATGCAGCTTTCCATTGGAGTGGAGAAGCGAGGTCTCAGTACCCCCGTTGACCCCAAGCAAGCGCATTTGAGGGAGCCCCAATCGGTCCGTGTCTGTGATTTGACGGCGTGGCGGCTGAGTTCCTTGCCAGGAGCCCCTGCTTTCGAGCCGTACTGGTCCGAGCAAGAGCGAAATGCGGCGATGCTCCGACTCGGCAAGTTCATTGATCAGTGGGGAAACGCGTTTCTCGATCGCCGTCTGCCGTCGACACCATTCATCGACCCGTTTCGTCGTGCGGCGTTTCACTTAGAAAAGCTAGATCACGTCGGGACGAAAGAGGACGTTGTCGCCGGCCGAGCCGTGTTTTCGCTGACGGATACGGCGTCTGTGGTGCGGACCATCGCCCTCCCAAAGTTGCCCATGCGGGCGACATGGAAGACGCTCGAAGCGTTTCCCGTCGTCGCGATTGGCCCTAAAGATCCTGAAACCGGCACGCCGGTTCTGATCAAGTCCTTCGATCAAAAAGGCGAAATCTGGCAGGCGGAAGAAGGTTTCATCGACGGCCGTTGGCAACGCTTCTACGGCTTCGTGGGCAGCCACATTATCGCCAAGGTTCCCGCCGCTGAAATTGAGTTCTGAGAGTCGTCTACACCTTGCATTTCGCATCACAGAGAGGATCTCGATGAAACTTTCCTGGTTTGCGTCGATCGCCGCTATCAGCGCCTCAGTATTCCTCTCAGATCAGGCCTTCGCCCAGCCATTGTTCGATTGCGCCGACAGCATCGAATGCACGGTGGCCAACTCCGACATCGTCTTGGTCGGGAAACTCGTCGAGTTCGGAGAAGAGCAAGCCCGCGGCGATCAAGGACGTGAGGCGAAGATTATCGTCGAGGAAAGTCTGAAGGTCCCGTTTCGCGAAAGCTACGACGAGGGAATCAGCGTTCGACTTTCGTGTCCCGAATCGGTGCTCGCAGATTGGAAGGACCATTCGCGGCGTCTGCTTGTGGCGATCGGGGAGCAATCGCCGAGGGCGACGGCAATCGATCTGACCCCCGAGAAGCTGGAAGTGCTCACGGAAGACTTCGAGCTGTTGCGCGACCCCGCCGACGTCATTCGGATCGTCAAAGAGACCGTCGAGAGAATGCCGCCGGCGGTAAAGCGAATTCACACGTTCAAGCTGCTGGTTCCACACGATGTGTTCGCCAAGACGAGATCGGCCAAGTATCACGGAATGTTCTTGAAGGTGCCAGTCGACGAGCGGCTGGAAAAAAAGGCATGCGAATACCTTGACTCCGACGACTATTCTCGACGCTCGGAAGGCGTCGAGGCTTTGCGGTATTTCAAATCGGACGAGAACAGCGAGCGGCTGAAGGCAGCTCTCAAAGATCCTGGATGGGGCTATTTGCACCATGCCGAGCACAATCGAGGCATCGAAGTCCGCTACTATGGCGTGCGGCGCGAGGCCTATCGCATACTCAAATCCTGGGGGATCGAGACGCAAAAGCCGGCGTTCAGCGAAGAAATCACAAAGCTCGATCGCGTGACTTTGGAGGATTTTTCCAACCGAGAACAGGTTACAGACCGCGACATCGAAGCGTTGTCGCGATTCGAGAATCTGCACATTCTATTCTTCTTGAACTCTCGCGTCACGGATGAGAACTTGAAGGCGGTCGCGAAGCTCAAGGGGCTTCGAGAGCTGCATCTCGACGGGACCACGGTCACGGACGCGGGCCTGAAGAGTTTAACTGAACTTAGTCAACTGCAATACCTGGGCCTCGGCGGAACGCAAGTGACTGACGCGGGACTGAAGGAGCTGGCTGCATTCAAGAGCCTTCGCGGAGTCAAACTGCGCGGAGCTTCAGTGACGAATGATGGCATTGCCGAGTTGGGTAAGTTGCGTCCAGAATTGCAGATTGAGCGCTGACCCATCCGTTTACCCTGGCGGGCGAGCAGGGGCAGGATGCAAACGGAGAGAGAATTATGCGGTCGATTGTGTCGCGCGCCGGCTCAGCGTGCATTTGCCTGATCGCAGTAGGGCTTATGCCGTCCGTAGTCGGATCATCGGCCGTTTTTGCCGAGGACCCATCGGCCGCGGCGGCGGAACCGCTCGTGCTGGAACTGAGCATTGATTCCAAGCTGCGGCAGGAAATCCTGGTGCGTGAGGAAGGCGATTTCCATGTCGTCACGCAGGTCGAAGGCGTGCGTTGGCTCGTCAAAGGGCGAATCGGCCGGATTGTCGAGGGAATCGCGCATGTGGAACTCACATTTGGCGCGAATGAAAGTCTCGCTACTACTCGCCTCAGCGCGCCCATCGATAAAATCGCGGGTTTGGGCGTAGGCGCTATTCACGGCCCAATGGTCCACGACGTCTGGCTGCGGCGCGGGTTCGATCCCGTGCCGGTGCTGGTGCGTTCGATTTCCCGCCGAGGAAAATACTTCGTAAACGCGATCTACTATCTGGGCAAACTTGGCCCCCAGGCGAAGCCGGCGGTGCCGGAACTGATCGCCGTGCTGGACGACGCCGCCGTTGATCGCGGGCTGAAGCCCCGTGCGAGCATCCGCCGCGGCGCCGCTCAGTCGCTGGGCAAAATCGGCGCTGACGAGTCGACTGCAGTCGAGGGGCTGCTCAACACCTTGCGCGACGACAACCCTTATGTACGGCTCGCGTCGGCGCTGGCGCTATGGCAGATTGCCAAGCACGATGCGGCCGTGCCGACGGCGATCGAGGCGTTTGGCGATCAAGACCATTTCGTTCGTGGCGAGGCTGCTAGGACGCTGGGAGAAATGCGAGTTGAGTCGGAGGCGGCGATCAAAGCTTTGGCTACGGCGTTGTGCGACGAAGACGGCTACGTTCGAGCCGACGCAGCTCTGGCTTTAGGGGCTATCCGCCGCGATCCGCTCGCGCTCGGTTGCCTTCGCGATTTGGGCCAAAACCACTCGGAAGAAAAGCTTCGCAGTTATGCCGCGGGGCTGCTCTACAATTTGGAAAAAGAGCAAGCAGCCCATGACGGAACCTGCAACTGAATTCCAGCGGGCAGATCTACATCCTACCCCCGGCGGCAATGGCCCGCCAAGGCAGCGAATTGGCGGCGATTGACGCTCGGTTTTTCGCCGCCTATTCTGCCAGCGTGCCTGTTGTCCCGGCCGGTCTTGCGTTCGCAGCGGTAGCCGCGCATTGTGCGATAGCGGGGAAAGAGGTCCTTGATGGCCCGTGTCAGGCAGTGCCCTGGGTGAGGCATGCCGTTGGCCGTCGGCGGGCCTTCATAGAAGATGAACGGCCTGGCCCCTTCGCGGCGGGCCAGCGATTTCTCGTAAATTCCCGCTCGGTCCAGAAGCGGATCGTCTCGGTTTCGAGCTCGGGAAGCGAGGGTTCGATTCGACAGGACGGAACATGGGCGACGGGGACAGAGCCTGGGCAAAACGGGCAAAATTCAAAGTAGACGGGACGGGGGCGGGTTTCTTCAATTGCGGCACGCACACCGCCGACCGCAAATGCCGCTCAGTTTTTGGTAGGCCGAGAGCACAGCTTGAACAGCCGCTGGCCGAAGGCGGCAAAAGCCGCTGCCGCTTCGTAGATCACCACACAGCATCGACCGATCGCCACGCAAGAAAGCACGCCGCCCAATATGGCAAGCCCCAGGAAAACCGGACCTGCCCAGACAGTCGTAGGATCACGACGGTTGGCTTCGGGAATGATTTGGATCCCGCCCGCGATCAAAGCGGCGAGGAGACCCGTCGCGATGAATATCCAACGTAGCGAGAATTGAAATTTCTTGGCGTCGTTCATGTTCGTAGATCACCTCGTTTGGCGCACCAACTCCGCCGCCCACTTGCGATCAGCTTCGCTCAAGGGCGCCGGAGGCGGCTCGGCGTAACGCAAGCAGCGCTCATAACGCCCGCGCTCGTAGGCTTGCTTGAAAACTTCGGCCAGGTTGATCCGCACGTCGGCGTCGGGCGCCTTCAGCGGAATCGGCAGCACGGGCAGCGGCTGGCGGACCGACCAGGCGTAAACATCGCAATTGAACCGTCGCTGACTATGCGCCACGAAGGCATAATAGTCGCCCGGCGGCAGCCGTTTCCCCAGCGGCAGCCTCCGGCCGCCGAGGAGCAGGTCAAGTTCGATCAGATGCACGTCTTGAGTGAAGATTGCGTTTCGCTTGAGCAGGTAGGTATTCCGGCCGTCGCCCGACTTGTTCGTCGGCGACAGAAGCTCTAGCACGGCTACCAGCGAGCGGTCGGGCATGACGTGCAGTTCAATGTACGGCTCCTTGATCTCTTGGGGAAACGCCAAGGGGAGAGTTACCGGTTCCAACGCCAGTGCGGTCGCGGCGCTTCCGGATGCGGCTGGAACTGCTGCTTGCCGTCCCGTTTCGCTGCGAACAACGGCCACGTCAGGAATGATCAACTTCGCCGGCTCGTCGATCGATTCGATCAACGTCACGCGTTCGCCGATCCGCGCGTCGTAGTTGCTCGGGAGCTGGTCGGCGATGTATTCGCACCAATAGTTGATGAATCGCGCATGAAAATCGGGCCAGATCGCCGGATCTTCCAGATAGGGATCCATGCCGGGAAACGGACTTGCCATGACGTCGCCTGCGCAGTCGGAAATAACTCTTCCAACAAGATCTTATCTCAGTCGGCAAGCGGGCGCCAATCCGGCCAGGGAAGCTGCGTCGTGCACGGGCCAGATCGCGTTCTATGCTCTCTCGAATCTGCGGCGGCGCTGGCGCCTAAAGAGAGAGGCAAAGGCCGACAGAAACGGTAAGCTATTGCGGGCGAACTCACGCGTTCAGCATTCGGCGTTAACGGCGCCGCGTTACCCGAAAATAGGCACGGTAGGCCTTAGCAATGCAAGATATCCGCTATCACTCCGACGGCGTGTTCACCGTCACAGAGTTCCTCGCTCCCGCGGAATGCGAAGACTACATCCGACTCACCGAGGCAAAGGGCTACGGGCTGGCGCCGATCAATTCGATCTTTGGTCCGGCGTTTCGGCCTGAAATCCGCAATAACGAGCGCGTGATGATCGATGATCCGGAGCGTGCGGCCGCACTCTGGGCTCGGGCGAAGATCTGGGCGCCGGAGAGGCTCGGGCAATGGCATGCCGTGGGCTTGAACGAACGGTTTCGCTTTTACCGCTACGACCCCGGCCAACAGTTCAACTGGCATGAGGATGGCGCCTATCAGCGCGCCAACGGAGAGCGAAGCTGGGTGACGTTCATGGTCTACTTGAACGAAGGCTTTGCCGGCGGAACTACGAGCTTTATGTTTGGCGAAGTCGTACCTCAGCGGGGAATGGCATTGTTCTTTCCACACGAACTGCCCCACTGCGGCGAGGCCGTCGAATCGGGCCGCAAATATGTACTGCGCAGCGACATCATGTACGCAAGAGCGTAAGGCCACCGGCCGGAAGAATATCGACCATCGCCCGGGGAGCGAAAACTACCCCCCCAGTACGTCGTTCAGCACTTCTTCCGAGACGTAGATCGGCAGCGGCGGATCGCAAGTGACGGCGACGGCGATGGCGTCGGAAGGGCGGGCGTCGATCTCGATCAGTTCGCCCTCGTGCTTGATCCGCAACCGGGCGAAGTACGTATGGTCTTTCAACTCGCTGATCACCACGCTCTGAAACTCGCCCCCCAGATTGTCTGCGACGCTGACCAGCAGATCGTGCGTCAGCGGCCGCGGAGAGTGCAGGCCTTTCACGCGGCGATCGATGCTGGTGGCCTCGAAGATGCCGATCAGGATCGGGAAGGAGCGGTCCCCGTCCACTTCCTTCAAGTAAATCACCTGCTGATCATTGATCTCGCTGATGATGATCCGCGACAACTCCATCTGCACGGGCATAAACGAACCCTTAGGCAAACGATCTGGAACTCTTTCCGCGACTTGCGTCTCGGAAAGATCGATTATAAGTGGCCCGCGGGCTGAGCGGCTAGAGGCTGGAAAAAAAGAGCGATCGAACGGCAAAACAACGCTTGACGTGCAAGGGAGCGAAGCAACTCGCTAAGTCGATTGTCGCCTACGGAATTCGGTTAGCGACTGCTCGATAGCGACCAATTGCGCTTGTACCTCTCCGAGCGCAGCGCGCTCTTTCGTCACCACGTCAGCCGGCGCACGAGCGATAAAGTCGGCATTGGAGAGTTTCTTTTCCTTGCCCGCGATCAAGCCGGCCAGACGGCCGCGTTCCTTCTCCAGACGAGCGATCTCCGCTCCCAGGTCAATCAAGCCTTCGAGGTTGACGAACAGTTCGAGGTCCTTGAGGGCAATTTGTGCATGCGTGACCGGCGCAGCGGCCCGCGGTCCCCAAGCCACGGCCTGAGCATTGGCCATCGAGGCGAAATAGGGCGCCATGGGCTCGAGCAGTTCGACGATTGCCTCGTCGCAACGAGCTGAGAATTTGATTGGCGTCTTCGGCGGAATGTTCTGCCGGCTGCGGATCTCGCGCAGGCCTCGCAGCACTTCCTGAAAACGGCCGAAGCGCGCCTCAATCTCCGCGTTCTGCCGCGCCATTTCAGCCCGCGGCCAGTCGGCAATCATGATGCTTTCCGCCGCCGCCATTGGCGCGGTCAAGCCACGCTTGGGCGCCGAGCCTGCCAACAATTGCCAGATTTCTTCGGTGATGAACGGGGCCGCCGGGTGCAATAGCCGCAAAAGACTGTCGAGCGTATGTGCTAAGACGCGTTGCGCCACGGCTCGCTGGGCGGGCTCTTGTAAGCGGTTCTTGACCATCTCAACGTAAAAGCTGCAGAACTCGTCCCAGGCGAATTCATAGAGCTGACGCATGGCGTCGGCAAAACGGTAACTCTCCAGCGCCTTGGTGACTTCGTCGGTCACGGTCGTCAGGCGACTCAAGATCCAGCGATCTTCGACGGCCAAATCGCTGTCGGCCACCGGGGCCGCCGAATAGCCTTCCAGATTCAAAAGGGCAAAGCGGGCCGCGTTCCAGAGCTTATTGCAGAAGTTGCGCGCGAGCTCGAACCGCTCGCTGACGACGGCGCCTCGCGGCAGGGCCTTGTCCTCGGGTTTGTCGGCCCATTGCGTGGAAAACTCCTGGCCGCACTGCGTGCATTTGACCCGCGGGAGCACGCGGTTTTTCTTGGTCTGTTCGACCAGCTTGCGGCAATGCGGGCACTCGAACTCGACCGGCATCCGCACGTCCTGCGTTTCGGTTGTGAGGTGCGCAAGACCGAACCGCAAGGCATCGGCGCCAAACTTTTCCATCACGTCGATTGGATCAACGCCGTTGCCTTTCGACTTTGACATGCCTTCGCCATAACCGTCCAAAATCTTCGGGTGAATGAAGACCTCGCGGAACGGCACGTCGCCGACGTTGTGCAGACCGGTGAGCACCATTCGCGCCACCCAAAGCGTGATGATGTCACGGCTGGTCACGAGTGTGCTGGTCGGATAGTAGTATTTCAGCTCCGGCGTCTGCTCGGGCCAGCCCAATGTGGAGTGAGGCCACAGCGCCGAGCTGAACCACGTATCGAGCACGTCCTGCTCGCGGACGAGCTTGTGGCCGGGAACGGCGTCTTCCGACAGATCTTGCTCTTGAGCGCAGATCAACCACTGATCCTGCTCCTCGTCGCGCTGCCAGACGACATCTTTGCGGCCGGCGAAGGCATTTTTCAAGTCGGCCTCGCTGGCAGTCGGCGCATACCAGATCGGAATCTGATGGCCCCACCACAATTGTCGGCTGACGGGCCAATCGCGTTTTTCGCCGAGCCAATCGAGATATCCTTGTGCGTAGCGCGGCGGAAAAATCTTCACGCGCCCATCGCTCACGGCATCCATCGCCGACTGAGCCAGTTGGTCCATTTTCACGAACCACTGATCGGCCAGGTACGGCTCGATTGGCGTCTTCGATCGATCCGAGTGAGCCAGATCGATCTCGCGATCTTCGACTTCGACCATCAGGCCTGCGGCTTCCATGTCGGCGACAACGCGCTCGCGGGCCTTGGGAATCGGCAGCCCCTGATAGGAGCCGGCGTTGCCATTGAGCGTGCCGTCGGGATTCAGAATGTTGATCATCGGCAGGCTTTGCCGCTTGCCGACGTCATAGTCGTTTGGATCGTGCGCGGGCGTGATCTTGACGCAACCGCTGCCCAGTTCTGGCTTCGCCCACTCGTCGGCCACCAACGGAATTTCGCGGTTCAGCAGTGGCAGCATCAATTTGCGGCCGGCCCGTGCCATATCGCGCAGTTTGACCAGCGTCGGCAGCACCGCCTTGCGGCGTCCCGCGAGGGCGTCGAGCTGGGCCTGAATCTCCGGCTGCTCTTTTTCGCCTGCCGCCGCTAGCTTCTGCTGTAATTCCGACTGCACCTGGTCGAGAGCTTTTGCAGGATCGGGATGCACCGCGACCGCGGTGTCGCCGAGCATCGTCTCGGGGCGGGTGGTCGCGATCGTCACGTGCGTCGGCTCGCCGGCTTGCGCGGCAATGACCGGGTACTTCATATGCCAGAAGTGCCCCTTGACCTGCTCGTGGTACACTTCGTCGTCGCTGACGGCCGTCTGCAGGTAAGTGTCCCAGTTCACCAGCCGCTTGCCGCGGTAGATTAGCCGCTCCTGGAACAGCTTGAAGAAGGTGTGACGCACGGCGCGAGCGCACGTGTCGTCGAGCGTGAAGCGGGTCCGCTGCCAATCGCAACTGCACCCCATCCGCTTGAGCTGGCCAAGAATGCGCTGCTCGTAATCGTTTTTCCACTGCCAAATTCGTTTGACCAGCTTTTCGCGGCCCAGGTCGTGGCGGCTCTTCTTTTCTTCTTGCAGCAACCGGCGCTCGACGACGGCTTGCGTAGCGATGCCCGCATGATCGGTCCCGGGCATCCACAGGGCATTGAAACCTTGCATCCGCTTATAGCGAATCAGGATATCCTGCAACGAGTTGTTCAGCGCGTGTCCAAGGTGCAAGGCGCCGGTCACGTTCGGCGGCGGGATGACAATTGTATAGGGCTTTCGCTTCGGATCGGGCTCGCTATGAAAGTAGCCTCGCTCCTCCCAGAAGCGATACCATCGCTTTTCCGGTTCGATGTGCTGGTATTGCTTCGGAAGGTCGTCGATGGAGGGCATGGCTTGAGGAATAAAGTTGAGGGTGCGAAATTCAGGGATTAAGATCGCGAGTCGTGCAAAGGCCGCCAGACAGGTTCAGCGCGCTAAAACAACTTCCATCGTCTGTCGGAGTTCAAAGCATTGCGGCTTGAACATCAAACCGTGAAGCTCACACCTTGCCCGCCTCATCTTTGCACAGCTTGTATTCAATACTGTCCGCTAAGGCGAGCCAACTGGCCTGGATGATGTTCTCGCTCACGCCAACGGTTCCCCACATGTCGTGCTCGTCGCGGCTTTCAATCACGACGCGCACGCCGGCCGCCGTGGCCGCTTCGGAGTTGATCACGCGGACTTTATAGTCGACCAGGTGCATATCTGCCAAGCTTGGAAAGGCGCCTGCCAGCGCCTTGCGCAAGGCGGCGTCGAGCGCGTTGACTGGCCCATCTCCTTCCGCCACATCATGCCGAACGTCGCCATTCACGCGCAGCTTGACCGTAGCTTCCGTGGTGGCGGCGCCTGCGGGGCCGGCCTCGACATTCACGTGGAAATTCAGCAGCTCGAAGTGGGGGACGAACTGGCCGGCGCATTTCTTAACGAGCAAGTCAAACGACCCCGCGGCCGCCTCGAATTGATATCCTTGGTTCTCGAGCGTCACGACGTGCGCCAGAATCTTGTCCATCAACTCGCGATCGTGCTGCAAGTTGTGCTTGGCCGTCAGCGCCATGATGTT
>JAICIG010000028.1 GCA_025924495.1 Pirellulales bacterium | reverse complement strand
CGGCTCGCTGAGCAGATCTTCGAGTTGCGGTTCGCTGTCGATGGTCGATGGCATGATGCGGGAGCTGCTGCGGCTTTGGTTGCGGACCAGGTTCGGCTTCAATATTGACTTCAATATTGAAACGCCATGCGGACAGCCTTGCCTTCATCCGCAATGCGACTTCGAAGATAGCGGCTCGTAGCCGCACGTCAACAAACGACCGCCATGCTGATGCCAAGGGCTCGCAAGCAGGCTCCATGGCGCACGACGTGGCGCGAACGCCGCCTCCGGCGTTCCATGGAAGCGTCGTTGAAACCGAAATCGAAAGCGCATCATGAAATGCCACCGAGCGCGCTGCCGACCGGTTTACACGCGCGGTTACGCCACTTTGTAGAGTTTGAACGACCCCGTCGTGACGCCGCCGTGGTAATCTTCCAAGTAAATATTGCCGGTCATCACATTACCGACCACCGTACCCGTCAATTGTTCGATAAGGAAACCGGGCTGCAAGTCGATGTTGAATACAAAGCTCGAGCCGGCCACGGTCCCGATCAGATCGAGCGTGCCTGAGCCGCTGGTGGTGACGCTGCCGGTGACCACGGTGGTGTATTTCGGATTGGCCTGCAATTGAATCGTCATACCGCCCGAAATGCCGCCGAGCGGATTGCTCTCGGTGAATTGTCCTTGCCACACGCCGGTGGTGTCGGCGGTCGGCGTCGGTTGGCCGTTGTCGACGTTCACGACCGAAACATCCGGCGCATCGATGCCGTTGTAGGCCGGATCGGCGCTGCTGCCGCCGCCGACGATAATCGTGTAAGGAGCGAGGCCTTCTCGCACGCCGTCATTCGTGCCACGAACGGTGAAGACTCGCGGCACGTTCCAATTGGTGGAATCAAAAGTGACGTTGCCGGGCGTCACGTCTCCTTCGCTCGTGTCGCTGCTGACGAGCAACAGCTTGACGGGGGCCAGCGGCTTGCTTCCTAAGCGGATGGTGAACTGAGTCGAGCCGCCGTCTTCCGTCGTCACCAGCCCGCTTGTCGGCGTCACGATCACGGCGGCCTTGTTGTCGTTGACATCGCTGACGTAGATGTGGCTGGGCGAGGGGAGCGTGCCCTGATAATCGGGCATGGTGCTCTGGGCGGGCGAAAGCCCGATGGCGAAGTTGTGGTTGCCGTCGGCCACCTGGTTATCGACCGCGGTGATGCTCACTCGCTGAGGGAACCACCAGTTGTCGGGCGTGAACACGAGCGTGCTAGGCGACAAAACGCCATGCGCCGGATCGCCATTGGTCAGATTAATGGAAACGACGCCCTCGGGTTTCTTGGTCAGGCTGACTTCGAATGTCGCCTCGTCGCCGATCACCTGATGGATCGTGACATCGGGACCTCCCGAAACGAGAATCTGTCCCGCCGGTCCGGCTTTTTGCACATCGTTCGATGCAACCGAATGGGCGGCCAGCGCGTCGTGGACCAGGCCGGTCGCCTGGCTAGTGATTCCATCAATCTGACTCTTGGCGTAGTGCAGCACGCTGTCCACGGCGCCACGAAGCTCGCCCAGCATGCCCGCATTCGCTGGATCGACCATCAGACTAAGCGATTGGATAATCAGGCCCGAGCCGTACGCGATGTACGGCAGCGGCGTCGCTAACAACTCCGGCTGCACCACGCTTGCCCCCAGCGTTCCTAACTGCAACTGCAGTCCCCAGGACATCAGCACATCGGAAATTGTCTGCAAGGTCTCCGGCGAAAGAGCAGGGGATGCCGGCTCGCCGGCAAGCAACTCTTTGAAGTTTGCCGCAGTCGGATTGGCCTGGGCGGCTGCCGCCCGTTGCTGGCCGGTGTCCGCCCCGTTTTGTAACGGACTGGTCCGCACGCCGTCCAAGCCCGCATACATCATCCGATCGAGAATCATCAACTCTTCTTTGCTTAAGGTCACGTTGCGGCCGCCGACCGTCCCCAGGTCGAAACTGGGGGTCGGCTCCGGCCCGAGCAATGCCTGCAGGTCGGTCTCGAATTGCGTGAGTCGGTCATGCTCGGCGGCCAGGTCGGCCGTCAAAGCGGGAGTGGCAAAGTCCGAGGCCGACAGCGTCGTCACGTTCGAGTTCGACGAGCCGCCTAACGGACTTGGAGCCGGCGAAGACGAGAGTTGCGATTGGACCTGCTCCAGCGCCTGCAATGCTCCCTGCACGTAAGCCAATGTCAGCGTCCCGGCGGGGAACGGCGATTGGGGCAATGTCTGAATTTGGATAGCGCCGATGGTGGCCGGCCTGACCGGCACGTTATTGACGAGCACTTGCACGCTGACCGTACCCGTTGCCACCTGGCCTGTGGACGGGTCGATCAGCGGCGGAACGACGACCGAGACCTCGTTCGAGGCGACGGCCAGCGGAGAGACATCGAGGCGGAACCCTTGGGAGTCGGCAAATTCCACTTTGATATTAGCGAGCGGATCGACCGGCTGGCCCATCAGCACGAGCTGCGAGCCCGGTTCGACCGACCGTTGAGCGACGCCGTTGTATTCGGCGCTGTCGAGCAGGAAACGTTGAATCTGAAACGTTGTCGCGCCGTGCTGGAACTGGTTGATCCAGTAGGCGCGTCCGCCGGCATCGGCGTCTCGACGCAAGAAATCGCGATACATCTCGTCAACGCCGACGCCGATGAACTCGGGGCTGTTGATAAAGCCCTCGGCGACCGACGCTCGCGATCTTCCGCTTTCCAAGACGCCGTGCCAGTAGGCAATTTCGCTCGGGCCCGGCGGGTCGGGGCGCTGGAGCACGTCGTGGTACAGGCCGCGAATAAAGCCAGCATCGTCGCCGCCGTGGTTGCGGTAATACTCGTCGGAACCGACGATCAGCGCCAGCAACTGGAATTCCGAAACGCCCTGGCCTAGTACGTTGACCCAATACGCTTCACCGCCCGGATCCGTGCCGCGCCCCAGGTAGTCATGGTAAAGTCCTTGGACGACATTGCTGCGATGCTCTGTCGATAGGACAAATCCGACTACCACGGAGTCTTGTGGTTGCCCGGCGGCGAGCTGCCCTCGCCAATAGTCGACCTCCGAGGGCGCCGCCAGGCGGCCAAGAACGTCGGCATAGAGATTGGAGACGATTTTCGCATTGGCATCGGCCGTGACGGACAACATCGCTCGTTCTTCAAGCGATTCAACCTTTAAGCGACGCCGCAAGCGGCCAACGCCGGCTTTGTGCCGCAACGAATAACTCCGCCTCTTCGCCCCTTGCGAATTCCAACCCATGGTGCATGCTCCACAGCAAGGCATTTGCCGCCCGCGGCACATTCGGCGGCCATCTCCGGACGCGCAACGCAGTCAAGCAAGCGGTGTGCCACAAGGTGATGTTGCTGCCCAAGTGGTTGAAACAATCAGCGGCGATCGGGCGATGAGAATTGGTACACAATTTAAAAAAGCCCCGAATCGCCGCGGAAAACGCGAGTGCTTCCTGCGCCGACGCATTCAGGGCTTTCCAGCACGGGGAACGATTCAGTGCGAGCAGGATTGGACAATCGCCTGCACGCAAAAATGGGCCAAAACGCTCACCGGCGCGCTCTCGTAGGGCGGAGAAAAAGAATTGCGGCTCGATTCGCGCCGTTCCGATGGCAAGCTATAGCCGCGGCGCCGTCAATCGAATCCGCAGCCCACTCGCGGGTGAAAGAAACCTTATACGGCCCGGGCGTTTTTGTTGACGTTGCAAGATTTTCTTCTTAGTATTGGGGCGTTCGCTCGCCGTAGAATTCAGATTGGCGGCCTCGGCGGTCTTGTCGTTATGTGGCCTTTGACAGCAACAAAAAATCGCGCCGAGCGATCGGCTCGGCAGGCAATTGCGTCGCGGGCTTTGCTGCTGTTTGTTGTAATTGCCTGGATGGGCCGCGAAGCCCAAGCGAGTTGCGGCGACTATGTGATGGTCGGTCACATACATCACGGCGGCGTATCGCAAACGCAAACAGGGCAGGGGGGCTCGCCGCGAATGCCGTCGTGCCAGGGGCACGGCTGCCAGAAGCAATCTCCCACGCCTCTGGCGCCGAAGCCAATCGTCACGCCAGGGCCGCGCGAATGCGCCGCCGTCGCCATCGCTCACTCCCCGGCGTCAACCAACTGGCAAACGTTGTGCACCAATCCAGCAATCGCTGGCTCCCAGGCCGTGATTCTTCCGCCGGTCCCGCCTCCTCGGTTCGCCATTTAGTCGAACTGTTCTGTTCGCGCAGCTTGCGCTGCGGCTGCGCGCCTGCCCGAGTCGCTTGGCGCGCGAAACGCCTCACGTAATGAGCACGCGGACAGGCGAATTGTCGCACGTTATCGCGGCAGACCGTCCCCTGTGGGGCGCCGACCCCGGTTTGTTGGCTCGGTCTGACGGACGTTGCGCGTTCGGCTGTCTGCTGGAAAGCGGAGTTCGGCGTTGGTGCGTTTTTTTAGCGCCCGCCCGAGGTCCGCAGTTCGAGAAGCTTGAATCGTAATAAAGTCCGGCTGCATCTGCCGTGTACTTTTAGCGTGTCAGCGCGCGGAGATTTGGAACCGTGAGAACGGGGCATTGTTCTCGTTTATTCATCTGATCTTTATTCAATATCCGAACTTGGTCCGATTTTAATCCTACTGGCTTGTGGAGGCGTCCTGATGAATCGCTCACGCCATGCATTTACGCTCGTGGAATTGTTAGTAGTCATTAGCATTATCGGCATGTTGATGGCGCTCCTGCTGCCGGCCGTGCAACAAGCGCGCGAGGCCGGCCGTCGCAATACGTGCAATAACAACTTGCATAATTTGGGGCTGGCGATGCAGAATTTCGCCAGCAAAGGTTCAGGGAGGCTGCCTGGCTGGCGTGATACGCTCACGTTGACTCCGGCTCCCGCGATCGGCGGCAACAACATCTCGCAGTATCCCGTCAGTTGGGTCGTACCGATCCTGCCCTATATTGAAAAGAACGATCTGTATCGCCTGTGGCGGAACGGCAGCTTCCTGACATCGGGACCGATGGGGTCCACACCTAATCCCCTGATCGATCCGGTAGCGCAAGGCTATATCTCGCTGCTCATCTGTCCGAGCAATCCTCCAGCACAGCAGAATCCTCCGCCGTGCGCTTATGTCGTGAATGCCGGCCAGCCCGACACCCAAGCCATGGACCCTTCGGGCGGCATGCCCGGCATGGTCGCCGACTGGCGCGCCAACGGCGTGTTTTTCGATGCCTTCGCCGATTCTTCGGCGTCGATGATGGCCAACGTGCCCATGGCCGCCCAGTGCAATATGGGACCGCAGACGACGGTGACCATGGACTTCATCAGTGCGCACGACGGCACATCCATGACCTTGATGATGTCTGAGAATCTCGACTCAGGCAGCTATGCGGATATGGGCGCCATGGGAATGAGCGGCTCGGGCATGTTGCCTTACGCGGTCGTCGAAGCGCTGCAGGGCTTCGTCTGGTGGGGCGACGTCGACGGCGGCGGCAACCAAACGCCCCCCTATGCAGCCACGCAATACGGCCGAATCAATGGTCCAACCGACTCGGCGGCCAACAGCAACCCAAATTATCCATACACCAACGCGCGCCCCTCGAGCCGGCACCCGAGCGGCATAAACGCCCTGTTTTGCGACGCACACACTCGGTTCATCTCTCAAGACATCGACTACAAGGTCTACAGTCTGCTCATGAGCAGCGATGGACAAAATGTTGCGCCTCCTGGAATGACGTCTGCGCCCAACACGACTGTCTGGAATTATCTGCGGCTGGCGCCCATTAACGATAGCGACGTGCAATAACGCCGGCGGGCCGGAATGGCGACGCGGGGTTTGGGGTTGCGATCCCTGCGGCCAGGCCGCAGGGATCGCTTTATTGCACTGGTCGCTTGGATCGGCAGCGCCAACGATGCACCTCGCTAGCTCGCCATCTCTCAGCAGCCGGCACTTTGTCTTCGCGGGCGGCATTGTCTAGCTGCCTGCGCGCTGGGGCCGACTTCGTCGGCTGGCGCGAAATCGGCATGCTGAGTTGCCTTCTGCTTCCTGGGAAAGGATAGTCGCCAGAAAATTCAAAATTTTTTGGACAATAGCACTCCATTCTGCTAGCCTGACTTTCAAGCAGTCCAATCCCGCACAACAAAGCTTAATTGGCAATCGTGTGAGACGGCTGCCTCCACTCATCTCCGCAAGATAACGACCGGACGTTGGGCAAACGGAGCGTTCGGGTCAAAGCATATCTCGAACTTGCATGGGGCGGCTGGCGCCGAGGCTGCGCGATTTAGCGCAGCAAGACGACAACCTCGGGCGATGATCGTGCTCGCAAAGGCGGAGGGCGCGTCATGGATCGGCTGATTCAGGCTTCCTTGCGGAATCCTCACGCAGTGACGGTCGTCATGCTGACGACCGTGGTGTTGGGCGTTCTATGCCTGACCAAGGTTCCGATCGATATCCTGCCGGTCTTCAACAGCCCGGCCGTGCAAGTGCTCACTTTTTCGGGCGGAATGCCGGCCAACAACATCGAGAAAGACATTACCAATCGAATGGAGCGTTGGACCGGGCAAGCGGCCGGCACCGCGCGTCAGGAATCGCGGTCGATCGTCGGCGCCAGCATCATTCGCAACTATTATCGCAACGATATCGATCCCAACGGCGCACTGACGCAGGTGAACTCGCTGGCTTCCGCCGCGATCCCCAATCTGCCCCCTGGAACTCTACCGCCGGTCATTCTGCCTTTCGATCCAACGGGCACGACGCCCGCCTGCTTGATCGCACTCGACAGTCCGCAGCAATCCGAGTCGATTCTGTACGACGTGGGCCGCTACGAAGTGCGCAACATGACCATGGCCGTTCCCGGCGCCGTGGCGCCGGTGGTGTATGGCGGCAAAATCCGGGCGATCATGGTTTACCTCGACCGCATCAAAATGCAGGCTCGCAACCTGTCGCCGCTGGACGTGATGAAAGCGCTCGATACGCAAAACATTTTCTTGCCGACAGGCGACGCCAAATTCGGCAACGCCGACTATGCCATCGATTCCAACTCCATGTTTGCCGCCGTGGAGGGAATGGGAGATATTCCCTTGCGAGCCAGGCACGGCAATGCGGCCTACCTGCGCGACGTCGCCCGCCCTTCCGATTCGAGCTTCATTCAGACGAATGTCGTGCGCGTCAACGGGCGGAGGCAAGTATACATTCCCGTCTATCGCCAGGTTGGATCCAGCACTTTGGGACTCGTCGACGCGCTCAAGCGAGATCTTCCGCAAATGCAGGCTCGCCTTTCTCGGCCGAATATCGACTTACGCCTGGTCATGGACCAATCGGTATACGTACGTCATTCCATTCGCAGCTTGGTCGAAGAGGCCGGCCTGGGCGCGATTCTTTGTTCGCTGGTCGTGCTGGCGTTCCTCGGCGAGTGGCGAATGACGGTCATCGCCCTGATGACGATCCCGATTGCCGTGCTCGCTGCGCTGATCGGACTGTACTATACGGGCAACACCATCAATGTGATGACGCTCTCCGGTTTATCGTTGGCGATCGGACCGCTCGTCGATGTGGCCATCGTCTGCCTGGAGAACACGCATCGGCGGCTGCACATGGGCGAAAGGCCGAGCGACGCCGCCTATTCAGGTTCGCAGGAAGTCGCCATGCCGGTGTTGGTGGCATCGCTGTGCACTTTGTTGGTGCTGACGCCGCTCGCCGTGATGCCCGGCATGGGCCAATTCTTGTTCAAGCCGATGGCTTTGACCGTGGCGTTTGCCATGATCGCGGCATACTTGCTCTCGCTTTCCTTGGTGCCAGTGCGTTGCGCCGCCTGGTTGCGAGCGGTCCGGCCCGAAGAGTCGCCGCACGATTTGCTGGCTTCGGCACTGCCGATTATACCTAAAGAGGAGTCAGCAATCGCCATCCCAGCCGCTCCGAAGCCGCGACGCAGGTCGCTCGTCGAGGCCGGAAGAGAGTGGTATCTGCGACGACTTCACGCCGTGATGGCTCATCGCGGTTTGACTCTGGCAATTGCCGTGGTGTTGCTGATTGCTGTCGTGGGGGGCGTCGGAATGCAGTTGCGCCGGGAGTTTTTTCCCGAAGTCGACGGCGGCGCGTTCGAAATCTATGTGCGAGCGCCCACCGCGACGCGCATCGACGGGCCAGATGGAACCGAAACGAAAATCGCCGCCGTCGAACAATTCATTCGCGATCAGGCGGGCGACGACATTGAGATCATCATCAGCGAGATTGGCGTGACGCCCGACTGGTCGGCGGCTTACACGCCGAATTCGGGGCCGATGGATGCCGTCATCAAGGTGCAATTGACGGAGCATCGTCGACGCACCGCTCCGCAATGCGTTTCGCTCGTCCGCGAGCGACTCGCCGCCGACCGCCGCTTCGCCGATTTAGAGGTGACGTTTGATGCGGGCGGCATGATTCGCGGCGCGATGAATGAAGGCAAATCGACGCCGATCAATGTCCGAATTGAGGCCAAAGACCAGCGGCAAGCGCATGAGATCGCCGCCCGCCTCAACGCGCGCGTTCGCAGCGTGCCCGGCGTCGTCGACTGCCGCACGCTTCAGCGGCTCGATTATCCGCAGTACGTGATCGATGTCGATCGCGCCAAATCGGCCGATTTGGGCCTGAACCAGGCCGAAGTCATGCAGAACGTCGTGGCAGCCATGAATTCGAGCATCCAGTTCAACAAAAAGAATTTCTGGATCGATCCGATCAGCGCCAACCAGTACTTCGTCGGCGTTCAGTACGAAGAAGAAGCAATTGCGTCGATCGATACGCTGCTCGACGTACCAATCACCGGTCCCGCGCAGCCGCGGGCGGTTCCCCTGCGCACTCTGGCTCGCGTGCGAAAAAAGTCAGTCCCCGCGGAAGTCACTCATGCGAATTTGCAGCCGACGATTGACCTGACGATGGGAGTCCAGGAGCGAGACTTAGGACACGTCGCCGCCGACGTGACCAAAGTCTTGGCCGAATTCGGCCAGCGCCTGCCCGATAGCGGATGGGCGCCCTACGATCCTGAAAACCCGCAGCAACTATTACGCGGCGCGCGGATTGTGCTCAGCGGCGAGTACTCGCGCATGCAAGAGACGTTCCGCAACTTGGGACTCGGCTTGCTGCTCGCCACCCTGTTCGTCTACTTTCTGATGGTCGCGCTCTTCAAATCGTACGTCTTGCCGCTGGTGATCCTATTTGCCGTGCCCTTAGGAATCGTCGGCGTGGTGCTGATGCTCTATGTCACCCAGACAGCCATCAACGTCCAATCGCTGCTGGGCGTGATCTTCATGGTGGGCATCGTGGTCTCGAATACGGTGCTGCTCGTCGATTTCGCCGAACAGTTGCGCAACGAAAGAGAAATTAGTCCGGCGGAAGCGATCCAAGAGGCGGCGGCCATTCGCGTCCGTCCGGTGATGATGACCGCCCTGGCAACGCTGTTCGCGCTGTTGCCGATGGCGATTGGATACGCGCGCGGGAGCGAGGCGAACGCCCCGCTCGGCCGCGCGGTGATCGGCGGTTTGCTGGCCGGATTGGCGACGACGCTATTTGTCGTGCCCGCGCTTTATTCGCTCGTGGTTCGACCCAAGCCCAGTTCCGCGGGCGGCAGAACGCCCACGGAGAGCAAGTTGCCGCAAGCCGCCTAGCGGCCAGGGCCGATTAATCCGACCGGCGCCTCATTTGGCCGCCGGCTTCTCCGTAGTTTGCTTGCCGGCTTCTTTTTGTACGTCAACCTTATCGCTGCCGACGAGGCCCGCTACTTTTTCCGAGAGCTTATTGGCCAATAGTCCGCTCGGATCGCAGCCCGAGGCGATCGAGACAATACGCCCGCCCTTGTCGATCAAAAAGTTGGTGGGCATCGTCTTGGTCTTGAAGACGTCCCAGCTTTGCCCTTTCGTATCGACGGCATACAGCATCTTTAGTTTCTTCTCTTTGACATAAGTCGCGACCTTTTGATCGGGCTCTTTGAACACCGCGAGGCTGGTGAGTCCCTTGGCGCCATAGGCCTTGTGCAGTTCCTGGAAATATGCCAACTCTTTGTCGCAGCCGGAGCAACCGCAGGTCAGCCGCACCAGCACCGGACCTTGAGCGGTCAGCTCGGCCAGATCGATTTTCTTGCCGTCGGCATCTTTAATCTGGAAGTCAGGGGCCTGATCGCCAATCGCTAGGCGCTCTTCTGCGCTAGCCGTGGCCTTCTCGGGCTGTTTCGCCTCTTTCTCAGCGGCGGTGGCTGTCTGAGATACCAATCCAAGCGCCGAGACGAACGCCACTGCGAGCATCTTCCAAGAGCTGGCCATCTGCGATCTCCTTGATAACAAAGTAGGCGGCACGACTTCGCATCAATGTACATCGATGCATTGCAGATGACAAGCTTTTGTCTCTCGACCGCATGTCACCCTAAACGTCCCGCAGTCCTGATCAGCAGCAGGATGACACAGCCCAAATCATCTTTTGCCCGCGCCGAAGGACCAAAGTTCTGTCGCTTAATGCGTCGTCACGCGCAGACAACAGCAAGCTTGCGCAAGGGATAAATGCCTCGGGACGAAACAAGGCCATGTTAAGGCGCGTGCATCCGTTTACCAGCGAGCCGAAAAGCCAGCGCCGGTGAAAGTGTCGTTCACGCGGTCGCTGGCGCGCTTGCCGATGCGGGCGTCAAACTGAATGTTGGGCGTCATGTAGATATATGTGCCCATGTCGAAGTAGTGGCTGGCGCGCGTATCGCCGGCCCCCGTGTTCTGGATCATGAACCATTCGTGGAACGCGCCCACTCGCTTCGTCCACTGGGAGAGGAAGCAAAAGGACTGATGCCATGAGGCTTGCGACGATCGCTCGACAACGAAGCCGGGCACAACCGAGCCAATGATGGAAACCGGCGCATTGCTCACTTTCAGGAAATCGGCGCCCGTCTGACCTTTGAGATAGAGCCAGCGCCGAAGGCCCCAGCCGTAGACAAGATTAAAGTGAGGCTCGGCGGCATTGGCGGAAACGCCGCGAGTGCCCGTCGGCACGATAATTCCGCTAACCAGACTCAACATCGGCCGCCAACCGCGCTGTTGCATCAGCTCCCACTTGAAGCCAACGTCGAGATCTTCGCCGCCGAACTCCGTGAGATGAATGTTTCTGTTGAGGTCCTTGAAATCGGTCATCAAGTAACCGTTCCACTTCATCCGTAATTCGAACTCATCGGTCAGACCATGCCGCAACAGCGACTCGGGCAACTGCCGCGTGCTGATGTGAGTCGGCCCGTCGTTGATTTTGTGGAACGTGTAGCCGGTTTCCAAATATGTGACGCCCTTGCCTACCGAATAGACGGCATCGGTGAAGTCGGGGCGATCGGTGTTGATCAAGTTGTAAAAATCCCATTCATCCTGAACGGGAATGTTCAGGATATTGGGGCGCAACGTGTAGAAGAAACTGTTCGGGTCATCGCATTCGATGCTGCGCGGCCGCGGGTACTCATCGGCCTCTTCAATGATGATGTTGGGCGACTCCCAATAGGGTCGGCGAACGTCGGGCGCGTCGTAGGCGCCGCTGTTGGGCGAGCCCTCCTGCATCGTGCGGCGAGTTCGCGTGGTGTTCGAAACGGGCTTCACATCCGCCGGCGTTGCGCTGGCAGTCAGGCTGGCCGCAGGCGCATCGCGTTCTGCCGCGCGTAAACCGCCCGATGCCACAAGCAGCACCAGCGCCGAGAGCAGCCAACTGCCACAACTCCGCCAGAGGCGCGCGATCCAGGGGCGGCGCGTGTCAGGCTCTTCTTGATCCTCGTCCTGGCGTGAGAGCCTCGAAGTCGAACGCAGCCGGTTGCGCTCGCGTCCGCCTAAAATGCCGAACAACTCCAGGCCGCCGGCCATTCCGATCGAAGCACGTTCCTGGTCGCCCCTCAGCCGCCACGCGTCGGCATCTAACGAATGCTCGGCTATTGGAGAGAAATCGCTAACTACGACGGCCTTACCCGAGACGGCGCCATGCATGGTTTCTGGCAAGGCCATCGACAGTCCGATCAAGCAACCATAGATGAGCAATGCGGAACGGAAACGCGGAGTCTGCCAAAGTCGCGCGGGTCTCGACGAGGTTGCCTGCTGTGGTTGGAAGCGCATGGGAGTTAGTGTTTGCAATTAGAGATGCCGGCGGCGGGATTGTTTGGCCGAAACGCTAGCCTTAACTGATTGAATCGTCACAATTCGACCAGAAGGACAGCCGGCTGCTGGCAATTCAATTTATCCCTCGCACCTTAACATCACGCGCGACTCCGCGTGCTTAGAACCATGGACCGCAGATTTCCCCTGGCTCGCGACGGGCTATTCAGTTTGCGCATTTTGCCCGCTGCAAGCCTGCAGCCTTTGACTAACGCGGCTAGCAGCCACTAAAAGCTTTGAAATCTGCTCCGGCCCATGTTCGTGAGAGCCGCGCGGAGTTGAACGCATCAACGAGGCGCGATACGATCTCTGGCGGCGGACGTGCGTCTATTCCCCATCGCCAAAGTGCGAAAGGCCCTGCCAATGACGCCAGCTTCCTTCTCGCCGCGGCGCTCAATCACGCGTCGCAATATGCTCGAAGCGGGCGCCATGAGTGCGTTTGGCCTCTCGATCGCCGAGCTGGCCGCCTGGCGGCTCGCTGCCGCGGAAACCTCTGCCAAGCCCAAGGCGGTGATCTTCATCTTCTTGACTGGCGGTCCTTCGCAACACGACACGTTCGACATGAAGCCCGAGGGGCCGGCCGATTTCAAGGGCGAGTTCAACCCGATCGCCACGCGGACTCCCGGCATTCAAATCTGCGAGCATTTGCCGCGGTTGGCTCAGCGCAGCGATCGTTGGGCGCTCGTCAGGTCGCTCACTCACAGCCGCAACGATCATCAGCAAGGCACGTATGTCATGCTCACCGGGCGGTCGGAATTGCCGTCCAGCTTTCGAGCCAGCCAGCCGCAGTCCATCGATTGGCCGTCCATTGCGGCCATCGCCGGCTACTCCACCAAGCGCCGCGGCATCTGGCCGGGCAGCGCCGTGCTGCCCGAAAAGATCGTCCATTCGAACGCTGGCGTGTATCCCGGGCAATTCGCCGGATTGCTCGGCAGCAATCATGAACCGTGGTTCATTGAAGCCACCGACAAGCCGCACGCTTACCACGCTTATTCCGGCGCCTTCCCGAAATACCTCTTCAATCTGCACAAAGGCCAGCCGGCCGACAAAGACAATTGGCGATTCGAAGTGCCAAACCTGACGCTGCCCGAAGGGATGCTGGAGACACGTTCGCACAGTCGACTGCAGCTTTTAGAGTTCGTCGAGCAACAGCAGAGCGAGTTGGAAGCGACGGCCGCGGTTGCCGATTACGATCGCATCCGGCAATCGGCCGTGTCGCTCTTGACCGATCCAACGGTGCGCCATGCCTTCGACGTGCGCCGCGCCGATCCGCGCACGCTCGAGCGCTATGGCGACAACTCGTTCGGCTGGTCGCTGCTGATGGCGCGGCGACTCGTCGAAGCCGGGGTCAGTATGGTGCAAATCAACCTTGGCAACTTCGGCACATGGGACCTACACGGCAATAACTTTCCGCTGCTAAAAAACTATCTTTTTCCGCCCACCGATCTCGCCGTTTCTGGTTTGCTGGACGACTTGCATGAGAGCGGCTTATTGGAAAGCACGTTGGTGGTCATGGCCGGAGAATTCGGCCGCACGCCGAAGATTTCGCACGTTGCTCCAGAGATTTACAAGTATCCGGGCCGCGATCACTGGGCGCCTTGCCAGAGCGTCTGGTTTGCGGGCGGCGGGGTGCGCGGCGGGACCGTCATTGGCGCTTCCGACAAGAATGGCGCCTTCCCTATCTCGGAGCCGCAAACGCCCGAGAATTTCGCCGCGACCATCTATCATGCCCTCGGCATCCCACGCGACGCTCTCTGGCACGACCTGACCGGCCGGCCGAACCACGTCTACATGGCCGAGCCGATCCGCGGCCTGATGGGATAGAAACTATTAAAGGATGGAGGCGCACGTCTCAAACGCGCGTCTCAGCTCCTCGCTCCTGGAGTTTCCCTAGTACACTCAGTAGCCCGCTGCGCAGCCATCTTTGCGCGGATCGCTGCCGCCCGAGAGCGTGCCGAGCTCGGAGTCGATGCGGATCGCCTGGTAGCCGCCAAAACCGCCCCGAGCGCGCGAGACGTGATGCCCTTTGGCCCGCAGGGCGGCGAATGCCTCGTCGGTAATGCCGGACTCGACCATCACGGTTCCGCCGTGCGCCTCGCTTGGCAGGCCAGTCGGCGTGGCGCTGCCCGCGTGGCGTATGCGTGCGGCGTCGCCGGCGGCCTGCACGTTCATGCCGAAGTCGATCATGTTGATCAGCACTTGCACGTGGCCTTGCGGTTGCATGTCTCCGCCCATCACTCCGAATGCCAGCCAAGGCGCCCCGTCTTTGGTAACCATCGCGGGGATGATCGTGTGGAACGGCCGCTTATGTGGTTCCAATCGATTTAAATGATCTTCTTCGAGCGCGAAGAGCGCGCCCCGATTCTGTAGCGCGAAACCGACGTCGCCGGGCACGACTTGCGATCCAAAGCCGGCGTAGTTGCTCTGAATGAACGAGCAACAATTACGATCATCGTCAACGACGACCAGATAGATCGTATCGCCGCGTTCGAGCCGCGGATCGCCCGCGGGAATGTCGGTTGCGGCGCGATTGCGATCGATCAGTGGGCGGCGTCTTTCAGCGTAGGGCTTCGAGATCAATTCGGCGACAGGCAATCGGTTGAATTCCGGATCGCTGTAGAATTTGGCGCGATCGGCGAAGGCCAGCTTCTTGGCTTCGATCAGCAAGTGCAGGTATTCAGGATTGCCTGGCCCGAGCGACGCCAGGTCGTAGGCTTCGAGCAGGTTCAACATCTGCAAGGCGGCGATTCCTTGGCCGTTGGGCGGGAGTTCCCAGACATCGTAGCCGCGGTAGCTCGTACTGACCGGCTCGACCCAATCGCTTTTATGATCGGCGAAATCGCGCAGCGAAAAATAACCGCCGTTCTGTTCGCTGAATGCAACGATCTTTTGCGCAATCTCGCCACGATAAAACGCCTCGGCGCCCCCGGCGGCGATCGTTCGATAAGTCGCCGCCAGCCGCGGATTGCGGAAGATCTCTCCTTCGGCCGGCGCACGGCCGCCGGGCAAATAGGTTGCTGCGGAATCGGGCCACTGCAACAGCCGACGTTCTGAGGACTGCCAATCGTGGGCGATCACTTCGCTGACCGCGAAACCCTCTTCGGCGTATTTGATGCCGGGTGCAAGCAACTCTGCCAGAGGTAGCGTGCCGAAGCGTTCGCGCAAGTCGTGCCATCCGGCCACACAGCCGGGCGCCGACCAAGAGAGCGGCCCCTCATCGGGTATTTGCTTCAGACCGTTTTTGGCGAAAACCTCTCGCGAGATTTTGTGGGGGCTCCGCCCGCTGCCATTGAGGCCGTAGAGCTTCTTCGTTTTGGCGTCCCAGTACAACACAAACAAATCGCCGCCGATGCCGCAGCTCATCGGCTCCACAACGCCGATCACCGCATTGGCGGCGATTGCGGCGTCAACGGCATTGCCGCCTCGCTTCAGCACGTCCAAGCCGGCCTGAACGGCCAGCGGCTGGCTGGTGGCCACGATGCCATGTCTGGCGACAACCGCCGAGCGACTCTGGTGTGGATTCGATGTTGGACGGTCGTAGCCGGCGCTGTAAACGTTTCGAGGCATGGCAATTCCTAGCACTGCGATCCAAGACAGAAAGGCGAGGGAGCTTCTCATTCTGTGGTAACCTCAATTTCGCCTGCAGGCGCGCCGCTGCCGCCGGCAGGTCACTCTACCCACCGAGTTCACGGCTTGCCACATTTTTTGAAGAGCGGGAATAAGCTCACAAGTTTGAGGATCTCGATTATCGGCCGAGCGAACATCGAATTGCATCCCCAGTGAGCGAAGCGGTTTTGACGTGCGGGGCGTTCTGTCCATGCGGTCAGAGTCAATTCAATGTTGAAGTCAGGGCAAGACGGAATTAGTGCCGCCCGGTCGCCCCAGTTCTCGCTGCAGGGAATGTTTCTGATCATGACTTGGGCCGCCTGCACCGCGGCGCTGGCGGCCTGGCGAGGCGCCGGCGTCGTCGTGCTGACATTCGGACTTGGAATATCAGCGCTAAACTGCCAAGGCGCGCTCGCCCCTTGGCAGGCCCCTGGGCAACGCAGTCGCGCTCTCAGGCGAATCGGCTGGCTATTGTTGCTTTTCTCTTTAGCATTACCGAGCGTGCGGGGTTGTTCCAATAGTTCCGTCAGCGGCTTAGGGGCTGCTTACTATTGCGCCGCGGCTCAGTTCTCGCTAATCGAGCAAAGCAACGATCACCAGTGGGCGGCTTATCTAAACTTGACGATGCTGAACTTGGCGAATGTGCTAATGGCGCTTTCGCCGCTTTGCGCGCGTGGAACGCGGTCAGCTCGATGGGGAGCGACCTACACGATGGTCTTGGGACCGTGCGCGGTTGCCGTCTGGTCGTTGCCGGTAGGCGACGCCAGACCCTTTCTGCCTGGATACTACGCGTGGGCGCTGGCCTCTGTGGCAATCTTGAGTTCGTTTCGACTCAGGTTGCAGACCTTCATCGCGATGCTCCTCCTGAGCATCTTAAGGCTTTGCTTTTCGACCACGCTCTGAATGGCGCCCCAGCCAACCGTTCGGCAGGCGAGAAGACAAAGCCAAACCCTGCTTTTTTGGGGGCCATTAGGCGATCTGGGTTTTACCGATCTTTTACATGGCTTCGACCTGCCCGTGACAAACGAAAACGCGACTAGCTTTACAATTCCTCGACAACCCGACGGCCATCGACGCGATGGAACTGCGGGTAGCTCCCATGACGGGAGCGTTACAGCACCCTAACATCAGGAATTCGTCGCGTGGCTTCAGATTTAGCTAGCATTGATTCGATCCCGGCCGAGGACTCTTCCTTAGCTGTGGCCGCTTTAGAGCAAACATATGATTCACCGACCGACATCATCGAGCGTGATGCGGCCCCCAGCGAAATTGCTCGCGATCCCCTGGAAAAAGGCCGTTGGGCGAATGGCGTCGACTGGCCCACGGTCATTTGGATCGGCGTTGTGCACTTGGGGCTGATCGCCGCTCCATTCTTCTTCACTTGGAAGGCGGTCGCTGTGATGGCTGTACTGCACTGGCTGACGGGCGGCATCGGCGTATGCATGGGATATCACCGCCATTTAACGCATGGCAGTTTTTCGACTTACGCGCCAGTGCGTTTCTTGTTGGCATTGCTTGGCGGTTTGTCGGGCGAAGGCTCCGCCATTAATTGGGTGGCCAATCACCGCAAACATCACGCATTCAGCGACCTTGAGGGGGATCCGCATTCGCCCAAGGACGGCGGCATGTGGAGCCACATGCTGTGGTTCATGCCGAATTTCGGTCGGAAGTACACCCGAGAGTTGCAGCGCCACTATGCCCCCGACTTGGCCAAGGAAGCGAGCATGCGGTGGCTCGACAAGATGTTCTTGCCTAGCCACTTGCTGATGACCGCCGCCTTGTTTGCCCTTGGCTATTTCGGCTGGGACGCGTACACCGGCGCTTCGTTCGTCGCCTGGGGCATGTTCGTGCGTCTGGTTGGCGTGCTGCACGTCACTTGGTTTGTGAACTCGGCCAGCCATATGTGGGGTTACCGCAACTATGAAACTACCGATGACAGCCGCAACCTGTGGTGGGTGGGGCTGCTGGCCTACGGCGAAGGTTGGCACAACAATCACCATGCCTTCCAAAGAATGGCCCGCCACGGTCACAAATGGTGGGAGTTCGATATCACCTACTTGACCATCCTGCTGATGGAAAAGCTGGGTTTGGCGTGGGATGTCGTTCATGACGTGCCCGCCCGCAAACGGGCCGCGGCGAAGGCTGCTTCCTAGGTACGCGACTCCTCAGTCCATGCAAAACCAAGTCCCGCGCGGCCGAACAAGCCACGCGGGACTTATTTTTGCGCTGGCAGGCGGAAAACTGGCACGCAGGGGCGAAACTCAAACGGCCAACCGCCACGAAGTTGGCCAGGTTTGCGCGGCCGCCTTGGGCAAGATGGCGCCGCCCGGACGGCCTTCGATCCAGGTAGAGATGCTAATTCTCCGCTAAATATGGGCGAAGGTTGCCTTCGCGATGGATGTTAGCGCCCAAGATGGTCAGATCCCTGCGGCCAACTTGGCCAAGTTGGCCGCCTTGGAGCAAGGACATGTAGGATGCGGATCGGGGGCTGAGTCGAACGTCGTGTTTCCGGGGCGACAGATTTCCTGTCCCGCGAAGGGCTGCCAGCTTAACAGGCGGACGTCGAAAAGGGGCCGAAAAAGGCGGGCTTTAGTGGTTGCAAAAAAATGAGAGAATGCTAAATTCTCATTCTTAAGTTGTTGTAAACCATATACGTAGGTAGAGTCTCAGCAAGCTAGTCAAGAGGTCGATGCATCGCCCAATTCGGGGTGCCGACCAACGTGAGGGAATTGCGGTCGCAGATGGCTATTACCAAAGCGCGAAAACAGGAACTAATCGGGGACTTCCGCCGCGGTGACAATGACACCGGGTCGCCGGAAATCCAAATCGCGATCCTGACCTCCAGGATCGGAGAGCTCACCGAGCACCTGCGGACGCACAAGAAGGACTTCGCCAGTCGGCGCGGTCTGTTGATGATGGTCAGCCGGCGTCGCCGCCTGCTCGATTACCTGAAGAAGGTCAATCCGCAGCGGTACCTCGACATCATCCGGCGACTTGAAATCCGCAAGTAGTCTCTCTCGGCGCCGACCACGGCCAACCGCTGTCTAAAGCGAGTTTGGCAAGTCGGCGCATAGGATCGGCGCATTCCGACCGCATGGCGAGCCTCTTTCCGCCGCGCGTCTGGCCGTTGTTCGGCCGCCGAACCGCGGTAGCGGAGCTTCGCACTCTTGCAGATTAGCTGGCTGGGACGCGGAAAAAGGTAGGAACCAGCCTTGAAAGTACGTGTCGAGAAGCAGATCGGAGCCAATACTTTTTCGATCGAGACGGGCAATCTCGCCAAGCAAGCTGCCGGCAGTTGTTTGGTGCAATATGGCGAGACCGTGGTGTTGACCGCGGCTGCCACGGGGGCGCCGCGGGCGGGCGTCGACTTCTTTCCTCTGACTTGCGACTATCGCGAGCGGTCTGCGGCCGCGGGCAAGTTTCCCGGCGGCTTTCTTAAGCGCGAGGGACGCCCGACCACCAAAGAAACTCTGACGGCGCGGTTGATGGACCGGCCAATTCGTCCTTTGTTCCCCAGTTGGTTTCATGACGAAGTGCAGATTCAAAGCTTCGTGATGGCCAGCGATCGGCAAAACGATGCCGATGTACTGGCTATGAATGGCGCATCGGCCGCTCTCGGGCTGTCGCCGCTGCCGTTCATGGGCCCGATCGCGTCCGTCCGTCTCGGTCAGATCAATGGCGAATTCGTTCCCTTTCCGACTCAGGACGACCTCGAGGAAAGCGATCTGGATCTGATCGTCTCCGGCAGCAAAGACGCCGTGCTGATGATCGAGGGTTTTGCCCGTGAAATCCCGGAAGGGCGAATGCTCGAGGCGATCGAAGAAGCGCACCGCATCATCAAGGAACTGTGCGAGTTGCAAGTCGAGCTGTTCGCCAAAGCAAACGTCCAGAAAAAAGAATATGAGGTTCCCGCAGCGGACGGGACCTACGACCTGTTGAAGTCCAAGTATTACAGCCACTTCAAGGCGGCCAAGCAGACCACAGGCAAACAGGCTCGAGCCGAAGCGGTGTCGCAGTTAAAAGAGCGGGCGGTCGCCGAGTTGATTCCCGACCCGACGGCGGCCGACGCGATCCAATTGCCGTCGTTCGCCAAGGCCTGGCACGACCTGGAAGAGCACGTCGTGCGCGAGCTGATCTTGAGCGGCACTCGTCCTGACGGTCGCGACTCGAAGACCTTGCGGTCGATCGAGTGCCATGTCGACGTTTTGCCGCGAGTCCACGGATCGGCCGTCTTCCAGCGCGGCGAAACGCAAGCGCTGGTAACGATCACCTTGGGCACGAACCGCGACGAACAGCGCGTCGACGGGCTGATCGACGAATACTCGAAGAAGTTCATGCTTGACTATTACTTCCCCTCGTTCTCTGTGGGCGAGGTTCGGCCCATTCGCGGTCCGGGCCGTCGCGAGATCGGACACGGCGCCTTGGCCGAACGCAGCGTCAAGCCGGTGCTGCCCGATCCCGAGGAGTTCCCTTATACGGTCCGCGTCATCTCCGACATTCTTGAGTCGAACGGCTCTAGCTCGATGGCGAGCGTCTGCGGGGCGACTCTCGGCCTGATGGCCGCAGGCGTGCCTATCAGCAATCCCGTGGCAGGCATTTCCGTCGGCCTGGTCAAAGAGTCCGACGATCAGTGGACCTTGCTCACCGACATCATCGGAGATGAGGATCACTATGGCGACATGGATTTCAAAATTGCCGGGACTCAGAACGGCATCACCGGCATTCAGCTCGATCTGAAAATCAACGGCATCAGCCGTGAAATTATCGAGGCGACCCTGACTCAGTCGCGCGAAGCGCGGATTCAGATTCTGCGTACGATGCTGACGGCCATCCCTTGCCCGCGCGGCGAAATCTCCGCCTGGGCGCCACGACTGTTGCGCACGAAGATCAGCCCCGACAAGATCGGCCTGTTGATCGGCCCGGGGGGCAAGACAATTCGCGGCATTCAGGAATCGACAGGCGCCGTGATCGAAGTCGAAGACGACGGCACGGTGACAGTCGCCAGCCACGACGCCGCTTCGGCGCAAGCGGCGATGCGCAAGGTCGAGGCACTGACCGAGAGTGTCAAGGTCGGCAAGATCTACGAAGGGCGCGTCACCAGCATCAAGGACTTCGGCGCCTTTGTCGAAATTATCCCCGGCAAGGACGGCTTGTGCCACATTAGCGAACTGTCGGACGGCTACGTCAATAGCGTCTCCGAGGTGTGCAAGGTCGGCGACGAAATGCTGGTCAAGGTCATCGCCATCGACGACCAGGACCGCGTCAAGCTAAGCCGCAAAGTGGCGATGCGAGAAATGGCTGAACAGGCCAGCGGCGGCAACGGCTCGGAAAGCTGAAATCTGCACGGCTTTTCCTTTTAGGAACTCCGCGCAAACCGACTTAACGCCCGAGGGCCGAGCAGATTCGGTCCCTCGGGTTTTTTATTCGCAGCGTCCTGCTTTCGCACTCCTCTTTTTTTGGCCAAGCAAGCGATGAGCGACTCTTCGAATCCTTCGGACGACATCAATCAACGGCTCGTCGACCAATACACGGAAATCGCCCGGCTCGCCGGGGGTTTAGCGCACGAGATCAAAAACCCGCTGTCGACCATCAAGCTCAACATGGAGTTGTTGGCCGAGGATCTGCAGCAGGAGGAATCGCCCCGGCATCGGCGTGCGCTGGCCAAGATTGAAGTCGTGCAGCGCGAGTGCCAGCGACTGCAAGATCTGCTCGACGAGTTCCTGAACTTCGCCAAGGTCCGTCAATTGCGACTGGAGCCGACGGACTTGAACGAAGAATTGCGGCAACTGCTGGAATTCTTTCGTCCCAAAGCCGACGAGTCGGGGATCGAATTGCTGCCGTACCTGCAATCCGACTTGCCCAGCGTCATGTTAGATCGCGAGGCATTTCGCGGAGTGCTGTTGAATCTTCTCCTCAATGCCCAGCAGGCGATGCCGAAGGGCGGTCAATTGGTGCTTGCCACCGAGGCCACGGCGCTCAGTGTGGTGCTGCACTTGATTGACAACGGCTGCGGTATGGACGAGGTGACGCAATCCCACATTTTCGAGGCATTCTACTCAACGAAGTCCGGAGGTTCGGGACTGGGCCTGCCTACCGCGCGCAAGATTGTCGAAGCCCACGGCGGTCGCATCGCCGTGCAAAGCAAGTTGGGGCGCGGCACACACTTCGTTGTCGAACTTCCAACTCCACAACGGTTGCCCGACTACGATCTAGACCTTCCGCACGACGCCGACGACGACGCCTAACACGCGTGCATTGGTGACATAGATCGGCGCCATCGAGGAGTTGGCCGGTTCCAAGCGAATCCGCTTCCCTTCCGGATACCAACGCTTTAGCGTCGCCTCGTTTTCGTCGGTCAGGGCGACCACCGTCTGACCGCGCTGGGCGGTGCTTTGCTTGCGAATCACCACATAGTCGCCATCAGCGATTTGATCTTCGATCATCGAGTCGCCTTTGACTTTGAGGACGAATAAATCATCGGCCTTGAACATTTCCCCAAAGTCGATGCGCTCGTCCTGCTCGACCGCTTCGTGCAACACGCCCGCCGCAATCTGCCCGGCCAGCGGCAAGCCGCCACTGCCATCGGGATTTTCAGTGGCCAGCATGATCGCCCGCGACATGTTGGGCTCGCGGGTGATGAGTCCTTTCTTTTCGAGCGCTTTCAAATGGCACATCACGCCGTTGGGCGAGCTAATGTCAAAATGCGATCCAATCTCGCGCACCGTCGGCCCATACCCGCGATGCCGGATCTTCTCGCGGATAAACTCGTAGACCATCTTCTGTTTGTCGGTCAGTCGTTCCAAATTGGCCATGGCCGGATCGTCCTTGGAGGGGTCGCGCGGGGATCTAATCTCCGATGAAGTATAATATACGCGTGTACAGAATCAATAGCGTTTGTACACTATCGCGTATGTCGGTCGTGGTGACGCATTTAGGGCGAATTCTCGTTGATGAAATCGCGACGCCGTCGCGGGCTACTTCTTTGGTTTTCTGCCCAGGTCGGCGCGGGGCATGGTCGCGCCGAGCAGGCGTCAACCTGCAATCTTTAGCGTCGCAATCGGCCTTGGAGGTCGGATGAGCTCTCGGTGAACTGCGAAAAACGCAATGGCGAGAAGGCCATGCGGGGCCGCATCAACCGTAGTCTTCCGACCAGCGAGGACAGCATGCGAGAGCAGGCGCCCGTCATGGAGCGTTCAAACTTCGAGCTTAATCCGCCGGCCTTGGCAATGGCTGCTGCGGGCTTCGAGCACGATGGCCAGCGCGCGGTAAGCATCGTCCAAACCAGCCGGATTATGCAAGAGACTGGTTACCGATCGATGAAACTGACTCAGTAGTTGCTCGCCAACAGGACGTTCGCTGTCGAGCGATTCTTGGTGCCGACCGGCCTCGTCGAACCAGACGAGCGTCGTGGGCAGGTCGACGAACGCGATGCCTCGCTCGCATGCCACCTGCAGCGCGGCGGGGGGACGAAAGGCGACCGCTTCAAGCCAACTGGCCGGCATGTAACGACCGCAGCTAATCTGCGCGGTCGGCCCCATCCCCGGCGAACCCGGCTCGGCAAAATCGAGATTCATCCACTGATAATCGTCTTCCAGGGCGTCCGGCCCCGTGTGCTTCATGCCCAACACCGACGTGGGACGGCGGCCGACGACGTAACAACACCAATCGACCAATTCGATCAGATCGCTGGTGGGGGAAGTCGCGCTCGGCCGCGACGGAGTGCTCGGCATCTCTTCGGCAGGGCGGCGCATGTGACAGAACAACAGACGGGGTTCGCCCAGCCGGGTGGCAATCAGTTCCTTAAGCCGGAGCGTAGCCGGGGATTGCCGCCGAGGAAACTCGCTCATGAAGGCAATGCCGGCCTGCTCGACGCGCTGCTTGACGCGGCGCGCTTCTTCCAGATCAATCTCGAGGCTTGTCGCGCAGTACACCGCCTTACCTGCATCGCAGGCGGCCAGAATCGGCAAATACCCATACCATTGCGGCGCGAGCATCAATAGTGCGTCGACGTCAGGCCGCAGCGCCAAGGCGCGGAAGCCATCGACTGCCTGAGCGCCGAAATCGCGAGCCGCATGCTCGGCCCGCATTGCGATTTGTTCGCAAACAGCGGTAACTTCGAAGCGATCCCCGAGAGCGCGCAACGCCGGGCGATGCCGTTGCTCCCAATTCTGACCTAGCCCGACAAGGCCGACGCGAAGCTTCATGGACTGTGATCGATTCGTGGCCCTGGGCGGCGTTGTTGGATTGTCGCGCAAACGAGCGCGAGGCAATTCGGCGTCAAAACTCTTTGCAGTCTGCCTACAGAAGGCGTCCTGCTGGTTGCCGCCGCTCAAAGCCCTGCCAAGCGGCCCATTGAGGCGCTATCTCGGAATCCTGCCGCCATCTGCGACCGCGGCAGGATTATAGCCTTACGACGACCGATTTCCAAACTTGTTCAGTGGAAGTCTAGAGAAATTTTGCACTTGCGCTCGCAACGGAAAAGTTTGTGCAATTTGTGATTGCAAGTGCATTTTGCCTGGTTACACTAGCAAACTCTACGGTGGCTGCCCAGGGCAGCTGATAGGAATCGCGTGAGGGAGGGAGACCAAGCACCGCCGTTTGACTCGGAAGAGCAATCTCATTCCCAGGGGCGTTCCCAACCCTCTTTTTCCCCGCATCTGGCCCTCTGCATGCTTGGCGATTGCGCCCGGCAAAGCGCGGAGAGAGCCTCGAAAAATGGCCCGCTAAGGACGGCTTGGCTGGCCAAGACCCGCTGATCAGGAGATCGACTTGCCATGATGAGCTTAACTCTCTCGGCCGTACTTCAAATTTCCGTGTTATCGACCGGCGCGAATACTTACGCGGAAGCGCATAAGGACCACCATGAAACGGGGCGGCCCATGGTCATTCTGGTGGGAGCCGAATGGTGCCCCGCCTGCGTGCAGATGAAAAACTCCGTCATCCCGCAAGTGGCGCGTCGAGGATTGCTTAAGAAAGTCGCTTTCGCGACCGTGAATGCAGATCATCAGAACTCACTAGCCCAGAAGCTCATGCAGGGCGGTTCCATTCCCCAACTGATCATGTATCGCAAAACGAACAACGGCTGGAGGCGCCACCTGCTCGTGGGCAAGCAGAGTCCCGAGCAGATTGAAGCCTTTATCAATAAGGGACTCGTTTCGGAAACTCCTGCCCCGACCGCGACTGCCGGCAGCCAATCGGTGAAGCAGGCGAGCCACGTCGAGTAGACGCAGCAAGAGCTCGTCGTAGCCACGCCGGCCGCTTACGCCTGCCGGCCGAGCTTGCTTGATAACGCCTGACGGCGGCGAGGCTAATTAGCGCCGCGCCCCAAGAGCAAGTCGGATGCGTGAGCGCTTCGCTCTACGAGCTCATCGTGTAACCGGGTTTATCGCATACGGCTGGTCAGTGCAGTCGGGCGGTTTCATAACTTTTTGGCCAGGTCGCCAACGCGAACGAATCCGCGCTGCACGACGCGCGCGTTAATGCCGCGGAGATGCAGTTCTTTACCGATAGGCGAGTTGACGAACTGCATGGCGTCCAAGCCGAATCGCGAGCAGAACTTCTTGCAGCCCAAATGCGGTTCGGCGGTAACTTCAACGATTGCCGTGCCAATCCGCAGGCGCGTTCCGGGCGTCAGATTGTGCGCGCTCAGATTCAGATCGACGTAAAGTTGATCGCCCGCCAGGGGCCAATGTTCTTTCGTTTGGGCCACTAGCGCAATCACGCGAGCATTCATAATGGTGAGCTGCGTGTCGCGATGCGCCGCCCCGCTGCCGCCAGCCGGCCAACGATCGCCTAGCAGCCCTCGTTCAGGATCAAGCTCAGCGGTTTCCAACACCTCGCGCGCATTGACCCTCGGCCGGCTCACGATCAATTCCAGTACTCCGTCATCGCAGGGCGATTGCCGGATGTGGTCTAATTGCGATTCAAGCTCCGCCATGGATAAATGGGTCGCATCGGCCATTAATGTTTCCTTGAAATTGGTCTGCTTCGCCTTCAGCGGTCCAAGATACTTCCCTGTGCGCTCGATGAACATCTCGATCATTATTCCAGCGCTCAACGAAGAGCCGAATATTGCCGCGGCGGTGGACCGGGCCTGGCAAACGCGACCCGCCGAAGTCATTGTCGTCGATGGCGGCAGCAGAGATTCGACGATCAGCTTTGCGCGCGGGGCAGGCGCTTGTGTCATCGAATGCCTTCCCGGTCGCGCGCGTCAGCAAAACGCCGGAGCGCGGCGCGCCGCCGGAGACGTGCTGTTGTTTCTGCATGCAGATACCTGGCTCGCTCCGGCGGGTCTTGTGCAGATCGAAGCGGCACTCGCCGATGAGCGCGTGTTATGCGGCGCCTTCCAACAGCAGATCGATGCCGAAGAGCCGCTCTATCGTTGGCTGGAACGAGGCAACGCCTGGCGCGCGCTGCGGCGCGGGCTCCCTTACGGCGACCAGGGTATTTTTATCCGGCGCTCGGTGTTCCTCGAGCAAGGGGGCTTTCCCGAGTTGCAGTTGATGGAAGATGTCATGTTCATGCGGCAGCTTCGCCGCCGCACGCGCCCCGTGCTGCTGCGTGGCCCGCTGCATGTCAGCGCGCGCCGCTGGCAACGGCACGGCGTCATTCGCCAAACAGCGCGCAACTGGCTGCTGCTCGCAGCGGCCCGGCTGGGCGTCCATCCGAATCGGCTGGCGCGTTTCTACAAGCCGCATCGCGGCTAGATCTAGGTCGCTCGCCCCGGAGAGAATTCCGCCAGTTCGTAGCGGCGAATCTTGCGATCGAGCGTGGAGCGCTCGATACCCAGGAGTTGGGCGGTCTGGCTTTTGTTCCAACTGGTCGCCTTGAGAGTTGCCAGGATATGGCGGCGCTCCATTTCCGCCAGCGAGACGGGCTTGAATTCGGCGACCGAAGGCAGCGCCTCGCTGGTGTCGCCGGTGGTCGGCAACTTGGAGAGCATCAAGTCTTCCTGGTCGATGTAATCGCCCGTGGCAAGCACGATCGCCCGCTCCACGACGTTCTTCAGCTCGCGAACGTTGCCCGGCCAGCGATAGCGAACCATCTGCTCCATGGCGCGGGGCGTAAAACCGCGCAGTTTGCGGCCCGTCTCCAGGTTGTATTTGTGGAAGAAGTATTGTGCCAATTCCGGAATGTCCTCCGGGCGCTTGCGCAAGGCAGGAACGAAGATCTCCAGCACGTGCAGGCGAAAGTACAGGTCGCGTCGAAAGCGGCCTTCGGCGACGTCTTTCTCCAGATCGCGGTTCGTCGCGGCAATCACGCGCACATCGACCTTGACGGGCTCGCTGCCGCCAACGCGTTCAAAGGGATGTCCTTCCAGCACCCGAAGGAACTTGGCCTGGATGGTCGGACTCATCTCGCCGATCTCGTCGAGCATCAGAGTGCCCTGGTGGGACGCCTCGAACTTGCCGATCTTGCGATTGACGGCGCCAGTGAACGCGCCGCGTTCATGCCCGAACAGTTCGCTTTCCAGCAGACTCTCCGACAGCGCCGCGCAATTCAAGCAGACGAACGCCCCTTTGCGGCGCGGACTGGAAAAGTGCACTGCACGAGCCACTAATTCCTTGCCCACGCCGCTTTCGCCTCGGATCAGCACAGTGGCGCTGGTCGGCGCGGCGCGCGCGATCTCTTCGGTAACGCGATCCATGGCGCGACTCTTACCGATAATCTCGCTTTGCACGCCCAGCCGTTCGCGCAACTGCAAGTTCTCATCGCGTATCTGATTCAGGTTCTCGGCCAGTTCTTGGCGACGAGTCAGATTTTGCAATGCCACGGCCAACGTATCCGCCCCGGCGAGCGTGAATTCCAGATCGTCCGGGTCCGGCACATGATCGCTGGCGGTCGAATACAAGTGCACCAGACCGAAGACTTTCTTCCCGCGCCGCACCGGCGCGCAGATTACGCTGGTGGCGTGGATGTCGCCTTTGCTGTCACGGCTGCCCAGATTGCTGTCGCCCATCACATTGCGCGCCATAACCGCCTCGCCTTCGCGCAACACGGTGGCGGCCAGAAACATGGAAATGCGATGGTAGGGTAGCTCTGTTTCAGTTCGCGAGGCAACCAGCTCCAAGTCGTTTGCCGTTGGCTCGCTGGTCAATCCATGCCGCAACAGCAACACGCCGCCGGCGTCCATTTCGGTGCCTTCGATTAGTCCCGCAAGGCTTAGCTTAGCCATCGAGACGGCGTCGGGCGATTTCGCCAACTCGAAGGCCAGGCGGCACAGCTTGGCCGCCGCCCGGCCGATTTTCGAAGCCCCGCCCTGGTCTTCTTCGCTGCGATCGAGAAATCTTGTCTGTCCGCGGCGATGCGTGATAGTCGAAGGCTCTGGCAAGTCCAGCACGCTCGAGTCGTGAGCATCGGGCGACGCCGCAGGACCGACCGTCGGCAACTCGGTCGATGGCGGCAGACTGCCTGACTCGGGAAACGCCTTCGACAAATCGTGGACGAAGGCTAGCTGCGAATTGCCGATGCGGATGATGTCGCCTGGCGAAAGTGTCTTGTCGCCTTGAATCAGCTCGCCGCCCACGGCGGTGCCGTTGCGGCTATCCAAATCGCGCAAGGTCCACTGACCTTCGCTCATGAACATTTCGGCGTGGCAGCGGCTGCAACGCTCGTCTTTAATCACAATCTGATTGGTCGGCGCGCGGCCGATCGTCACCGCCTGTCCGGGGATCAAGCGGAACACGTCGGTCCACTTCGAGCCTTCGCGAATGACGAGATATGCTAACATCTAGGCCGATGACTCGACGGAAACGTCCCTTGGGCGGCGCGAGCCTTCAGCCGGTTCGAACCTGGCCCGTGGATACCCTGGGAAAACCACTTCCCGCTGTGTTGCACGCCAGTCCGGCGACCGGTTCCAACGGCGCGGACTCAAGCCTTCCGGATTTGCGGCAAAGCGACCGCCGCCCGCCCTTCCGCCGTAGCTCTGCAGGCCTTCCCGGGCGATTTATCTACCTTAGCCCCGTCAGGGGCGGCCCCGCAAGTGGCCTTCTTCCATTCTGCTCGTGCAAGAGAGGGCCCCGGCTGCAGGTTAGCCGGTAAAATCTTGCGGTTTGGCAAGCTTTTGTTGCAAGCGGCAAGTCCATGGATTAGGCTGAATTTGAAATCAATCGGCCCCATCTGCGGTTAGCTTTTCAAGATGTAACGCCCGGCATGAGTAGTTGCATCAGCGCAGCATGCCGGCGAGAGGCGCTCGCCAGGTTGGCATCGCATCGGGCGGCGCCGTCGAAGGTTGGCAATTCACCAACTGGCTATAGGTGAGCAACGAGTTGATCTCGCTTTGTACGCAAGCCGCGCCGGCGGGCGAGCCAACGGGTGGTGGAATTAGTCCGGCTGGAGTGAATTTGCTTTTTCAGCCTGCCGGTTTACCCACCTGAGCGAGATTTACGAATTACAATAGAACGAAACCGCAAAGACGCACCCAGTTATGCGTCGGAAAGCCGCTTTCATCGGATCGGTGAAGGCAACGCAAAAATCAACCACGAACTCGATCAAGTTTCGGTAGGAGAATTCTCATGGCGCGCAATTGCTCAGGACAGGTTCGTTGGTGGTCGCGGCGGGCAATCTGCCTGACAGTTCTGGCCGTGGCAATTGCCGTTCCGTCGGCGGTGTGGGCCTTCGCCTTTCGGCAGGCCGTGGGCGGCATTTTTATCGATCCTCGAGGCGCGGTCTCCAACGCCCAGCAAGACCAGATCGGCCGCTTGCGCGAATTGAGATTGAAGGAGTTCGCCCCGGTCCCCGGCGATTTGAATCAGCCGGCCAAGCTCCGCAAGGTTTCGCTGCGTTTGCTCGACGAGATCATCGGCGAGTGCCTGCGTAAGGATAAGCCGCTGCCCGACGAGGTGAAGTACCTGGCGGGCTTACAGCGGATCGAGTACGTCTTTGTTTATCCTGAAGAGAATGACATCGTTCTGGCCGGCTATGGCGAAGGCTGGCAGGTCGATCCGCGAGGGAACATTGTCGGCGTCGCCACAGGGCGTCCCGTGTTGCTCCTCGACGATTTGCTCGTCGCGCTGCGAACGGCCCAGCAAGCCGCCCAGGGGGGCATCACTTGCTCGATCGATCCCACCAAAGAAGGCTTAGCTCGCCTGCAAGCGGCCGGCCTGAACCTGGCCGCGCTCGGTTCCGATCCTAAGGCGGTCGCCGAGCAAATCGAACGGGAACTGGGCCCCCAAACCGTGACGATTACCGGCGTGCCGGGCTACACCCACTTCGCTCGCGTTTTGCTGGCGGCCGACTTCCGCATGAAGCGAATCGGCATGGGTTTCGAGCCCTCGCATGTCAAAGGCTTGCCGAGTTACCTGCAACTGATCAAGCGAGTGGCTTCCAGCGCTCCGCAAAACATGCTGCCGCGGTGGTGGCTGACGACCGACTATGATCCGCTCTTGACCGATGGCGAAGGCCTGGCCTGGCAACTCCGCGGTCGCGGCGTGAAGGCGATGGCCGAAGACGATTTCGTCGACGCGCAAGGCAATCGTGAGCACAGCGGCAAAGCAAGCCCGCAGGCCCAGAAGTGGGCCGATTCCATGACCGAGAAGCACGACGAACTGTCGGTCAAGGAACCGATCTTCGGCGAGCTGCGCAACTGCATGGATCTGGCCGTCG
>JAICIG010000027.1 GCA_025924495.1 Pirellulales bacterium | reverse complement strand
GCTCACAATGACCAGCAGCGGCATGGCAAAGTTCATGCTTTACAACCGAGGAGATCATGCAAATGGATGCCTGGATTCTTGTGGCCGACGGCAGTCGAGCGCGTTTGTTTTCTGCTTCGAAACGAGGAGAACCTTGGAAGCTGATCGAACAATTCGAGCATCCGGAAACGCGGGAGCGCACCGGGGAAATCACTCCGACGGAACGCGGCACTCAGAAGCAGGCGTTTGGCTCTGGCAGACCCGCCATGCAACCCAAGATGGCCCCTCGTGACGTCGAAGAACTGCACTTTGCCCAGCAATTGAGGGATAAATTGGTCGACGGATTAAAGCACAATTCGTACGGCGGATTGGTGCTGGTCGCTCCTCCAAAATTCCTGGGTCAACTGAAGGGAATGCTCGACAGCCAGACGTCGAAGTGCGTCGTGGCAACCGTTGACAAGGATTACACCCAGTCAAACGAAAAAGAACTAATGCAGCGCCTGGAAGACGCCGTCCATGGCGTATCTGCGGCGTCGAAGTAATTGCTCGGCGGGACTTGCCCGCCCGTGCGGTTACGCACAGGAGCGCCCATACGCACAGGCGGCCAATCAAATCTAATGCACCAGGAGATTGGCCCGAGGACTCGGCCAGATTCTCTCGGACAACAGCGATCGCCCCGAGTGGTTTGGCCGGCCCCTTAAGAATGTCAGCTCGGCGGCATATACTTGGTGGCTCGACAGCAAACGAAAGAATTCGGAGCGGACCGGGCGGCCGCTGGCCGGAGCAAGACTTCGGCCAGAGGAAAGTCCGGGCTCCGCAGGACAGGGTGGTGGGTAATTCCCACCGGCCGAAAGGCCCGGGAAAGTGCAACAGAAAGCAAACCGCCTCGCGACTGGCGCAAGCCAGTCTCGCGGTAAGGGTGAAACGGTGAGGTAAGAGCTCACCAGCAGACTGGGCGACCAGCCTGGCTAGGTAAACCCCGCCCGGAGCAAGGTCAAACAGGGAGCAGTCGCCCGGAGCCGCGTGCTCTGGGCGCGTGGACCGGTCCGGTCCGCTATCGACTTCCGGGTAGGCTGCTTGAGGAGCCGAGTAATCGGTTCCCTAGAGAAATGGCCGCCCCCCGCCCATTCCCTTGGGCGGGGACAGAACCCGGCTTATAGGTCCGCTCCGATTTTCTTTCGTTTCTACGCGCTACTCGGCCTCTACCGTCTCAGCGCCGCGCACGGCCTTTGCGGGCCCGCTGTCGGTCGGCACCAATTCGTTGTCGACCAGTTGGAGGAGTTTCGAGATGCAAAGCTTGTTCATGCTGGTGTGCATGTCATGAGCTTCGGCCCGCAGCGATTCGTGCAGGCTTTGCGGGAGGCGGATCGTGATTACCCTGGTAGCCTCTTGAGGGGGAGGCAATGTGCCGCTCCGTTCTCGCAAGTTGGCAACCATGTGCTGGATGGCCGTATATTCATGGGTTTGCTCGAAAGCGGCCAGAGCTTCAGGTTCGGGATATGCCGTGCGGACAATTCCGCCCACCCCTAAAGTCTCGCGAAAAAAACTGACCCAATCCGGATTCCGTCGGTAGAGCTGCTCCGCAGCCTGATAGACCTCTTGCTCCTTCGTGGTCATTTACTCTCTCCTAAGACAAAAGATTGACGAATCGCAATTTCTCCGCCCGCTCCCGGGCGACCATTTGCCAGAATCTTGCTACTGCGGTCAAGGCCAGCACCGATAGCATTGCACTGCTAGCACTTACGAAGAATGCACGACGACGCACTTCTTTTAGGCATGGCTGCTTAATTCGAAGCAGCCGCCTGACTGCTCAATGATTAGGCAGATCAGAATTTCCCGTTCGCCAAAGTGTCCATGTCTGATGGCTTAAAGTTTTCTTTTGGTCTCCCTATATTCTCAGTAAATTGCATATCTTTCGGCGCGGCGATAAAGCCCTTCCGCAGACGAAGACAAGAACTCCGGCGACACGCACGAGCGAGCCTGCTATAACCGGTTGTCGGTCCGTTTACGACAATCGCATTTGGCCGCATGCGAGGATGGGTCTCGGCCCCGCTGGCTGTGCTATTTTTCGTTGACGGTGAAAGCAGGATCAGACTACGATGAATCGTGTCGGCCTCATGCTTTTGGCAAGTCTTTTAGGGACGTTCGTCCCCGTTAACTGGACAAGCTTCTCGGCTCTCATCAACGGATGAGGGGACCGGGGCGACTTGGGGCGTTAAGCGATATTTTCGGCCGCGACAAATAATCCGCCATGAACACAGCCGGTTCGAGTCAACGGTCTCCGTCGCTGCCTGCAGCGCCGGACGGCTCGGCCCGCTTGGCCGATGCCCTGGGGATCGACCAGCGTGCCGACCCCGATGATCGAACCGTCATTTCGCAGCGCCCGCCATTACCCCCTTCCAGTTCCAGCCGGCCGACGGCGCCGTTTGAGCTGGGCAAACTGCTCGCCGGCGAGCGCTTGAATCATTTTGAACTCCGCGAATATGTGGGCGGGGGCGGCATGGGGGCCGTGTTTCGCGCTCTCGACACGATGCTCAACCGCGAAGTCGCGCTGAAGGTGCTATCGCGCGACCAGGGGGCCGACGAGGAGACGCGCCGCCGCTTCCAGAACGAGGCGCAGTCCGCCGCCCGGCTCGACCACGAAAACATTGCCCGCGTCTTCTATGTGGGCGAGGACAAAGGACTCAATTACATCGTTTTTGAGTTCATCGAGGGGGTGAACCTTCGCGAGTTCGTAGAACAGAAAGGCCCGCTGCCGCTGGCCGAGGCGATCAGCTATACCCTGCAAGTGGCCGAGGCGCTAGCTCATGCTAGCGGCCGAGACGTCGTCCATCGCGACATCAAGCCTTCGAATGTCATCATTACCGACGATGGCCGCGCCAAGCTGGTCGATATGGGACTGGCGCGGCTACATCAGGTCCAACCTGACGGCGAAGACCTGACTGCCAGCGGGGTGACGTTGGGCACGTTCGACTACATCTCTCCCGAACAAGCGCGCGACCCGCGCAGCGCCGACGTCAGGAGCGACATTTACTCGCTCGGCTGCACGCTGTATTTCATGTTGACCGGCCGGCCGCCATTTCCTGAAGGGACCGTGCTGCAAAAGTTGCTGCAACACAACAGCGATGCGCCGCCGGACCCGCGCGAATTGAATCCTGAGTTGCCGGCCGAGCTGTCGGAACTGATTCGCAAAATGCTGGCGAAGGATCCGCGGCGCCGCTATCAGCATCCGAGCGAACTAATCGCGGAACTGTACCTGTTGGCGGAACAGATTGGTTGCCCGCCCCCCAGTCCCTCCCGCCCGACCTGGCTTGCGCCAACGCCTGCGCCTCGCATTTCTGTGGTCGAGCGGCACTTGCCCTGGATCATTCCGGTCGCCGCGCTGTTGGCGATCGTAGCGCTGCTCGACCGTTGGCAAACGGCCGAACCCGATGAGACGCCCGTTGAAAAACGGACTGAGCTCGCGTCCCAGACCGGCCTTGTCGCCACGACGCAAGGCGGTTCATCCTCGCGCCGCGGCGATCCGAACAGCGCCAAACGCAATGCAAACGGCGAGCGTCGCGCCCCGGAAGAAGCGACGCCAAACACGTCCGATGCTCGCACACCAGCAGCGGTTCCCGAGTCCTCATCTCGAGAGCCGGTCGGCGATCCCGAGGCGCCGATGAATGGCGGCGAAAGCGAGGCCGATGTGGCGGAGAAACCTCGCAAAGTCGCCGAGCCCGGCAACGAAGAATCAAGCGAGGAAGCTCGCAAGACTCCGGTCGATAACATCCTGAAGCCCAGCGATGACGCCGATTTTACAGCCAACGCCAAGGAGCACGTCCCCTCGCCGTCGCCGCCGGTAACGCCGGGAAGCGAAAGCGCTGCGAAACTTCCGCTTCCGCTCGAAGAGTTGCCCCCGGGGATCCTGGCGGTTTGCGATGAACCGGGCCCGCAACGCTTCACAAGCCTATCGGCGGCGTGCGCGGCGGCCAAGTCGGGCGACGTGATCGAACTGCGCTACAGTGGTCGCCGGGCTGAAGTCCCCCTGTCGCTGGCGAATCTTCGTTTGACGATTCGCTCGAAGGAAGGTTTTCAGCCGGTCATCGCCTTCCGGCCGAGCGATGCCGATCCATACAACTTCCCGCATAGCATGCTTCGCATCGCGGGCGGAACGCTGAAGTTGGTCAATCTGGCGGTCGAGCTGGAGATGCCGCGCGGCGTTCCTTCCGAGAACTGGTCGCTCATTGAAGCGCAACTCGTCGAATCGCTAACGCTGGAGAAATGCCTGCTGACAGTCAAGAATGCGTCGGACCAATTCGGCGCGTATCACGACAAAGTGTCGTTTTTCCAGTTAAAGGCGGCTCCTGGCGCCGATGCCATGATGCCCAAAGGCATGATGGCGCTGGCGCCGACGGAAATTCGCCTGGAAGACTGCACCGCTCGCGGCGAAGCCGTATTGCTCCGGGATGACGATGCGCAGCCGTTCCGCTTATCCTGGAAAAATGGCTTGCTCGCTACTTCCGAATGGTTGTTATCGGCAGGCGGAGCGACGACGGTTCCCGCCTCGTCAGGCGGCTCGACGGCCAAGATGCGACTCGAGCTGACGCACCTCACCGTTGCCGTCGGCCAAGGTCTGTGCCGAATGTGGAATAGTTATAGTTCTCCGGGACTGCTCGAGGCCGATATTCGCTGCACCGATAGCGTGTTATTGAGCGCTTCCCCTGGCGCAACGCTCATCGAACAAATCTGCGTCGAAACGCCTGGCGAGACGCAGCGGCGGATCCGCTGGGAAGGAGACCGGAACATCTATAACGGGCTCTCGACGTTCTGGCGAATCGGCGATGCCAATTCGACCGTCGGCCGCCAGAACTTGTCGTTCGACGATTGGAAAGCCTACTGGGGCAGTAACGAGGTCCAGCCCAGCGTTTGGCCGATCACATGGAAGCGGCAAACGGCAGAACAACTGCCGCCCAACGCGCGCACGGTCGCCGACTATACGATTGACGACCGGGCCGAAAACACCGCCATTCACGACACGACCGACGGCGAATTGATCGGCCTGAACCCGACAATGCTCCCCGGCTGGGTCTGGAAAGCAGACGCCCCCGCCCTCGATCAGAGCAACGCCCGCTCCTCCAGTGGCGACTCGCCCGAACTCGATTAGCCGCTGCAGAAGAGGTAGACTGCGGCAAGTCGAACGGAAGCCTTCTGGCATGACCCGCCATTCTCTTCACTATTTGCACGAGCCGAACTATGCAAAGGTCGGAGCACGACGCCCCTTCTGCCTCGAGTAAATCAACCCAAGGCAGTTCGAAACGCCAGAAGTATCTGACCGCGCCCATCCACTCCGACAGAATGCCGCCTGGAGTTCCGTACATCGTTGGGAACGAGGCCGCGGAGCGATTCAGCTTCTATGGCATGAAATCCATATTGTTCGTCTTCATGACGAAGTACTTAATGGACCGATCCGGCCAACTGGCGGCGATGAATAATGAAGATGCCACGAGCTATTTTCATTTGTTTGTTTTCGCGGTCTATTTTTTCCCGCTCCTGGGGGCCCTGGTGGCGGACGTTTTCTTGGGTAAATACCGCACCATCATCTTTCTTTCGCTCGTCTATTGCTGCGGCCACCTGGCGTTGGCGCTGGATGAAACTGGCTTGGGGCTTTTCTTGGGCTTGACGTTAATCGCACTCGGAGCTGGTGGAATCAAGCCCTGCGTTTCAGCGAATGTCGGAGACCAATTCGGCTCGGGCAATCAGCACCTGATCGAGCGAGTCTTTGGTTGGTTCTACTTCGCGATCAATTTTGGATCTTTCTTTTCCACTTTGCTGACGCCGGTTTTACTCGACCGCCTCGGCCCGCGCTGGGCCTTCGGAGTGCCCGGCGCCTTGATGCTCTTGGCCACGATTGTGTTCTGGCTTGGCCGGAATAAATTCGTGCACGTGCCGCCCGGCGGAATCAATTTCCTGAAAGAGGCCATGAGCGGCGAAGGTCTGCGCGCGCTCGGGAAGCTTAGCATCATTTTTGCCTTCGTTGCCGTTTTCTGGTCTCTATACGATCAAACCGGCTCCGCTTGGATCCGCCAGGCAGACCCGATGGACCGCTGGGTTAGCCTGGAATGGCTGCAGCGCATCGGCATCTCATCCTACTGGCTTCCAGGCGCCGGGTGGCAAGCCATCCCCGAAAGGATTGAAGTCTTGCCATCTCAGGTCCAAGCGGTCAATCCGCTGCTGATCATGGCCTTCATGCCACTGTTCAGTTACGTGATTTATCCGCTTCTGAATACAGTCCTCCGCCTTACGCCGCTAAGAAAGATCAGCTTGGGTTTCTTTTTGACGGTCATCGCGTTTTCGATCTCCGCCTGGATCGAGCAGGAGTTGCAGCGAGGCGTCTCGATGCACATCAAGTGGCAGGTCCTCGCTTATGCCGTGCTGACCGCAGCCGAAGTCATGGTATCCATCACGGTCCTGGAGTTCTCCTACACGCAAGCGCCCAGGAAGATGAAATCGTTCGTGATGTCGCTGGCCCTGTTGTCCGTCTCCTTGGGCAACCTGTTCACATCCATCGTCAATAAGGTGATTCAAAACGAGAACGGCGCCAGCAAGCTTGCTGGCGCCAGTTACTATTGGTTCTTTACAGGATTGATGTTCGCGGCGGCCTGCATCTTTATCGTGGTGGCAGCAACGTATCGAGAGCGCACCTATATTCAAGAAACAAACTAGGCGCTCAAGCAGTCGTCAATCGCGCAAAGTGCAAGATTCAATCGCTTGACTACAAGCCCAAGACGGGCGGCGCGGCCTTTCGCCATTATCGCCAGGCGGTTCAACCGCCTGATGCTGCATGCGGAAAACGAATGGGCCTCCGCAGCATCTTCGACGACCGTTTCCTGACGGCCTGAATCTCTCCACGCCGTCTTGCCGGCGTCCAGGTCGGCAAGACGGATCTGTCGTTTCGGAAACCGCGAGCCGTGTCGCCTTGTGCTTCACCTCCAAAATCTGCCGCGTGTCTATTTCCGCAGTGTGATCTCGTAATGCAGATGGAAGGCGGCGTTTTGCTCTTCGCCCTTGGGTGCGCTTCCGCGCAGGTGGGCCGTCGTGCCGTCGGATTCATATTGCAGCGGCTGTCCATTCATCGGGTCGACCGGCAGCGGCGTCCAGAGTTCGGCTAGCGTTGCCGGAAACTTGCCGTGCTCGGCGGCATAGAGCCTCAGCGATTCGACGTGACGCAAGATCGCGATCCGCTGATCGAGAACCGCCCGACGGTGCAAAACTCTTTCGATGGCGGGCGCCAAGTCGAACACGATTGGACCCTTGGCCCGATGTTGTGCAATGTGATCGTCGATCTGCCAGACGGGCAGGAAGCAGAGCTTGATGACGTCGTCGTGACTTTCCAGGCTCTTACGCCACTCGTCGAGCAGCAGCACCTGCTCCGCCGGAAACGTCTGCAAACGGTCTTCGGAGATGCCGCTTTCAACAAGATGCTGTCGCGCTTCGTTCATGGCCTTCTCGTCGGCTGCGTGCTCGGAGAGCCAGGCCCGCAATCCGCCCTTGGGCATGGCTCTGCCCCCTTCGGCCAGCAAACTCAAGGATTCGATCGCCGGCTCGAGTTGTTCGGCGCTCATCGCCGCAGACTCATCCAGGTCGCCAAACGCCGGCTTGACCCAAATCCGCTCGCCTTGGGCGCACTTGTCGATCGGGATCAAGGGGGAAGGCAAATAGGTCAATGCCCAGTAGAGATTGGGGCAATCGGGGCGCTCGAGCATCTCTTCCAGCGGATCGAGCGCTCCCTGGGCGATGGCCACGCCGACGAGTTCGCCGATCAGAGTCAGATGCTCGCCCAGATGTTGAGACATGGCGAACATCGTTTGCTCAGTCCTCAATGCCGCATCAATTCGGCCCGCCGCCACTTCTGCCCGGCAGCGCACCTTGAGCGCCTTGGCCAGCACGCGCATTTCCTGCACGTCGGGGATCAACAGCCGGATGCCGTCGGCCTTCATTTGCAGCAACATTTGCCAGTCGGCGTTGTCGAGCCGCGCTGCCCAATCGGCCTGGCGCAGCGCCGAGCCGCCGTAGGCTTGCAGGTCGCTCGCGGGAAACTCAGCCAACGGCATGGCCAGCAGCTTTTCGCGGCGATCGACCTCGTCCTTGTCGATGAAGAACTTTTCGCGCTCCATGAAGCACTTCATGTAGTTCTGGATCGGATTGCCGGGGTTCAGGTCCCTGAACTCGGGCAAGAGCACGTGCTTGAGCGCGGGCTGCGGGACCGCCGCGGCCGAGACGGTCAAACGGACGAGCGTCTCCTTCGGTTTTTTTACGTCTTCCGCGCGTGTTGGCACCGCTAGGGCGGCCAGCGCCGCCAACGAAACGATAGTTCGGTACATGGGACCTCCTGGGCAAAAAGAAAAACAGACGAGCAACGCCCGCGCGGGCGCCTAATTCAAGATCGAGTCGGGCGGCGGACCGAAGGCCCGCAGGACGGGCTCGCTTTCCATCAACACGACGTGCTCGGCGACACGGTCTTCCAGTTGGACGTCATCCACCTCTTGGCAGACAGACCATATATTGCGGTCCTTCGTATCGGGGCCCGTCGGGGACGCTGCCGGTCTCTGCTCAAGGGGTCTGGCTGGCGACCGCTTTCCGGCGATCAGGCCTTCCTTGCCGTGCGGCAAACCGTTCGGGTGCGGCCACAGCAACACCAACGCTAACAGTTGAGTGCCGGCCAGAACGGCCGAAACACGCTTCCAACCGCGATTCGGTCGGGCCGACCGCCGGCCGGCGGCAAACAACAATGCATCGCGGTCGAGGCCGCCTGCATCAGGCGTAAAACGGCTTAGGCGTTCGATGAGCGGTTCGGACATGTAATCCTCAGTTGCTTGCGCAATTCTTCAATGCCGGCCGAATATCGCCGGAATGCGGTGCTGGCCGAACATCCGACCACCGCCGCGATTTGTTCGAAACTCAAACCGCCCCAGTGCCGCGCCACGATGACCTCGCGGTTCTCGCCAGCGATCAGCTCCAGTGCAGCCACCGCCGCCTCGGCATCGAGGCCATCGATCTCATCCTCGACGAACCAGCGCTCGGGTCGGGCAACCGACGATTCCCGCTGCCGCCTCCGCCGGGCCGTCTTGCCCGCATCAATCGCCGCGTTGCGAACCACCCGGTAAAGCCAGGCGAGAACGTCTTCCGGCATCCGCCTTTGGCAAACCAGCTTGATAAACGCCTCTTGCACGACATCCTCAGGAGCGCCGCACCATTGCCTCGCATATAGCACCAGCGGCGCTGCGCTGGCGTCGATCAGTCGGGCAAATTCCTGAGGTTCCATTGTCATAAAGACGACACGGGTGCAGAGTCATTCCGCGGCAAATCGCTGCCGGCGCCTTCGCGACCGCGACTCCCTGCAAATTCGGGCTTGCCCAAGTCAGAACAACTTGACGCCAACAGATTTATAACAGACCGCCTGATGTAACGGTTGAGCACCCGCCCGTCACAAAGCCCCACAAAATAAGAGGGAAACGCCAATACGGAAGCGTGCCTTCGCTCAGGCGTCGGCTTTGTTCGTGTGCCGCGTCGCCGTGCGCCAGCGGCAGCGCATCGGCTACCCTCGGTCGCCGGGCGAGAACTTTACGTTGCCGGGATTGATGAGCGTCTGCGTTTCTTTGACGAGCGTGGAAAGCTTCATCACGGTCAGCGTAAATTCCGTCAGTCCCTCGAGTCCCTCGCGTGAAACCCAGACCCAGCGGTCGCAGTACCGTCCGACATAGCAAGCATCCTTCGGAACATCCCGCTTTCCGCCGACGCGGAACCACCCCGGACCAATCCGGCCCAGTTCGCGCTAGATGATCGCGACTTGCCGGCTTACGTCACGCGCTAGCGGTGACTTAGCTCCGCCCTTGGAGAGAAACGATTCGTCGTTGGCGGTGACGATCTCCGCGTTGTTGTGCCGCACATTGCCCTCGGACAAGTGCGCGTAGCGATCGTAGAACAGTTCCGATTCGTCGCGGAGGTCGGTGTTCAGGGCAACCTGGTTCTTCAGCTCATGCGCCAGTTCATCGAGCAACTCGGGGCTGGGCATTTCGGGCGATCCGTGAGCGCGACGATACGCGATGCGCAGCAGCCTTAACTCCAGCGTGTCGATGACGGGCGAGCCGCCCCACTGCGAGACGGCCGTGCGCGATCCGAAGACCTGCGGCAGCGTTTCGGTCGGCGGCCCCAAATCCACGGCAGCGCCAACGGTGGCCGAGTCGGTGATCTGCGTTGTCCCTTCCCGCAAGTTGATGTGCCAGGGAAGCGCCGCAGGGTTGGCCGAGAAAAGCGCGAGATTGTCGAGGATCTGCTGGTATTGCAGCTCGGGTAATGTGCCCCCTTGATTGACGGTGCGTTGCCGGAGGCGGTCGCTCGTACAGCCGGCCAGAGTCGCGAGCGCTATTATTGCGAATAAACTCAAGCGCATCGTGTCGCTCTGCATGGCGGGCCGGATCCCGTCGAATCTTCCGATGGTATCGGTTGTGCCGCAGGCAGAGCTTGAGCCGCCTTCCTAAAATACCGCCGCGGGACGACCGCCGTCGTCGCCACCCGTTGCCAAGGACAAAGGGCGACTGGGTCTCACCTTGCTCCAGGGCAAGGCGCCGCAATAGTGGAAGCAACAAACCTTAGCGGTTCACTCCCGACGCGATGGCAATGCGGTAAGAAATCCGCTCCGCACGACGTCTCGCTGGGAAAGTTCGTCATTCAATTTGTCGTCCAGCGCCAGCAATGTGCGCAGCTCAGGGGCGAGCGACGCTTGTAGATCGGCGTCGAGCAGTTGCTTCTGATATTGTTGCTGCGGTTTGTCGCGGCGACAGTAAAAGGCGTGTATGGCGGTCCGCGGACGCAGCGTCTTGTTGGCCAGGCCGCCGTGCCAAAGATGAGCATTCATGACGATCACTGACCCGGCCGTGCCAGTGACCACGCGCTGCTGCGGATGATCCGCAAAGAGATCTTCGAGCGCGTCCTGCGGTAGACGGTTCCAGCGATGCGAGCGAGGGATCACGCGCAGCGCGCCATTGCGCTCGGTGAAGTCGTCCAGCATCCAAACCGTATTGCAGACCCAGGCGCCGCGTTCGTCGGGCAGGGCGCCCATATCGCAATGCAACGGCTGCGGCTTGTCCCAACCCGGATCGGCCGACCGCGCGTTCAAGCTGCTCAGCTTGACGCTCCCTTGCAGCACATGCTCTACCAGCGGAAAAACGGCGGAGTGAAGGACAATCTCGCGAAAGACCTCGCCCTTGTTGACCAGATTCGCTAAGCGGCGGGCGCCGCGCTCGGTTTTGAACTCGGCCCCAGCCGCTTCGCCTTCACTGGCGAACAACTGCTCGACCGCGTCGTGCAATCTCTGCCGCAGACCGTCGCCCATCACGCCGGGCAATAGCACATAGCCCAATTCATCCAACTGCCGGCGTGCGTCCTTATCGGTCATGGCTTCTTCGCGGGATGCAGAACGCCGCCGCTCTCGCGGAGCGCTCGCGGCAGCGCTTCAATATCTTTTGGAAAGCGGCGGCAGCAAGTAGTGTACTGCTTCTTCGCAGGCAACAAAGCAAGCGGCCTGTAATCAGCTTAAAAATCTAGCGATGCGAGAACTTGACTTCGCATCTGCGCAATGACCGCTCGAAGTAATCCAGTCCCTTAGCGGTCACGCCGCGCCGCGAGATGCAAAGCTCGCGCAACTTCGTCAATCGAGCCAATTCACGCAGGTTGGCGTCGGTCACTGGCGTCTGGCCCAAGTCCAGCAGATAAAGGCTTTTCATTCGCTGCAGATGCGAAACGCCGGCATCCGTGATTTGAGTTCCATCAAGCTTGAGAAGCTCGACCTTTCTCAGTGCCGTCAATTCAGCCAGGCCGACGTCGGTGATCGGCCCATTGAATGTGATCATTCTCAAATGAGGAAGTCTCGCAACTTCCACACATATATCATCCGTTAGCTCCTCGCTCGTGATCGTCGTACAAGTTGCCGTGTGAAGCAAATGGAACAGGAAATTTTGATCGTAGTCTAATTCCAAATACTTCACGTTCAACCTGCCATAATAAAGAACCGCGCCTCCCGCTCTCTCGATGGCAGCTACCGCTTCTCGTTGCTCGCGCGCCCTATTGGCGATCACCGCGAGCACCACGGCGAACGCCGTAAGCAGGATAAGGAAGCTTCGCACGCTGAATGGGAACCCCCGGCGATGGATAGCCATGATGTCCGCCTTATGCGAAGGCCGAGCGAAGGAGACGCTCCACCAACCTATCAGCGGCGTTTCATTCGACGCAAGAAATTTAGTCGATGAATCCCAAGCCTTTCACATGTCCGCTTGCATGCATCGCGCTTTTAAAAAAAGCTCCCTCGGGATCCGCTTGAAATCACTGGCGCTGCGATCGCGGGCTTGGCTTGCTCTGGCCGACTTTCACTCGGAGCAAGAATACCCCTTTTCGCCCCAGTAAACGGCGGCGATCCTCGGCTAGGTCTTTCGACCAGCGAAACTCAAGCGGTCGCCACGATCATGACGAAGATGACAGCAAGCGCCCCTCCGCGCGAGGGCTTCGCGCCGTGTTGAGTCAGTTTGCTGGTTTAGGCGGCCGAAAACGCAAAACCGTTTTACTTGCCGCCGATCAGCCATCCTGCCCGATTTTCCGCAATGGTTACGGCTCAGGCACGGCCCGCCGCCGTGTTCCAGCTCTCCACTACCGTGCTGACGAGAAAGTCCCGCTATGTCGGAACCCACGCTGTTTTCCCTGTTCGGGCGTTCCTCGCGGCGTAAGTCGCCACGTCGGGCTCTGCCATCTTCAAATGTGCCCGCGTGCGTGGAAAAGTTAGAGTCTCGCAATATGCTGACCGCCCCGACCGGGGTCGTTATCATCGCGCCTTCTCCGCCCGAGGGGCTTCCCGCCGGCGGCGCCGTGCTGACCATCAACGGCCAGAACTTCGGCACGTCGGGCGCCCCCGCCACCGTGCAGTTCGTGAATCAATCAACCTCGGCCAGCACGCCGGGTACGAGCGTCAACATTACGATTCCCCAGATTCAACTTACAGTCCAGCAACCGGCGTTGCCCCTGGGAACGTACGACGTGATCGTCACCAACAGCGATGGCTCATCGACGCCATCCAGCACCGCGACTTACCAGGTGGTCTCTGTCGTACCCCCGACGGTAAGTCTGGTGTCTCCTTTTGGTTCCGCTGGGACGACGCTGACCGTCCACGGTTCGAGCTTCACCTCGGCCACACAGGTGAATTTCGTCAACCGTACGACGCACGCCTCCACCGCAGGCGCAGGACTGCAGGTGTCCAGCGATTCGCAGCTCACGGTGGCCGCTCCATCGCTTCCGGCGGGCAACTACGACGTGACGGTCACGAACTCGGCCGGCACGTCGACGATCAACGCGGCGACCGACAGCTTCGTCAGCGTCGCCGCGGCCCAGGTCGCCGCCACGCATTTCACGACGACCTCGAAGCCGGTCGTCTCCACTCTTACCGGCGCCAACCTGGACGTGGTTTCGACGCTCGATTTCGCATCTTCCGGCTATTTGTTCGTCGAGACGAGCAACGGCCTGGCGACCGTGCAATACGCCAGCAAAACCGATACGTCGTTCGTCAACTGCACGGTGCTCTCGGGCGACCCGCTCGGCGTCGGAGCCGCCGACACGACGGGAATCCTCAATTCCACCTACGCCGCCGTCTATCAGGCGCCGAATACCAAGCCTGATCTCAAAACATTTGAATACGACATCAGCAACAAGACCAAGTTGACCAGCGGCAACCAGGATCCGATCACGTTCGCCATGTACTGGTCGAGCGTGGGCGATCCTAGCAATCCCTCCGATCCGCCGACATTCTACTACTGGGATTCGACGAACGCCGACGGCAGCGGCGGCAAGTTCTCGCCCGTCTCGAAGTTAGGGCTGGGCGGAGTGTTGCCAACCTACACGATCGCCGACTCGGGCGGAATCAGCAAGCTCATGCTTCCCTATATCCCGGTGAACTCGGCGCGGGTCATTCTCGGCGCCGGGACGCCGCCGCACCTGGTCGTTACTGCGAACGGCATCACGACGCCCGATCCAACCTCGACCAGCAGCATTTACGACTTCTTCGAGATGACGATGGATGCCAGCGGAACGGACAACAGCGTGCCAAACGGCCTTCGCCTGCTGCCGACCTTGAACATCAACACCTCGCAAGTTGACCAGTTTGGCATGCCGATCACGCTGACCGGCATCAACAATGTCAACGGCGTGAATCAATCGACGTCGGTCGGCGACACGCTTTCGACAAATGTGGCTCGCGACGCGATCTTCAGCGAGTACCGTACGCTGCATCCCGTCGGAAGCGACCCGTACGCCGAGCTGCTCCAGACATCGACCGATCCTGCGCAGCCGCTGCGCATTCTGAATCCGGGAAAGATGACGATCGGCCGCTCCGACCCTCTGGGCTACGTGTTCGATGCTGCCATTCAGAAGCTGTTCGAAACAGGCTCCGCGAATCTGACGTTATCCTCAACGGTGAGCAATCACACCTACACGTTCACGAGCACGCGCACGACGAAGTCGGCTACCGGCAGCGATAGTTCGTCACATACTTACAACGTGATCCAATTTACCGATTCGGCCGATGGCATCACGCTGTACGTGTATGAGCCCTTCTTCTCCACAAACGCGCCAACGTCGTCTTCGCTTTCGCCCGTTTCGTATGCGGGCAAGCCGCCGGCAATGCAGTGGCTGACATCGTCCGGCGAGACGGCCGGCCAAATGGTGTTCGGCAACGACGGCGTGTTCACCGATGCAAAATTGCAGCCAGGCCTCTCCGCGACGGAGCAAACCATCCTGGCCGATCTTGAAAATCAAATCGTGGCCGCGCTGAACCGCGGCGTGGCGAACAAGTACAGCACCACGGCTGACTGGCAGAATTCCGCCAATTACTATCCCGCCGGCGAGACATCGAACTTATACGCACAGTTCCTGCACCAGCAGCAGATCAACAACATCCCGATTTTCATCGACGGCAAAGCCTACGCCATCGCCTACGACGACCAGGGCAATCAAAATCCCTCGCTGGTGCTCCTGAATCAGAGTAATGTAACGGCCACGTTGGGACCCTGGCAAACGCCCGTGGCGCCCGACAACAATGCGGACTTCCTGGCCGCGGTCTACATGAGCGTGCTGGACCGCGCCCTCGACGCAGCCGGGCGCACTCACTGGCTTAGCGTCCTTTCCGGCGGCGCTTCTCGCCTGCAAGTCAGCCTGGATATCGCCAACAGCCGCGAGGCGCTTAGCGATGTGATCGCCGGCTTCTATACAACCCTGCTGCACCGAACGGGAGACAACCAGGAGATCGGCGCGTTTGTCAATCTGTTGCAGGCGGGCTGGACGCAGGCGCAAATCAAGAGCGCGTTCTACGGCTCGGCAGAGTATTTCCAGGTGCGGGCCGGGGGAACTAACCTGGGCTTCGTCAATGCTCTGTTTCAGGATGAATTGGGCCGCGCCCCGGAGAGCCAGACGCTGGCCGCCTTGCTACAGTATCTGGCTATGGGCAATTCGCGGGCCTCGGCAGCCGCGTTTCTGACCGGCAGTGCGGAAGCCAATCAGTTTGTGGTGCAAAACCTGTATGTCGCCTATCTCAATCGCGTCGCAGACGCCGCGGGTCTGGCTTACTGGAGCAATCTGCTGCAGCAGACAGGCCAGGTGAGCATCATCGAGGCTGGCATCCTCGGCTCGCAGGAATACTATGTGAAGCCGTAAAACCGCCGAGAATGGCATATAAATGGGCGGGGCAAATAAAGGGGCCGATCCATCTATTCACTCATTGGTTCTTGCGTCTTCGGTCGGGCCCGGGGTCGAAGCGTTGACTCCAGACCGGGCCGTGCGGCGGCGGAGCGAACCTAAGCTTTCTAGCCATAAGGCTGACCGCGTTGGATGATGCGCAGAAGGGAATCCAGCTCCGCCTCTCTCTACGAATTCATGCCTCCGCGCACGCCGGGACCACACTCCATCGATCCCTGCATGGGGCCGTCTTCTCATTTAGCCCGCTTTGCGCACCGCCCCGGAAAACGCGCGAAGTCGGCTACCGACCAGTTAGCTCAATCGCCTCGATCCATCCTTATCGCTGGCTCGCCGGCGATATGAGGTAAAGCGGCTGTCGATTGCGGCCCGCCACTGCCATGCGGCAAACGTTCGAGCGTCGCAGGGCCAAAGAACAAGGCGAGCGACTCCGCCTGCAGTTGCGCTTTGCCGAGAAAGCAATCACAATAACGCCTGGGACACATGCGCGGCTGCAGCGCCTGCTCCCAGTCTTCGTCGTAGATGTTGCCGATCGCCTCGTCCACGAAGTGGCAACGTCGCATCTCGCCGTTGCCGTCGACCGTAAACGAAGTTTCTCCCGTCCGACAGGCCTTGCCCAGCGAAGGCTGCCGCCGCGACATTAATTCGAAATGCGGATCGATGGCCTGGAACAAGGCCGTTTCTGCGGCGCTGTAAGGCCGCGGCCGAGGTTGCTGCGCGTTGATCCACAAATAAACGTCGTCGGGCAGCAGACGGCGCACGGCCTGAATTTCCGCAGCGAGTTCGGGCGCTCCCACCATGCCTACCGAGACCCGAACATGCAGCGACCGCAGCTGCTCGATCTTATTGAAGAATCGCTCGCGATCGGTCTCGGTCGGGTGATAAGTCGTCCACAACGTCAGGCGGTCGAGGCGGCAGTTCGCCAGCCATTCCAGGCCGCACGATAAATTCGTCTGGACCGCCACCGAATCGACGTGCGGCAGACGGGTCAAGGCGGCCGTGGCCTTCCGGTACCAGGCTCGAGTGAGCGCTTCGCCCCAGGGCGTAAACATCACCCGCCAACGGTGCGCGGACTGGCGCCGGAGCCACTCGTAAAATCGCGCCAGCGATTGCCGGTCGCGTGCCAATTGCGCGGCCGTCTCACTGCGCTTGGCGAAAGGACAATAGCCGCAACAATAATTGCAACTGCTCAGCGGGCCGCGATACAAAACCGATAGGTTCATGGCCGCATTCTTTCTTCGCCCATTCTTTCTTCGCCTCCGTTCGGCAGCCGCAAGAACTCACGCAGCCGTTCGCGCACCGGCTCGGAATAAAGCAGCGGCCCGATCACGTCTGACTTCTCCAGCCCGTCGGGCGTTAAGCGCAAGCGGCCGCCCGTTCGAATCGCCCAGCCTCGCGCGACAATCTCGTCGATGCCGGAAAGCTCGTCCGGCGAACTTGCCGGAAAGCGCTCGTCGAACTCGGCGAGGGAGAGTCCTTCAGCCTGCAATAGGGTCAAGATGACGAACCGGCGGCGCTGCTCGTCTTCCGACAGCCAGATGCCATGCGTCGCCAGCGCCAACTCGGCGTCGCTCTGGGCGATCCATTCGGCCAGAATCGCGCGCACGCCCGCCTGCGCCACGGCGAACCGCGTGGCATAGTGCAATTGGCGCGAATACGATCGGGCGCCGCATCCCAAGCCAATCATCCCGTCGCGCTGGCAAACATGACTGCCGGGGCATTCCTCCTCCGGCAGGCGGAAGCTGCGCAGGGATGATTGGATGTAGCCCTGCTCGCCTAACAGCTCGCGTGCGGCCCGGTACAGGTCGTCGCGGAGCGCCGCCGACGGCTTGCCCGCGTTCGCCAAGCCGGTCTGCGGCCGCACATAAAGCGGGTAGAGATAGAGTTCTTCCGGGCGGTAACGCAGCGCCGCGCGAACGGATTCAAGCCACGATTCGCGAGTCTGGCAGGGATCGCCGTAGATCAGGTCGATATTCAGCGCCGGAAAGCCGCAAGCGCGAATCCGCTCGAGCGCCCCGTGCACTTCAGCCGCGCGCTGCGGGCGCCCGAGCTGCCGCGTCTCATCCGGCAGAAACGACTCCACGCCCAGGCTGATGCGGCGCACGCCGTGCTCGGCGAGCACTTGCAATCGATCTGCTGTCGCTGTCGCCGGCGACGTTTCCACCGAGGTCGCCAACCCGCGCAACGGCAGGCCCGCGAAGTCTTCGGCGTGCCGCAGCAACGATTCCAGTTGCCGCGCCGTCAAGAAGGTCGGCGTGCCTCCGCCCAACGCGAGCTGGGCGGACTGCGCGGCCGGCACGAGCGAGCGAACGACCCGCATCTGGCGCACAAGGGTCGCCAGGTAGCGAGAAACCGTGTCTTCCGCTGGCTGCGATTGCGTGAAAAGATTGCAGAAGCCGCAACGCATTTCGCAAAACGGTATATGCAGATAGAGCGACAGCCGCGAAACGTCTTCGTTCCGCCAGACGTCGGCGATCGGAACCGGCGGCGATAGCGGCCGATAGGACGACTTGTGCGGATACGAATAGGCGTAGCTCGCCAGTTCGGGCGCGGCGGTCGGCTGCAGCGAGGCAACGCTCATGACGACGGCTCCCAGCCGACCTCGGCGTAAGGAACGGTCCAGACGTCGGGATGGCCGATGCGGTGCCCCGTCCAGCCCTCTTCGCCGAACAGCGTGCCATGATCGGACATCAAATAGCCGATGCCCCCGCGGCCCCGCGACCGCAACGACGCAAACAGCGAGGGCAGGCAGCGGTCGACATGTTCAAGCGCGGCAGCCTGCGTGGCCGCCGATTCATGCTTGGCCCCGCGCACGTATCCGCGCGTCGGCGGATGCGTGGCCGAAACATTCACAAACAGAAACAGCGGACGTTCGGCCGGGCACTCTTCAATCGAACGACACGCCTGGTCGACCTGGGCCCGTGCCGAGTTCAATTCGGTCACGCTGAATTCCGGCCGCCAATGGCTCTCTTCGAAATAGCCGGGAAACACGGCTCCCAGCGGCGTGGCCGGATTAAAAAATCCGACGCCGCCGATGCAAACCGTGCGATAGCCGCGGGCTTGCAGGCCGCAGACCAGGTTATCGCCGTCGAGCCGCAGAGTCTGGGGACCGACCGTGCGGCTGCCGGGAAAATTCAAGGCAAACGGACGCTCGTAAACTCCCGGCGCGGCGGGCGTCGGCCAGAATCCGGCAAACAGCGCTGCATGCGCGGCGAAGGTGAAATTGCCGGGCGTGTGGCGGCGTTCCCAGCCGTGCGGAATCGTCTCGCGCAAGAACGGCGTACGGATTTCGCTCCAGGCCGCCACGGCCACGTCGAACCGCAAAGCGTCAAAGGTGATCAGCACGATGTCGTGCGACGGTTTCGACGCCGATCGGCTCATGCGGGCGCTCCCGCCGGGCAGCCGACCCTGCGCAACTGCGCCTCGTACGTGGTTTCTCCCTCGTCGAGCAAACCCGGCAAATAGTCGCCGAAGGCGTTGGCTTCCAGCACCACGAAGCAGCAGCGATCGGGCCGTACCAGGACGTCCATGCCGAGCACGCCGGCGCCGGGCACATGGTCGGCCGCCTCTTCCGCCAGCAGTTTTAGCGAGTTCCACGACGCGCCGAGCCGGTCCGCGACCGTCTCGCTCGGCATTCGTCGTGCGTCGAGGTTCAAGTTGGTAAACGGCGAAGCGTTGGCCCGGCCCACGACATGCCTCGCCCGACCGCCGATCACCACCACGCGCACGTCGAACGGCCGGCCGTGCCACCGCGCCTTCGGCAGCCAAGCTTCGACGATCAGGTCGTCGGCGCCCAGTGCGTCGATCAAGCGGGCAATCTCGAACTCGCTCGTCAGCACTTGAGGCCGCTTGCTCGCGAACAGTCGCGGGCGGCCCGATTCCCAGAAGGCTTCCACGGTCGTTATCGCCCGCACAGCCGCGCCGCGCCATTCCAGTGCAACGGCCCCGACGGCCGAGTAGCCATAACGCGGCTTGACGAAAATCCGCGCATGTCGTTCGTCGATTTCCGCGCGCAGCCGGTCGTACGTTGCAATGCCGGGAAAACGCCGCGCGACCGGAAGACTCGCGGCCGACCAGCGCTTTAGGCACTCGAGCTTGTCGAAGGCGGTCGCAATCGCGGCGGGGCGAGACATCCAGCGGACGCGTTCTCGTCCCCAACTCGCTTCCCAGCGCGACAGAATCTCGCGAAAGCCGTAAAACCACTGCTTGAGGGGCAAAATCTCGCCGCGTGCGTCGCCCAGACCGTCGATTTCAGGCGCGCTGAGCGGCGCGCCCCCGGCCGCCTCGAGCGCCGCGGCGCCGGCCTTCAAAATCGCGCGTCCGGTCGCCGTGCACTCGCTCGGCGACTCAATCCGGACGACGCTGCCGGCTGCGGGCGGCGGACAGTCCGCGGCAAAGGCTCGCAGGTAGGGCAGCAACTCGACCCGGCGCCAGCCCTGCCGCCGCGCGGCGTCGGTAAACGCACGCACGCGCTTCGTGCCCGGAACACCGACGAGCGTCAGGCTGCCGCCGACCGAATCGTTGTCACTCGGCATGAACGATCGGTCTCCAGTCGTCTTCCGGAGTTTGAGGATCATCGGCTACGACCTCGAACGACAAAGCCTTGACCAGCGCCGCCACCGATTCCTGGGACGCATAGTGGTGCGAAATGTTCAGCCGCCGCAACTGCGTATTGCCGGCCAGCCCGGATAGCGACCGCACGCCCTCGTCGTCCAGGTTTCCCAACGACAGGTCGAGCGTTTCCAGCCGCGCGACGATCGGCGCATTGACCGCGACAGCCGCAATATCGTTGGCGATGGCGCTATTCATCAGCCCCAGGAACTTCAGCCGCGGATAGAGCTTGCCGGAGAGCAACGGCTGCAGGTCTTCGACGCCGCCGTCGAACCCGTAGTGCTCTTCTCCCAACAGCAGTTCCAGATGTTCGAGGGCCGGAAAATCACAGAGAAACAATTCTCGAATCGCCGAGCGCGGCAATCCGCCCGTTTCAATCGCCAGCTCTTTCAGCTTGTCGTGCCGTACTCGAGAGAACGACAGGGCCGTCCCCCCGCGCACGCGCAGCGACTCGAGTCCGGCAAAGGCGGTCAATAGCGGCGACAAGTTGGTGAGATTGATCCAGGAGATCTCGCATTCTTCGTAGGTCATCTCGCCGAAGAACAGCGACTTGAGCGCGGGCAGGCGAGGCGCCGCGCGAACCAGTTCTTGCACGATTTGCCCGGCATCGCCCCCCTCGAAGGCGCCCGACCAGGCGCCGATGATCAGCGCCTCGAGCTGCTCGATTTCGGGCTGTTCTAATAGCGCCGCGAGCCGATCGGCGACCTTCACTTCGTCGTCGTATTCCTCGCGAAGCCGGTAAGCGGCTTCCGGCCCTTGCCACGAATCGGCGTTCTCAAAGTCGACCACCCGACGACCCGCAAATTCTTCCAGAAGCTCAGAGTACATGCGTCGTCCTTAGGACAAGAAGTGATATGGACAAAAGCAACCCGGCGGCGCTGCCGCGAGTTCTCGCTCGCTCGGCTCAGGTTTCCATAAGCGGTTGGTAATCATCGGGATCATCAAAGCCGGCGATCCAGGCCGCGGCGTGGCGGCAGGTCGGCGTTGCGGGCGGAACGCGTATCATGTATTGCCGGGCGGTCGAGGGACAACTGCACGACAACGCCACCAGGTCTTCGTCTCCCTCCAATCGCACGCGCAACAGTTGCCGCGGCCCGCCCGGATCGACGTCGGAATCCAGAATCTCCGCCCGCGCGTCTTGCAGGAAGCGGCTGTAGCCGTAGCGGTCCAGCATTGCGCGGCGCCGTTCGGCGTTGCGCTCCTTGAGCACCTCGTCCGCGTGCATCGTCTCGGGATGAAAGGCGATGCGGCGATCGACGTTGATGCCCGCCCAGCGAATCTGCGTCTCTGCCAGGCTGGCCGGCAGGACGGATTCGTCCGTCAATCCGCTCCGACCTACGTCGAGCCAGCCCGTCACGGTCAGCCTGGGCGGCAGCGATTTCAGGTTGGGGCAGTCGCACACATCCAATGCCGCCAGCCGCTGCACATAGTCGGGCAATCGCGACATGGCGGTACAGCCGCGCAGCAGCAGCCGGCCGCCGCGAATGGTTGCTGCCGCCGGCCAGCTATCGAAGGCCCAGCAGCCGCTGAGATCAAGAAACCACACATCCAGCTCTTCCGGCAGCGCTCCGAGCGCGTTGCAACCGCGCAAAATCAAGGTTCCCGTCGTCAAACCCTCGGGCAGCTCTTCCAGCTGATCGCACCCGGTCAGGTCGAGACGAGACGCGATCTGCAAATCCATCGGCAACGAGCGGATGGCCGTACGCGCCAAGTTCAACTCGTAGCAGTTCAGCCCGGCCGGCAGTTCGGTCACGCCGGAATCGGAAAGGTCGAGCACGTCGACCGACAGGTTCTCGGGCAGGCTTGGCGGCGGCTTATACCCGGATTTTTCCGAGTAATCGAGCACGCCCGCAACTTGCAGTCCGGCGGGCGCCTTGCCCGCGGCGAGCAGCGAATAGGCTTCCGCTGCCTGCAGCAAAGGTCGATTCATCGCTGGCCCCTAATCGCGAACGGTGCGAATCTCCCTGGGCGAATACTCGCGCTGCCGCCAGACGCGATACACGCCCCGCGACAACGAAATCGGCCCATGCTCCTGGTGCACCAGCGTGGCGCAATCGGCCTTGACGCGCAGAAATAATCCTTGCGGCGACTGGTGCAACTCCGCGGCGTCTCGTTCGGCAATCCGGTGCGAGTGTCCGGTCAGTTCTCCTTCCGCCAGCACCAGATGCTTGAGCAGCCGCGACTGCTCCGGAACGGCGTCTGCGGATTGAACGAGCAGATCGCCGTGTCGATACAGGACCATGGTCGTGCCTCCTGAAATGCTCTCAATTCCAACCACGCGGACGTGATTGTAGACGATCGTGCGCGCGAAGTCTCGCGCCGGAGAGAATTGCATGCTTTCGCGATCCGCCAAGCCTGCGCGGACGTGAATTCTTGCCTCCGGCGCGCCAGTCTCGCGTCTCCGCCGCCTCCTCGGCGAATCGCCGCCGATCTTCGAGATAGAGTCGATTCGTCCAGCCGCCGCGGCGTCGCATGCAACGCGCCGCCCGCATATACTATCGCATCGTTCCCAATCCGCATGATGCGAGGTTCAATCCCATGCCAAAGCGCCTTGCCGTCGCACTTGTCGCCCTGCTGCTCGCAACCGCCGCACGGGCCGAAGAGGTTCCGGCGAAGCTGGAGCCCTATCTGCTGCCGTCCAAGGCGCTCGACGTCTTGACGAAACTGGCCGACGCGAGCGACGTGCTCGTGCTGGGCGAACTCCACGGTACGCAGGAAACGCCGACCATTGCGGCGGCGCTGTTAGCGCCACTTAGCCAGCGGGGTTATCGCGTACTGGCCTTGGAAGTTCCGGCCGACGAACAGCAGCCGCTCGTCGAGTGGGCGGCCGGCCGGACGGAGACCGTGCCGCAATTCTTCGCCAAACCGTTTGACGACGGCCGCGGCAACATTCAGCTCCTCGCGCTCATTCGCACGGCTCTTGCGCCTCCCTTCCGTTGGCATCTCGTCTGCTTCGACGATCCCTGGCCCACGGTCCCGGAACAGCCCGCAGGCGCCAAGCAGCCAGCTGAAAAGCCCGCTCTGCAAGCGGCCGCGGAAGACCCGACCAAACTTTTTATCGCACGCGACGCCGCAATGGCGGCGCGACTGGCCAAAGAGCGCATGCGGCTCGACCACGACGCCAAGGTGCTCGCGATTTGCGGCAACTTTCACGCTCGCACCTCGCGCCGCGCGGCCCCGCAGGGCGCCGGCGCCGATCCAGGAGCGGATTTCGCGAGCAAGTTGTGGCCCTCGTTTGCCGCGGCGCTTGCCAAACAGCACGCCGACTGGCGCGTCCGCAGCGTCCATGTCATTCCGCATGGCGGCGCCCATTATGCATCGATTTCTACCGATAACGGTCCCCCGCGCGCCGGGATTCACCCCATCCGGTCGCGGCGGCATTTCGATGCAGCCGAAGCCCGACTCCTCTCCGACGACGAATTCGACGCCGAGCTCAACCGTCCCCGTTCCACCCCCGCCACGTTTCTCGCCCCGCCATCGTCGGAGTTGCCGGAAACGATCGCCAAATAACCTGCGATTTGCCGCGTTGGCTTCCTGTCGTGTCATGATGGACAGGATTTTTACAGCTCAGCGGGCGGATATGCCGATCCGCTGATCCCCATGATGCGACAACCGGCGACTGGTAATGGATACTCTCATTACTGGCTTATAGCCTATCCAAGAACCGGCCTCGTCGAGGAGGCGTCTCGCCTCCTTTCAGGTTCACGGATAGGCTCTTAGAGACATTTCTGCGATCTCTAGCCGCCGGCTACGCGAAGGGGCGGTTCAAGCATAGCCCATGTAAGCATTTTGTTTCCTACGTCGAATCTTAAAGCGCAGGGCGCCAGGTCGGCTGCAATAGGGCAGGTAGGGCATCCGATGTTGTAAACCCGCCCCGCGCGCGTTTGCCCCATCTTCTTAATCCCAGAAGTTGAAAATGACATCGCCGACTCGCAGCCGGCGCCGCCCCGCGAGGCCGCTCCAGTATTTGAGCTGCTGCAATTCGCCGCGCCCCAACTCCTGACACATATCGTCCGTGATCGGCCGTTCCACTTCTTCCGCGCTCAGCGCGCGGTAGCGCCCTGTAGCAGCAAACGCGGGGGCTACGCTGCGAGCATCAAGAAAGTTGATCGAGCAATCGCCCGGCGTCAGTGGCTCGCAGAAGCCCACCCACGGATAAACGGCATTGAGAAGTACGGAGAGCTCGCCGGCCTGAAGCATCAGCACCCGCGAAACGAATGACGCATGAGCGCCGCGCAGGATTTGCGGGCGGTCGTCCACGCGGCCGCCTTGCCTGGCAACGGCCGACCAGCAATCCGCGACAAAGACCTTTACCTCAACCGTTGCCGCCGTCTTCGGAACATTGAAACCCGTGATGCCTCTCGGCAGAATCATTCTGCGGCCCCCTCGTCCTCCATCGCCAGCAGCTCCCCGAGCATCGCTGCCTTCTGCACGAGTGCCATCGGGTTGATCGGCGCCAGCGCCACATCATCGCGCCGCTCACTCGGCATAACTCTCAGATACTCCTTGAACCGCTCGCCGCCCGCGGCATTGCATGCAACTCTTGCTGCAACCTCGCCAGCCGACCTCGTTCCATCTTCATCGCCGCACGTCAAGCCGCCGTTCGCTTAGGTGGCGGCGCACCCCCGCGATACGATATCCGCGATAACCGTTCCACTTCGCCGAAGGGAGCATTTGCACGCAGGTGGTGCTGCCTCGGGGCAAAAAAAGAATCCGTTTGAGATCAAAGCTGAGCGGACAACCGGTTGGCCCGCGCAACCCGCTGTTGCCCTATTCAATTTCCCCATTCGCGATTGTGCGCGAGCCCGCGAGCCTCGCGGCAGCCGACAATGTATCGCGGTTATAATGCAGCCATCTACTGCGAATTGCGTTCGCGCCATGTCGGTTCGACATGTGCGCTCAGCGAGATCGGGGATCGGCAGTCGCCTTCAATTTCCATGCGATTTCTAGGTAATTGACTCGACAGTTCGAGTCGCCGGTCCCGCGGTTTGCTGTTTCAATTCTGGCGCTGTTGTTTTTTGGTGTCCGGCAGCCTGAAACCGCCCATCGGCGTTCGTACAGTTTCCCACGCAGGTGCGCCGGACCCAAGCATGTTGGGTGCAGGATCGAGATTCGCCGCCAAGTTGCTGCCAACTGCCTCAGGACGCGCCCTCCTGTGCACATTGAGCGCGTCGGTCGTGAACGCCGAAGCGCGTAAAGGAGCGCCATTGAGATGCTTCGGACGATGTGGCCGACGCAGGTTTGCGAACGTCTGACCTACTGGGCGGCGGCCACCGATGTGAGTTTTCGGTTCCGCGTCCAACCGGCGCTAAGGTTGAGCGATTAGCTAGGCGAGTTGGGCTCATCGGTGAGCCAATGATACCTGGTCTTTTGCTTGTCGTAGATCAATGTCTTGTACCAGTCCTGACCGCGATGGTCCGGGCCGGCGACGATTATGATGTCGAGAAAACCGTCGCCGTTGAGATCGGCAAACCGAACGTCGCCTTTCGTGATGGGCTGGCCGTTGCGCACCTGGAAATGCTCGTCGGAGCGTCCCTCCACGACGACGTGAAAATCGTATTGGTGGTTGCTAAGCACATCCTTTGGCGTTACCTCCACGGTCACCGAGCGTCCATCGCGATGGATCGGAGCGCCCATGCGAAATTCCGTCGTCTTGGGCGGGGCGGTGATTCCAATCCTGCCGGTGCAATAGCGCTCGTCACCGGCGAACTCGGCCAGGGCGAACACGTAGCAGCCCGACGTGGAAAAGGCGTCCGTGCGTCGCCCTCGATAAAGCTGTACCATGAATCCCGCGTTCTTCAGCGTCTGCTTGCCAATCGTAAAATGGGCGGTGCATTTCCCCTCGGAGTCGCTCCAACTCTGCCTAGCCACGAGCCCTTTATCGTCATAGATCGATAATAAGGCGTCCAGCGCGTCGACGCCTTCGGGAACGTTGGCCTGGATCGTGAAGGCGTATTCGAGGTTTTCGAAGTCGTTGATGACCTGCTGATACGAAATCTGAACGTTCCACTTCCGGAGTTGTTCTGGATCATCGGGATGCAGCGTCCAAGTCGGGTTCGCTGCCCAAGCGGAATGTGCAATGGAAAGCACACAGCAAGCCGTGAAATTCAGTGTTTCGATCGGTCCCAATTTCATCGCAGTTGCTCCTTTGCTCGGAAGAGGACAAGCCCCTTCACGTAAGACGCAGCAATGGCCGGACAAATTCCCAAATCTACGACGTAACGACCGGGATAACGGGGGGCGAGGAGATTCCAGGACCGACTGCGCTCGCGTTCATCCCAATGTTATCATTCGGTTCGCCAATGCGAAATGAACGGCGGCCGCCCACGGCACGGCAATATCGCCGATTCCTGCGGCGGCTTTCGACATTGCAAATTGCAGTAAGAACTACGGGACCACCGACTGCCTGCGGATGCCAAACAACCGTCTCGAGCGTCTTTTGCGAACAGTCCGGACGGTGAACGCGATACTCCACAGACCGAAGCCGCAGACTGCCGGCCATAAGTTGGGCGGGGATGGGCCTTCGTAAAGCCGTCGCAGCGGTTGGAGCGTCGCCGTATCGCGCAGATCTACAGAGTATTGCCCGGCGGTAATGAATGTGTCGCCGCGCAAGCCGCCCGCGATATCCGCAATGTCTCGCATGCCGATCGGAACCGGTTCGAGCGTCTGAGAGTCAAACACCTGCGTCGTTGATCGAACGACCCGCGGACCCCATGCAGGACTTCGACTGATGAAGAACAATCGGCGGCCATCGGGAGAATATCGCAACTCAAGGTAATCGTTATCCTGGAATGGCGGAAAAATCCGTCGGACTTGACCGCTTGAGAGCTCCCATCTTTCGATGTACTCCACCATGTTCCCCGTTTTGTCGAATTCCCCAGCGAGTGCCGCGATGCTTTCGCCGCCGGGGGACCACACCACGCGACTGTATTCGCGTTTCGTGTGGTCGCTGGATGTGAGTTCACGCTCTTTGCGCAAAGTGGCCACATCCCATATCTGCAGGCCCTGATTTACGATACCGATGGCAAGCGACCTTCCGTCCGGCGAGAAAGCAGCATTACTGCCTCGGGGCAGGATTTGCGGCGGATCGGCACGATCGGCCGAGTACAGCTCATATCGTTCGGGCGGACTATTGTTAACCAGCAATACATTATCCGAGGTCGAAAACGTGGGCGCCGCTCCGGGCAACCGCTGTCAATGCTTGCGCGACCATCCCCTCGGAAAGCACATTGCTGAACGGCAGGCCGCCGTCCTGAAGGAACTGCTGTCGCAGAAATCTCACCTGTTGCCGAAACCGTCCGCCCGTAAAATGGCGCATGTTGGGCCTCCTTGCCGGTGATGGAGATGTTGCAACCACCATCTACGCAAGAGAGGCCCTTTTGGCATACGTCCGTTTCAGCTAAAGACTTATCGCTGAATTACGTGCCATTCGAGGCATCGACCTCCGCGCGCAAGGATCGCGGCGGCCCAGAGGCGTGGGGGCGCCGGACCCACGCGCGCAAGGGATTGCAAGTTTAACCCGTCTTGATGATGCCCGGTTCTCTTATCAAAGCGTCTTCGACGCGACCAGCGAGGCATTCGTCGAAGGCCATAACAAGTTCTCCGTCAGGCGGATGGGTTACCAACCACTGCCGGGTGCCTCGCAAACGACCAGTGGTTGTGCGCTATATTCCACTTTCCATCCGCGAGGCGATAGACCTGGGTGCAGCTCCAAAGCGGAATGGATTGCAGTTCTCCGTTTTTGCCTGCCAGGTAGTTTTGCAGGTTGTATGTCAGGATAGCGATGTCACCTGCATCGTTCACAACGACCATTGGATTGAATTGCTCGCTACGGACCACCGGCGTGCCCGTGAAATACTTATCGAAATGCTCTTTGACTGCCTGCCGACCAATTAAACACCGATCCGTAAGCGGATCGAAATAGGTGACGTCTTCCCGGTAAGCTTCCAAAAATCCTGTGCAGTCTCCATTATTCCAGCGTGTATTGATTGCGTTTTCGATCTCAAGGACGGTTTCTGTGATTTTGCTTATGTCGGGACTCACAGCATTTCCTTTCATACTCGTGTCAACCGGCTAACCGAACCCCAAGCCGTCATGTCCGCACCCTTGGCTGTGCCTGCGCAAAAACGTCGCTCTTAAAAATGGGCCGGCCATCGATCCGCGGATGACCAGCAGGCGATCGCTTGGATCATTGAGCGCGAAGGAGGATTGCGTGGTTTACCCGAATAGATTACGTTTCGATTGGCGCGGACAACGTGTGGCGGCGGGCTCCAACGCGGGCGAGATTGTCGAAAGCTTGGAATGGACGATCTACGACAAAAGCCGCAAAATCCATTATTCACTCATATATGGCGCACACATGATACTGGGCTCTGATCCTTCGGTGAGGCCGAGTGATCCGCGCGCGTATCATGTATTTATTAACACCGCCAACGGCGACGAAGCGAAAACGCTTATGCTGATGCACCCGCGGCAGCAGACTTGGCCGAATTGGTTTATCGGGTCTTTTGGAGCAGATGCTCTCAGCTGGATGCGCATGCTGAACGACGCGGAGGTGACTGCCGCTAAAGAGCCTGATGGACTCGTGCGAGTAGCGATAAAGAAGACCGCCGGCCTTGACGTTTACTGGTTATCTCCAGAGCAAGGTTACGGCATTGTACGGGCGAAGCATTGGATGCCCGGAGATTCAGAGGCGGACGAACCGCAGACGGTACAGGAGGCGAGATTCCGTAAGGCGGGTAATGGCGCATTCGTGGTCGAGTACCGCAAAAGCCGCCAGATGCGGCTCGTCGACGGTGGATTCCAGCCCAAGCGTGAAGAAGAAGTCACCTTGCTCGAGATAGACATGCAGATCAAGCTCGATCCGAAGCAATTTACTCTCGACGGTTTAGATCTTCCCGTCGGGGCGCAAGTTCACGACAACATCAGCGGCACAAAGTACGGATACGGCGTTCCAGCGGTCGCCGAATAGGAGATCGAGGCGGTCGACTTCCTTATCGTACGGCGGCAGCGATCCAATTCCATGACCGGTTTCCCGTGTTGGCATCGCTTCCCTTCCATTTCAAGCAGGAAGCATCGCCCCGCGTAGGTCAATCACGGCAGCTCGAGTCTCAGCTCGCATGACCTGTTCTTCGGCTGGCGAGATCGCCTTAAAGGCAGTTGGCCGATGCACGGACAAATCCGTGCCCCGATGGCGTGAGTTGCTTGCAATAGCGGAGTACATTGCAACTCCAGTGTGCGGCATAATGGAGCAAGAGCCGTTACGTATTTGCACGCCGTCTTTCACCGTGCCTCGCCGTTTCACGCTCGCCGAACTGCCACCCATGATCGTCATCGCGCGTATCGATTTCGGCTCATGGTTTCGCAGGGTCGTGATGTGGGATGGGCTTTTGCCCATCCTGCTATGGCTTTCGCCAGGGGCGGTCGCCGCCGTCATGCCAAATCGTCGCGGGGCTATCGAGATCGCGGCTGTCGTGCTACCGATCGCCGCGGTGTTCTTACATTTCTACGTCGGCAAACGCCACATCGAATCCAATCGTTGTTCCAGGTTGGTCCGCGGACTGCAGCTTATTGTTTTTGCGGTTGGCATTCTCCCGCTAGTACTCTTCGATTGCGTTATGATGCTTTGTCATCCCATTCCCGCAGGCCAGCAGTTTGCGGCCGCGATCCACTGGTCCTTTCTCCTGTGGATCTATCTCGCGGCAATGATTATTTCCATGTACCCCGGTCGGCTCCCGCCTGCTTGAGGCCGGTCTAATTGCTAGTCGTAGTATTCAGATTGCGCCCCTAGCCGCAGGAAAAGGGGCACCTGAGCTGGCAAATCGGTCACTGGCGGTTGCGCGCACGGATGGCATCGTCCCAGGCGTACGGATGTCGCTCCCTTATGCGCCTCGGCGTCTCGGCCGACCCGCGGAAAGGCACGTCGCAAAGTGCATCGGATCAAATCGATCGATACCGACAAATGTAAGCCGAGCTTGACTCCTTGAACCTACCCGAGCGCGCTCGGGCGGCATCGGCGAATGGCACTTAGTTTTCAAAAAGGCCTTTCAACATATCACGTTTGGTATCTCGTCGGGGTTTCATGAGTCGGGCGTAATGCTTCGGTCTGCGTTT
>JAICIG010000026.1 GCA_025924495.1 Pirellulales bacterium | reverse complement strand
CCGAACTTCCTATAATTCACCGTGATTGTCAGGGCGGATTAGAACAGGGAGTAATGGCAATGAGCGGATTCTCGAATGGTCGTTTGGATAGGCCCAAATGGCTCGAAGTTCAGGGCGACAGCGATCCAAAGCCTGAACATCGACCGGCGGTACAGCCTGGTGAACATGCACTGTCGGACGGGGAACTGCTCGATGCATATTCGCAAGCCGTCATCCGCGTGGTCGATGCCGTCGGCCCGTCAGTGATTGCGGTGACTCGGCGAGCCGGGGCAGGGCAGGGGGGAGCAGGGTCCGGCATTCTCGTGGGCCCCGGCGGCTACGCGCTGACAAACAGCCACGTGGCCGGAGGCCAGAAACGCCTCTCGGCCGCCACGTGCGACGGCGACTCGCTTGACGCGGAATTGATTGGCGACGACCCAGCAACCGATTTAGCGCTATTAAAGCTTGCCGCGAAAGATCTGCCTTTTGCGAACCTGGGCGATTCCACGGCCACGCGCGTAGGGCAACTCGTCATTGCGATGGGTAACCCCTATGGCTTTCAGTCGACGGTCTCGACTGGCGTGATCAGCGCCCACGGCCGCTCATTGCGAAGCCGCGAAGGGAGGCTGATCGAAAACGTCGTGCAGCACACGGCGCCGCTCAATCCGGGCAATTCGGGCGGTCCGCTGCTGGACTCGCGCGGCCGCGTGATTGGAATCAATACGGCAATCATCGCCATGGCCCAAGGGCTGGGTTTTGCCGTGCCTTCCAGCACGGCTGTCTGGGTCGTCGGCGAACTGCTGGCCTACGGCCGTGTCCGCAGACCGGCTCTCGGCATCAGCATTTCGGTCCGGCCCATCCCGCGCGAACTGTCGCGCCGTTTTGACTTGCTGAACGACCTGGCTGTTGAAATCGTCTCCGTCGAGCCCCGCGGCGCTGCCGATCGGGCCGGTCTCGAAGCCGGCGACTTGATTGTCGCCGTTAACGAACGAATCGTCGAAGCGGTCGACGACATGCATCGCATCCTGTCGCGCGTGGCGGCCGGTGAAACGATCTCGCTTCGCATTCTTCGCGGTCGTCTATGCCTCGAAATTGACGTGACGCCGAGCTTGGCGGAGTAGCGGAGTTAGCCTTCTTCAGGGAGCTCTGCAGCTTGAGGGCGGCTTGTGGGCGAGGTTACCGGATCGACGAGCCCAATGATCACTTGGCCGGTCTTGGGCTCAGCCGGATTATCCACGTCGAGCACATGTAGCTGGCGTTTCTCGTCGATCAGGAACAGCGGAATCGCGTCGGCGCCATACAAGTCGTGATAACTCGTCAGATCGAATTCCTTGGTGAGGGGCGTTCGTTTGACGACCGCGCCCGCTTCAAAGCGATCATCGAGATACGCGTACGTGGCGTGACTAGCAAACAACAATCGACCGCGCAGCTGGCGAGATACGACCTCTTTGCCGCCGAGCATCTCGCCGGAAGGCGGCAACTGGTAAATCTCGCTCCGGCCGAGCAACTCTGCAAAGTGGCGAGTGGCCAGTGAATTCACTTCATCGTTCGAAGTGATGGCCAGCAGTCGCCCGATGCCGCTCATCGGCAGCTCTTCAATGGTGCGCTCCGAGAGGATGCTGCCGTAGTAGGCCGGCAATCCTTCGAGTTTGGCGACCCGCACGTGATCTCGGTTAGTATCGACCAACAGCACCTGAAAGCCCTCTTCTTGCAGAGCTTTGGCGATCGCTCTCGCCGAAGGTTGGGCGCCAGCGAAGAGCACGCCCTGAGGATCGGGTAACGTGAGGCCGAGACGGCGCGCAAACGCCTTGGCGGTCAAACCGTAAATCGCCACCGTGCCAATGATTACCAGGAATGTGAGCGGCACGAGCGTCGCCGCGTGCGGATGCTCGGCGCTCTGGGACAACCGCAATGCGAACACGCTGGAAACCGACGCCGCCACGATGCCGCGCGGGGCCATCCAAGCAAGAAAGAGCTGTTCGCGCCAATTGAGGCCCGTGCCGATGCAACTGGCCCAGACGGCTAAGGGGCGCACCGCCAGAATCATGACCGCCAGAAAGGCCAGGCTTCGTAAGTTAATCGAAACAAGATCAGTGGTTTTGAGCCTTGCCGCAAGCATGATGAAGAGCCCGGCCAGCAATAACGTGCGCAGATTTTCCTTGAACTCGACGACATGTGCGACGGAGACCATGCGTTGGTTGGCCATCAAGACGCCCATGATGGTCACGCTGAACAAACCTGCCTCTGACTGCACCAGGTTCGATGCGGCGAAAGTCAGAATGACCAGCATCAACACGACTGGGTTATGCAAGTTGTCAGGAATCCAGAATCGCGCGAGCAACCACGTGGTGAGGGCCGCTCCCACCAGGCCGGCGACCACGCCGACGAGCGTCACTTTGAGCAGCAGCCACGCGATATGGGCGGACGTGGCATGTGGCCCGCCCAGGAACAACGCTTCGAAAACCAGCACAGCCAGCAGTGCGCCGACCGGATCGATTGCAATTCCTTCCCAGCGTGCAATGGCCTCCAGTTTTGCCGTCGGGCGGATGTGCCGCAGGAGCGGAATAACGACGGTCGGTCCCGTCACCGCCAAAATCGCGCCCAACAGGAACGAGATCCGGAGTCCCAGCCCGGCAACGAAGTGCGCGGCGAGGCCGGCTAGCAGCCAACTTGCCAGAACTCCGATCGTGACAAGATTCCGGACGACTCCGCCGATCTCCTGCAAATCTCGCAGGCGAAGGCTCAAACCTCCTTCGAATAAAATGATTGAAACGGCGAGACTGATCAAAGGCATCAGAAACTCGCCCAGCATGGCGTCGGGATCAATCCAGCTCCGTCCGAACAGCGCCGTGGCTAGTGGTCCGGCGGCCAAGCCGAACAACAGCAGCAGTAAAATCGATGGCAATCGCAGTCGCCAGGCGAGCCATTGGGCGCCGATGCCCAACACGGCCACGCTCGACAGCTCGATCAGCGGCAGTTGTTCTTTCATGCTCGAATTTGCGATCAGTAAACGCTGGGTGATTCGGGAAGCACGGGATCAACGCAATCGGAGTCCTACAGCTTCCTGGCCGCCGCCAGTTTCTTGCAACAAGATGTACGGCGAGGCGGGTGAGTTGTAGCCGACGTCTCCAGGGCGATCAATGATTGCGGCGCGGCCGCGCAGGTCGTTTTATGCAAGTTTTTCAAGGCATCAGCGGCGCGAGACTTACGCCAGCTAGGCGTCCTCAACCGGCGGAAGCCGCGCGGGAAGGAAAATGTTGTTTGGGCGCAGCGGCTACGGTAGACTGCCGCTCGGTTTCGGCGTCGATGTCTCTGGGGTGACGAATCGGAGGTTACGATGGCGAAGAAAAAATCGGGCAAGAAAAAATCGGCCAAGCCGGCCGGTGCAAACGCTGCGGTCAAGAAGGCCGCGAAGAAACGGCCGCCTGCGAAAAAGGCGCCTAAGAAGTCAGCCGCCAAGAAAGGCCCTGTCAAAAAGACTGCTGCGAAGAAGCCGATGGCGAAGAAAGCCGCGGCCAAAAAACTGCCGGCCAAAAACAAGAAAACGCCGAACAAAGCGCGGATGACGAAGGCTGGTTCGCGGCCAGCTCAAACCGCCTCGCCCCCAAAGAAGGCGACGAAGGCCCCGGTGAAAAAGGCGAGTCGCCGGACCGTGCCCGAAGGGCCGCCGATGACATCCCCGATGCCGGAGCCCACCCCGCCGGCGCCGGCCGCACCTGGTATGCCGACGCGGGAAAGTGCGATGGAAGGAGTAGATGCCGAGCAACCTCGTTACGCCGACGAGGAACTCGCGGACGACGACATTGCCGAAACCGATTTGGCCGACGAGGATTCACCCGAGGAGGAAGACTGGCTGAGCGAAGACTAGTTTCGCCGTACCCGAGCTAACTCCTTGTCATTTGCCAGGCTGCGAGCTGGATTTGCCTGGCTCCGCGCTCGAAGCTAGACTTCGAATCATGGCCATTTCGATCTGTCGCTGCTGCGGAATTACGCTGGCCGGGTCTCACGATTCCAGGCGCTTATGCCCGCGCTGCTCGTGCGCTATGCCGCCGAGAGCTTCCTCGGTTCTTTCTGTGCGCGCTCTGAGGCATTCGGTCCGCTTCTTCTGGCCAGATTTTGTGACGTTGGCCTCCCTGGCCGCATTGGTTGCCATACTCGCAGCGATGGCGGCGAGCTTGCTGCCGAGATAGCGCGCAGCAAGGCAATTTTCGCACCTTGTCCCTTCCGCTGCTCTTGGCGCCGGCCGCCGACAGGTCCACTACCGTCGCGCGCAACTCCTAGCCAATCCTGTGGCCGAGGGTCATAATACGGGTTTACCCTATATCCAGCCTCGGGAAGCTAAGGCTATGGACGACAAACTGAACTATCGCGGTATTACTTTCGATGACGTGTTGCTGGAACCCCGCTACAGCGAAGTCGTGCCTGCTGAGTGCGATTTAACGACTCAGTTGACCAAGCGCATCCGGCTGAATATTCCCCTGCTCAGCTCCCCCATGGACACGGTTACCGAAGCGGAGATGGCAATTGCGCTGGCCCAAGAAGGCGGCGTGGGCGTGATCCATAAAAACATGTCGATTGAAGCGCAGACCGACGAGGTCGATAAGGTCAAGCGCAGCGCCAACGGCATTATTTACGATCCAGTCACCCTTTCGCCTGAGGCGACCGTCGGCCGCGCTCGGGAGATCATGGCCCAGCACAACGTTTCCGGACTCCCAATTACCGGCCCCGGCGGGAAGCTCGCCGGGATTCTGACCCGCCGAGACCTGCGGTTTCTCGAACGCAGCGACCTGAAAATCGCCGAGGTGATGACCAGCGAGCACTTGGTGACGGCTACGGGAACTGTAACGCTTGAAGAAGCTGAAAAGATCTTGATGGCAAATAAGGTCGAGAAACTTTTGCTGGTTGACGAAAATAACAAACTGACCGGGCTGATTACGATCAAAGACATTGACAAAATGCGGCGGTTTCCCCAGGCCTGTAAAGATAGGCAAGGGAGGCTGCGGGTCGGAGCGGCGGTCGGAGTTCAAGAATATGAGCGCGTCGAAAGCCTGATTGCCAAAGGCGTCGATGTGCTCGTGGTCGACAGTGCGCATGGCCATTCGGCCAACGTGATTGAGACCGTACGAGCCATCAAGCAACGATTTGACATTGATGTGGTGGCCGGCAATGTGGCCACCGAGGAGGGATGCCGCGACTTGATTGCTGCCGGGGCCGACGCCGTGAAAGTCGGCATTGGCCCGGGCTCCATCTGTACGACGCGGGTGATCTCAGGCGTCGGCGTTCCACAGATTACGGCAATTTACAATGCCGCACGAGCGGCCAAGGCCACTGCGACTCCGATCATCGCCGACGGCGGCATCCGCTACTCGGGCGATTTGACCAAGGCGATCGCAGCCGGGGCCTCATGCGTGATGATCGGCGGATTGTTTGCGGGGCTGCTGGAAAGCCCCGGCGAACAGATCTTGTATCAAGGACGAACATACAAAATCTACCGTGGCATGGGCTCGATGGGCGCCATGGTGAAGGGGTCGAGCGAACGCTACCGGCAAAAGGCAGGCGAACGCGGAACGAACAAGTTAGTGCCCGAAGGGGTCGAGGGACGCGTGCCGTTCCGCGGGCCATTGGGCGTTTACGTCTACCAGCTCGTCGGTGGATTGCGAGCGGGGATGGGATATTGCGGCACTCGCAATATCGATGAATTGCGGAAGGATGCGAAATTCATTCAGGTATCACCGGCCAGCGTCCGGGAGAGTCACCCCCATGATATTGCCATTACGCAGGAAGCGCCCAATTACAGCACGGAGCACGGCTCCGGCGATTCTTTCTGATGCGAGCGCCGGCCCGAGGCTTGTCTTAGCGCCTCGCTTGCGCTGTGCAATGTGCGGCCTCTCGCTTGCGATCGGCACAATGCTAGCCGGCGGCGACTTGCTCGCCGATGCGATCGACGGCCACGCGGCCCGTTCGACCGTCCAGTGGGCGACGGCGAAGAAGAAAGGGCCGAATCAAGTGGCCAACGCTTCGACGGCGTCGGGTTCAGACCGCCTGAAGTGGCGGCCGCGCAAGGCGGCTGCCGGCATCGCGCCCGTCGAGCCTGCAAAGATTGAAGCTGCGGCCGAATCGGCGCCCTTGGGCGGACTCGAATTGCGTTCCGCGACCGGGCGGCCAGTCGCTGAATCGCGGGGCGAGCCTCAAGCTGCCAACGACAATAACAGCCGGGTGATTGTATTGACAACCGGCGAAACGCCCCTGGTCGACCCGTTTGCTGATCCGTTTGGCGACAATGAAGCGAAGCCGGGCAAGGCTTCCGAGTTGATGCTGTTTCCGGTTACGACCGCTGCGAAATTGCAGCCGGTTGATGAAGATGCCGCCTCGGATTCGGCGCCGCAAGAACTTGACGTCCCGGACGAGTCGCCATTGGAAGAAATGCAAGTCAAGCAGGCGCCGGCCGAAGAAATGCCGAGCGACGAGCTCCGCAGTGACGAGCCTGGCGGATTGCACTTGCCTTCGGACGAAGAGTTGGCACAAAACCCAGCCATTCAAGTGGATAAGTGTCCCGCTCCGCGCGATCTGAAGCCGATTCGCGAAATCACCAATCGGATTGCCGCTGAACCGGGTATTTTCCCCCAGGAATGCACCTTAGGCGAAGAACCCTTTCAACCGCGGAACTTCGCCCCAACTACATTCACATGGAAAGCGTCGGCGCTCTGTCACAAGCCGCTGTATTTTGAGCAGGTCGGCGTAGAACGCTATGGCCACACTTGGGGACCGTTCCTGCAGCCGGTTCTCGGTGGGGCCCACTTCTTCGGCAGCGTAATCTTGCTGCCTTACAAGATGGGCGGCGAGCCGCGGTGGGAATGCGTGTATCCGCTCGGCTATTACCGTCCGGGCAGTTGTGCTCCTTACACGGTCGGCCCTGTGCCCATCAGCCTCCGCGGCGTGATGGCTCAGGCCGGAGCGACACTGGGCTTTGTGTACATCTTTGCCCCATAAGTCGACCTGAGGTCGGATAACTCAACGCTACAGGCCGAGAGGCGCCGCGGCGCTCCTCGGCCTGTATCCATTGAGTCGCTCGAAAGCTGCTTGCCAAAAGGTGGCGGCACGGCGGAAAGGACGAGCTGCCCGCCTGGCGGCGCACTACATTGCGCAGCCGCCGGGACCGCAGCCCGGCTTGCCGCAACCGCTCCAAGGTCGGTCAGCCATCGGCAAGCTGGACCCCGCCGCGACGGGAGCGGCGGGCACGCTGAACTGCTTGTCGAGTTGCTCGCTGCCGCATTTCGGACAGGCCGGCTTTTCGCTGCCTCGCACTAGCAACTCAAAAGCGGCGCCGCAGCCAGGGCATTGGTATTCGTAGAGCGGCATGAAATCACTCCGGTAAACGGTCCAAAAACAAGCTTGACGGCGCCACGGCCTGACGGAGCCCATCATTGAGGCCTCTCGCTGATTCCTATTTTAAGTCGATCTGGGCGGCTGGCAAAGAGCGCGTCGACTCGGTCGAGCGGTTGCGGAGCGCAATCTTGCAAAATGGCAATTGGCTCGCCGGTTCAGGCGAGCGCGATTAGTTATGATTGAGCATCCCAGCCGCCTTCAGGGAATCGCTTTTCTGCCGCCCGATCTTTGAGCCTCTTGACCACGCTATGAACGAACCGACGCTCAATTGTCAGCAATCCAGGGAAGTCGATCGACGAGCCATTTTGGAATATGGCATGAACTCGCTCGTGCTGATGGAGAACGCCGGCCGGGGCGTGGCGGATAAGCTCTTTCAGTTCGGCCTTACCGGCCCGGTCATCATCTGCTGTGGCAAAGGGAACAATGGCGGCGACGGCTTTGTGCTGGCGCGGCATCTCGACTTGCGCTATGCGACCGTGAAAGTTTTGCTCTGGGCCGAGCCGGCGGAGCTGACGGGAGACGGGGCCGTCAACTTCGCCATCCTGCAAAGGTCGGGCGTACCGATCGAAGTCTTCGGCAAGTCGCACGACGCTGCCCGGCTGGAAATGCATTTGAACCGAGCCGGTCACATTGTCGATTGCCTGTTGGGGACCGGCGCGACGGGCGATCCTCGTCCGCCTCTCGACGCCGTCATCGAGCAACTCAACGCCCACCGCGCTCCCAAAATCGCCGTCGACTTGCCCAGCGGGCTCAACTGCGACACCGGCGCCGCCAGCCGCACCACCATCCGCGCTCGCCACACCTGCACCTTCGTCGCCGCCAAGCCCGGCTTCTTCGCGCCCGGCGCCCACGGCTACACCGGCGTCATTCACATCCTCGACATCGGCGCGCCGAGGAAACTCGTAGAAGAGTGTCTTGCATCCGGGCGTTAAAACACGTAAGAGAGCGATGGTACGGCTCCTATCGCTACTCTTGCGGCGGCGGCGCTCGATCTTCAGCCCCGCGCTTCAGCATCCCTTCCAGCTCTGCGATACGCTGTTCGAGCTCTTGGACGCGCTGTTCGAGCAAACTGATTCGCGCGTCGGTCTTCGAAGGTACAGGCGCGCCGCTGGGCATTCCGGGAGGCATTCGCCACGGGCCGGGTCCAGATGGCGAAGCGCCAACGGTGGCGGTGAGACGGATCTCGCGCTCATGAAGCTGGCCTTGAGCGTAATAGGCGATTTTCACTTTGGCGCCGACGCCCGCGGCGGCCAGTAGCCGCTTCAAATCGGCTGCGTTCGTGACCGCGCTGTCGTCGACGGCCACGATCACGCCCTGCAAGGGGAGCTCGGCTTCAGCGGCGGGGGAGCCGGGGTAGACGTAGACAATCAAGGCGCCTTCGGTCGAGGGCAGGTTCAATTTCGCTTGTATCTCTTCAGTAACCGCGTCGACGCGCACCCCTAGCTGGCCGGCGCGAGGAATGACCGACGAGGCGGGGGGTTGCGCTTCGTCGGGTATCAAACCGAATTCTTCGAAGGCCCGCTCCTCTTGGGGCGGACGGCGGCCTAAGGTCACCTCGAGTTGCTGTATCCGGCGATCTCGTTTGATTTCGAAAATCAATTTGCTGCCGACCCGGGCAGGGGCGAGGATACGCGCCATATCTTCCATGCTTCGCACCGGCTTGCCAGCGACGGCCGTCACCAGGTCATCCACCTTGAGGCCCGAGGTTTCGGCCGGCGAGCCGGGAATGACTTGCACGATGCGGACGCCCTTTTGCTGATCAAGCCGGTCATCGGCGACCAATCCCAAATATCCTGTATTGTCCTCGGCGCCGCCGGCATCGGCGCGCTCGCGCGGAGCGTTCTGCGATCGCTCACGGACCTGCTGTTCCAGACGCTCGAGGGCGGGTTGGGCTGCCGCTCGCCCCGAAATTCCAAATCCGAAACTCAAGGCGCACAACAGCACTAACGATCGTTGCATGGCTAGCAGAACTCCTGGTAAATCGCACGCCTACGCGGGCCCCCCGCGTCATTATAGGGCATGTTGCGAAATAAGCGGCTTCAGGAGGTCCGATTTTTCGCATCCGTCGACTGCGCCGATCGCTGACGAAGGCTGGTTCAATTTCTTGCTACCCCGTCGGGGGCGGAGTCGCGCCGTTTGCAGCGGCTGGCCCGCAAAGCGGCGCAGACGCCGTACGGCGGAATGGGATATTCTCAACAGATATGAAGGCGGCCGAACAAGATGCGATCGGAATTAGCGTCGCTCGCCCTGAGGAACGCACCGCAGCGCTCGGCCTTGCGCTGAATTCGCTGCCGGCAGCCGAGCGAGCCGCTCTGGTCGCTCAAGCGGTGGCTCGAACGGCACAGGGGCAAAGCCTTGATGGACTATTCGTGGCCCGGCGCGGAGAGCAATTGGTCGGCGCCCTGTGCTGCGAAATCCAACCGGGAAAAACAGCGGGCCTGTGGCCGCCGCAGATCGCTGCTGGAGAAGCCGCCGCGGACGACTGCGCGCGCAAATTGCTCGCCACGTCCCTCGCCTGGCTGGCCTCGCAACAGGTGCGAATGGTGCAGTCAATGCTGATCACCGATGCCGGACACGACGCGGATCGCCTAAAGTCCGCCGGGTTTTCTCATCCGGCCGATTTGTTGTATCTGGTCAGCTTGCAGCCCTCGTTTCCCTCGGCCCCAACTGGGACTCGGCTAGCCTTCGAACCGGCTGCCGCTCGTGGCGAAGAGGGTTTGGCAAAGTTGGTTGAAGCGACCTATGAGCAAACGCTCGATTGCCCCTCGCTCAACGGCGTGCAAGATTGCTGCGACGTGTTGGCAGGCTACCGGGCCACCAGTTCGTTCGATCCCTCGTTGTGGTTCGTCGCGCGGTGCGAGGATCGCGACGTCGGCTGCCTGCTGCTGGCCGACTTTGCTGAACTGAATCAATGGCTGTTGGTCTATATGGGGCTGCTGCCTGAGGCTCGCGGCCGCGGATTAGGAATCGAACTGGTGCGTCATGCGCAGTGGCTCTGCGGACAAGCGGGACGAGGGCGCATGATCTTGGCCGTCGATGCCGATAACAAGCCGGCAATCGATATTTATGCTGCCGCGGGATTTATCGCTTGGGACCGTCGTAGCGTCTGGCTGCGCGTGCTCGAAGATTGAAGCGAGCTTCACTGCGCAGGAATTTCTCAAGCCGTGCGTTCGTTTCCGCGAACCATTGCAGCATAAGGCTTTGCGCATCGCGCGAAAAATCGTTGCGAGAAACGCTCGTCGCAAGCCGACAGTTTTTCCACGGGGCATTGGCGGACGGAAAATTTTTTTCTAACCTTGCGGACATGAGAAGCTAACGCTCTTTTGCGGAGATTTTGCGGCTCATCCAAACGCTGCGAAACGGCGCCTCTAAGGGCGATCGCGAATCTCTTTGACAGCCAAGCTAGCACGCGTACAATCGACGCCTCGGGTGACATTCAACAATCCTTTAGGCGGCTGTCGCAGACACGCCTCTTCCCTGTTCTTAAACCGTGCGCTGACGGTTCGGAATGAGCGCGCCAAGAAGGTGCGTCTCAGGGCGGGGGAGCTTGTGCGCTGGGGACAACTAGGAAGTGACCAGGGACGATATGGAGATCGTGTCAGCTTTGCAACTTGCGCTGGCTGACAAGGTCGGACAGGAGCGATTCGAACTCTGGTTCGGCGCCAACACGCGGCTCGATTTGCACGACGAATCGTTGACCGTGTGCGTGCCCAATCAATTCTTTCAGGACTGGCTGCGGAAGAATTTCCGCGAACAGATTGAGGCCTCCTGCGAAGAAACGTTGGGCCGCGCCGTGCCGGTTAGTTTTCGGATTGATCCGGCCTTGGTGGCCGTGCCGGCGGCGCCGGTAAAAAGGCCGGCGGCTTCGATGGCGGTTCCGGCGGCGGCAGTGGCCGCGCCGCCGGAACCTGCCGCCGAAACGCGCCGGCGGTTCGCCGGTCTCGAGTCGTTTGTCGTCGGGCAGGCAAATCGTTTGGCGCATGTGGCAGTGCAAACGGTTGCCGCTCGGCCCGGCGTCTCTTCGCCACTGTTGTTGTTTGGTCCCACCGGCGTGGGCAAGACCCATTTGCTGGAAGGGCTTTGGACTGAAGTGCGCCGCAAGCAAGCCCGTTGCCAGGCGGTGTATCTTTCCGCCGAGCAATACACGACCTTGTTCCTGGGGGCATTGCACGGCAGCGGTTTGCCGAGTTTTCGCCGCAAATACCGCGGGCTCGATCTGCTGATCATTGACGACATCCAGTTTCTGGTCGGCAAAAAGGCGACGCTGATCGAGTTGCTGCACACCATTGACCAGTTCCTCCGCGAAGGTCGGCAGCTCGTCTTTGCCGCCGATCGTTCGCCTGCCGAGTTAAGCGAGCTGGGCCCGGAGCTGATTGCACGCCTGCAAGGAGGCCTGGCGTGCGGCCTGCAAGCGCCCGAGTATGAGACGCGGCTGGGCATTGTGCAGCAAATGACGGAGGCGCGGCAGTTGGACGTGCCAGTCGACGTGCAGGCCTACGTGGCGTCCCATTTTCGCTCGCACGCGCGCGAGCTGGCCGGGGCGCTAAATCGTTTGCAGGCGGCCAGCCTGGCGCTAGGGCAGCCGATCGACCTGGCCATGGCTGAAGAGGCGCTAAGCGAAATGCTGCGGCACACCGCCCGGAGCGTACGACTCGCCGACATCGAGCAGGCCGTGTGCCACGTGTTCGGCCTGGAGCCGAAAAGCCTGCAATCGAATCGTAAAGGCAAGCAGGTCAGCCATCCACGAATGCTGGCAATGTGGCTGGCCCGCAAGCACACGCGAGCCGCATTGAGCGAGATCGGTTATTACTTCGGCCGACGCAGCCACAGCACCGTAATTTCGGCTCAGAAGAAGGTCAACGGCTGGATGGCCGACCACGTTCCCCTCGATGCTAACGACAGCGCTTGGGACGTCGAAGAAGCGATTCGGCGCGTCGAGCACTCGCTGCTGGCGGGGTAGAGCCTCTTCCGCCGATAGTAATGCGACGCATTTGCTGAGCGGGCGCGCGGAACAAAGCAGGCGTTTCGAACCTCAGTTCGAAACGCCTGTGATCTTTGTCGGGTGTGGGCAACTACGCAAACTGCGTGATGCCCGGCATGGCGACAGGAGCGACTGCCAAAGGGCCCCACTCGTATTTGGGCGGGGTCAGATCTTCTTTCGAATTCATCGCCTGATCCCAAGTAATCGTCTGGCCGGTATAGGTGGCCATGCGTCCCATGATGGCCATCATGGAACTGCGAGCCATATACAGGCTATTGTCGATTGGATTGCCCGACCGGATGCTGGCGAACAATTCGTCGTGCTCGACCTGGTACATGTTGGGCTTCTCGCCCCGATAGCGCCACTTGTCGGCGCCTTTAATCTCATGATGCATGACGTCCGCCGTGCCCTTCGTACCCATGACATAATCCGATACGTCGACGCTGCACCCGGCTTGCTGACGGGTGTAGGCGAATAATTTCACGCCATTGGCATATTCGTAGACTACGGCATGATGGTCGAAAATCTGGCCGAACTCGGGCTGCACGCGCACCTGGCGACCGCCGAGGCCGAACGCCTTCACGGGCGGCTCATCCTTCATCACCCAAGCCGCTTTGTCGAGGCTGTGGACGTGCTGTTCCACATTGTGATCGCCCGACAGCCAGGTGAAATAAAGCCAATTGCGCATTTGCCATTCCATGTCGCTCCATTCCGGCTTGCGCGGGTGCATCCAGAGGGTGCCGGTGTTGTAATTCACGTTGATGGCGACGATGTCGCCGATTTCTCCGTCGTGGATCCGCTTGATGGTTTCGCGTTTAGGCAGGTCGTAGCGATAGCACAGACCAGAGACGACCGACAGACCTTTCTTCTTGGCTTCTTCGGCGGTTGCCAGCACGCTGCGCACGCCCTGCGCATCGACGGCCACGGGCTTCTCGGCAAAAATATGCTTGCCGGCGGCGACCGCTGCCTTAAAGTGGGCCGGGCGAAAGTGGGGAGGCGTGCAAAGTAAGACGACGTCGACGCCGCTGTCGATCACCTTTTGGTAAGCGTCGAATCCGACGAAGCAGCGGTCTGCGGCCACGTCAATCTTTTCTGCCGGAGTCTGCTGTTTCAGGTTGGCCAGGCTCTGCTGCAGACGATCGGCGAAAGCGTCGCCCATGGCGGTGAGCTTGACATTCTTATCGGCCGCCAGCGCTTGAGCCGCTGCGCCGGTGCCTCGACCCCCGCAACCGATCAGCCCGATCTTCAACACATCGTCCCCGCCCGCATGGGCACTGCGCGACAGGGACAGCCCGCCGACGATTGCGCCGCCAACTGCCGCCGCCGTCGAAGTCTTAAGGAAATCGCGTCGCGAGGGAACGGAGGACGGGAAACGGCGAGCAGAATCGGTCATGAAAGGCTCCTTGAAAACGCAACAGGCGGGTCGGGCGAACCAGATCGCAGGCCTTTACTATAACACCGGCGACTTCTGCTGGCGAGTTTTTTGAACGCCGGAGCGGCCGATGGAACCCGCGTTTGACATCAAACGCATTCGGCAAAGAGACTGGCGGTCAGATCGGTCGATCCCGCCATCCTGGGTTGCAACCGAGTGAGATCTTGCTCCGATCCGGCGACGCGTCCCGAGGTGCCCATGCCGGTTAGTGCACTTTGCTCATGTGGCGTAGGAATTCCGCGTCCAGTTGCTGAAGATTTCCGAACGCTTGCTGGAATTCCTGTAAGCGGGTTTGCGCATCGTCCCACAACAAAGGCTGCTTTTCCGACAGCATCTCGATGTAAGCCAAGTATTGCTTGGGATGCTGGCGAATAAGGAAATAGTTCAACGCCCAAGCCTCGGCGTAGGCATCGCCAGCGCGACGCGGATCACGCAGCCGTTCGTCGTTGGAGATCAGCGTGACCAGTGAGTCATCGGGTCGACCGCGATTGAGATATTCGCGAAAGCCGGCCAGGCGAACCTGACTGACCGCGCCAACGGTCCGCCAGCCTTTAGAACTGTTCAGGTCCGGCGTCTCGAAGTAAATGGCAATGCCTTCGCTGACCCAAAGGGGGATATCGGCGTAACGCGTCTGCAGACCGCAATTGAAGGCGATCTGGTGCGTGGCTTCGTGGATGATGGTCGCCACAGTCCGTTCCGCTTCGGGACGGGCCAGCATTTGATTGATTTGTGCCGGCGTGCCGCGGCGATCATCGGCGTTGCGCAACGCGTCGACGCCGGTCAGATCGTACATCGTCATGCGATTGGTTTGCAGGCTGTAAAATCCAATGATCGAAGGCGCTGCCTCGCCCAACTCCTTGCTAGAAAAGTTGCTGTACGATTCGCGGTCAGCGAAAACCAATGCCACGAGCGGAAACTCAGGCTCGTGCAATTCAAAGCCTTTACGGCTCCAGAAATTGGTGAACGCTTTGTATAACCGCTCGAACAAGGCGCCGCACCATTGCGCATAAACGCGTGACGTATTGTGGCAGATCAGGTAGTGCTGAGTGGGGTAGATTTCGAAGCCTGGCGGCAGTTCCTTGAGCAGCAGCGATCCTAGTGCGCTGCTCGACAAGGCCTCCATCGCCTCGTCGTCGCTGGAGTGGGCGACGATTTCTTCGGGGGGGATCGACCATAGTTTGCCGTCGGCGGCGAGGATTAACATGCCGTTGTCCTCAGCCGTGACCAGTAAGCGCCCGCTGACTTTGATCTCACGATTGTCCCGCTTGATGACCACGTGCTCGAGGGCAGCGGCCAAACCGGGCCAACCCAGGAGCATCGCGAGGAACAACGGCAAACGATGCATCAGCAGTTAGGCTCTCGGATTGAACTGTAAAGTTGGTATGAAATGTTCGCGGCCAAAGCGGTGGCGCGCCTTCTTGGCGGCCCAACGTTAAGCGCGCCTGGCGCTTGCGCCGATGGTGCATGCTCCTTGGCAGCCATCCGCCTACCTTTACGGTAACAGACGACGTGGGCGGGTGGAGTGGAAAAGTGGCCAGAAATGAGGGAGAAGTGTAAAGCGGGCGCAGCCGGACGTCAACGGCGAAACACCAGCCGGGCCGCGGCAACGGTCGCGAATTGGAGACCCAGAAATAAGGTTAGGCAAATGCCTGCAGCTCGGTCTTCGACCGAGTAATGCAGAAGGTTGAAAACATGAATTGTCAACGTTTCTACGCCCGGCGGAACGACTAAAACAGTGGCGTCCAACTCGGCCAGGGCCACGGCAAAGGCGGCTAGCCAGGCGCCAAGTAGGGCCCTGGCTCGTAGCGGCAAGACGATGCGAATCAGGATGGTCGGCAGGTCGGCGCCCTCGACGGCTGCGCTCTCCAAAACCTCGCCAGGCAGACTGCGCAAGGCCGGCCAGAGAACCAGGATGGCCAAGGGAAGGGCCCGCCAAGTTTGCACCGCCCAGGGGGCAAGAATCGAGTGATCGTAAAGCCGAGCCAGGAAAGAATTCTCCGGCCGGTTCAAGAGAGAAATGGTCGCGAGTCCCACGACAGGTCCCGGCAGGGATAGGCCGAGCGCTGCCACCGAGAGCGCGGGGACCATTCCCCAGCCGCCGCGCCTGGCGGTCCAGGTCAACGGGAATGCAACAATGACCGCCGCACAGGCCGCCAAGGCCCCAATGGAGAGAGACCAACCAAATTCGTGCCGATAACGGATCGGACTGGAAAGTACGATCTCAACGCATTTGTCCAGCGACCAATGACGGACTCGTTGGGTTGCTAATTGTTCGACGACCACGCCCGCCTTATAGGCCAGGCTGCCCACAGGCAGAGCCACGAACAAGAGCGCGCAAGCGGCGACGAGAAATGCGGCTGGCCAGCGCCAGGCGAAGAGCGGAAATTCGAACGGGCGGCCATGGGCGGCGTAGCGTGCCGCAGGCAATAGTTGTGACATCAGAACGCACCCCGCGACGACGAGCCATGCGCAGATCATTGCGCCCGGCAGAATGCCCGGCACGGCGGCGGCGATCGATCGGGGTGGAAAGATGCCGAACGCGCTGCCCCAGGGCCCGGTAGTCGGATCGCCGCCAAGTGCGATGTCGATATAAAGTTCCTCAGCATAAGTCCGCACCTGAAAGAAATCGGTGACCGTCATCTCCGCCGAGGTCGTCACGGCGACCCATAACGCCGCAGCGCCGACTGAACCCAAGGCGCGCCGCAACGTGACATGGCGAACGACCTGCCAAGCCGGTGCGTCCAGCAGCGCTTGCTCTTCCAGTTCTCGCTCCACCAGCCGAAGACCGGCTGAAACTATCAGCACGACCCAGGGCAGGGCCGCAATCGCATGCACCCAGATGGCTCCGCGCCAACCGTCCAGCAGAACCGGACCGGAATAAGCGAACATGTACCAGCCCTGCAATCCGAACCCGGCCTGCCAGGCGCCAACCTGCACATACAACGGCACAAACAGCAACCCGATCAAAAGCATAAAGAAGAACTTTCTTCCCGGCAGATCGGTGCGCGTTAATAGCACGGCCAATAGGACGCCTAGCGGCACGCTGGCCGCAACGACGGCTCCGGCCAGCAGCCACGTGTTCAATGCTAGCGCTGCGGTACGCGAATCGCCTAGCACGAGCGGCAGAGCGGCGAGCAGGCCGAACGCGAGTATGAAAAGCAGCCGCTTTCGTCGGCGCTTGAAATGAGAGTTACCGTTCACAGTCGCCACATACTCGCGCTTGTTTGGGTCGCTTCAACGAGTGCTCTAACCTTTCCTCATCGCGTGTAAGAAGGACCAGCCAATGCTCCGCGTTAGGTCAATACTCGTCTTTGTTCAATAGTTTCTCTTCGGCTTTGTCGGCTTGCCAGGCGACGGCGGTAAGCACGCGGCTGATGGAGAGCGGGTCGGTGTTTTCAGCCAGGCGGTTCGCCTGCACGACGACCATGTCGGCGCCGCTGATATTCTCGAGGGCAAAGGCGCCATGCACGAGCTGGGTGTTGTAGCGGAGCAGCGCCATAGCGTTACGTTCCGAAGCGGGCCCGCAAGTGGAACGGAAGGAGACCAGCGGCTGGCCCTCGGGATCCCGGCGGCTGAAATCGACTGTCACAGTCTGCCGCCGCAGGCCGCCGATCGGCACCGTGATGTGCCACACGTCGCCTGACTCAGTCAGGGCGTATCCGGCGGCTTGCGCAACGCCTCGCACCACCGCCTTCGGATCGACCGCAGCCATCGGCGCCAGATCGTCGAACGAGTGCCCGCTGACCGCCGGCATCGGAATCGCCGGTGCAGGCGTCGCTTTTGGCGCGGCGGGAGTCGCCCCTTGCCCCGTCGCCCCCTGAGTCGCCGCTCCCTGAGCCGCCACCCCTTGAGCCATTGCCTGCTGAATCATGCCGGGCATCATCATGCCAAAGCCGGCGCCCAAGCCCATCCCCATGGCGCCTCCGCCGCCGCCTTGTTCGGCCAGTTTACTCATGCTTTGCGCCGCCTGATACTTCATGAACGCATTCAGGTCTCCGACAGCGCCCATGGAGCTTCGAGTGTCGATCGCCTTTTGCACTTCCTCCGGCGGCGTGATCGCATTGATGAAGAAGTCGACCAGTTCTAGGCCGTACTTGGCGAAATCTTCGCTAACTTTGGCACGAGCAGCCGATGCCAATTCGTCGTACTTGGCCGGTAATTCGAGCAGGCTCACCTTCAACGTGCCCAGCAGATCGCTCAGGCGAGAAGTGACCAGGTCTCTCAAGAAAGAATGAGCCTCGTCCGTCGTGTATTTGCCTTGGGTGCCCACCAGCGTGTTGAGCAACAACTTCGAATCGCGGACGCGGAAAGAATACTTGCCAAAGCTGCGCAGCCGAACCATGCCGAATTCTGCGTCGCGCAGAATGATTGGCTGCCGAGTTCCCCATTTCTGGTCGAGAAACGTCTGCTTGCCAATGAAGTACACCTGCGCCTGAAATGGCGACTTCTCCCAGGGGATGGTTAAGAGTCGGGTAATCAGCGGTACATTGAGCGTAGTCAGGGTATGGCGACCCGCCGTGAAAAGGTCGAGCGCCTGGCCGTCGCGGAAGAAGACCGCCTCTTGATTATCCTGAACGATGAGTTGCGCGCCGAGTTTGATATCGGTTGATCCTTCGGGCGGAATACGTTGCACGAGCGATCGGTTCGACTCGTCGAAATATTCGATGACTTCAAGGCGTGCCATGGCAGGGTTCCTCGGTGTTCCGGCGTGATGGAGATTCGGGCGCGCGGATAGTTAAGCGGTTCGGCTCAATGCGCGGACGATTAAACCAGGCCTTTCAGGATTTCGTCGCGTTTGTCACAAGCTTGTTCAATTTCGTCCACTTGCGCCGACATGCCAGCGAGATCGGCCGCAGTTGGCGCCGGCGAGCCGCCTCCGGAATCGAAACGCTTCACCGTCGTCTCGATCTTTTCGCAGAGCCCCATGTCGAAGGAGTAGACCGAATCGAGCGTAGCTTCGTCGATTCTTACCAGATCGAAGACGCCGCTATAGCCTCGCATGGCCCCGCGGAGGCGACCGATGACCTTGTCGAGTTTGGCGCGGACGCGATCAATTTGGGGGAGCGAGTCGATCTGAGCAGAATCGGCAAGTGTGCGAGCTGTCGCGTCAAGGTTTTGCTTTGCTAGCTCCAGACGCGAGGCCAGATGTTGACGCAGCAATGCATCGCTTTCACGCCGAAAGGCTCGCTCCAGATATCCATGAAAACCGGGAATGCGCCCCATCAATTCCTCGACGGCCCCTCGCTGTCGATTGTGTTCCCTAGGATCAGGCATGGCTACACCTCCGCGGAAGAAATGTTCGCGTGGCCAAGCGACGCCGGAGTCAATGCAGAACACCCGGTTTGCCGCGTTTCGTTATCATACCTAAAGGGCGGGGGCTTGGCACGACTCATCTTGGCTTGGCCCGACGGGCTCGCTATAGTCCCGCCTCGCCTTTCCCTGCGCTTCGCTTCCGGATGCACGAATCGACTTTGTGTTGAGCGCTATCGGCAACGCCCGGTTCCTACTGGCTCTCGCTCTCGGCGCTTTGCTAGCCGGTCAGCCGGGTTGCGCGCGGTCACAGCCGAGGAAATGGTACGATCCATTTGGCCTGTTCGCGAAGAAAGAGGACCCCGGTCCGCCGAAGGTGCTGCCCTCCTCGGAGCGGATTAAAGTCCTCCGAGAATTGGCCAAACGCGCGCAGGAACTTGCTCCTGCCGAGCAGCAAAAGGCCTCCAGTGAAATCGCTCAAGCTTTGAGCAATGAAGACGACACGCTGGTCCGCGCGCAAATGCTCCGCACAATCGCCGTAATGCCGACGAAAACTGCCGGCGCTATGTTAGCCGCCGGTTTGCAGGACTCAGATCGAGATGTGCGCGTCGCTTGCTGCGAAGCCTGGGGACAGCGTGGCGGCGACGACGCCGTACGGCTGATGACCGATGCCTTCGCGAATGATGCTGATGTCGACGTGCGGCTGGCGGCTGCACGAGCGCTTGGCGAACTGAAGGACCCCAGGGCTGTGCAGACGCTAGGCGGCGCCTTGGACGATCAGAACCCGGCGATCCAATATCGAGCAATCGAGTCGTTGCGGAAAATCACCGGAAAAACCTATATCGATATCAAAGACTGGCGGCAGTTTGTGCAGGGCAAAGAGCCTGAACAGCCTTCGATTGCGGCCCGCTTGCGCCAGATGTTCTAAGTCGGCCTGTCTCTTCCTTCAAATCGGTTCTAACCGTTGTTCCGGTTCTATTAGGGTCGCTGTTTCTCCCTTGTCGAACACGGCCCTGCATTCGTGGCCTATAGTTTCCTATGGGGAACGTTGTTTATAGGCCGACGCGCCGGAAATAGCAGAGACGCATCTGGTTTTCGCTTCAGCGGCGCTGGGCGAAGCGGCGCGGCGAAAATGCATTTCTGAGCGACGGCGGGCTGCAAGCCCTCGTTAGGATGATTTGAATGGACGCTCTGACGCAAATCTTCATTTGGGTGCTGGCCAGCGTGATCGCCAGCCTGGTCGCCGGATTCTATATTGGCCGCGCGACATCTCATTCCGAACAAGAGAAACTGGCGCAGCAAGAGCGGGCCAAGGCTCTCAAGGCATTGATGGACGTGCTTACCAGCGTTCAGCAGCTCAGCTCTGACGTCGATCATCGCAATTCAGAAATGCATGAAGTACAGCGACAAGTAGGAGATATCCACGTCAGCGGAGAACTCGAGCAAATACGGTTGGAGTTGCTAGGTCAGGTCGTCGCCGTGCTTGAGTCGAACCAGAAACTGGAAGAAGATCTCGTTTTTGCACGCTGCCGCATGGAGGAACAGGCCGAGGAACTCGATCGCACGCGCCGGGAGGCGCATACCGATGCGTTGTCGGGCGTCGCGAACCGCAAGGCCTTCGATGATAAGCTCAAGCTGCTGTTAGGCTATCACCGTCGGTTGGGAACGCCTTTCTCTCTAATTCTCGCGGATTTAGACCACTTTAAGTGGATCAATGATACGTACGGCCATCAGGCGGGCGATCGCGTCATTCACCAGCTAGGGACGTTGCTGACCAATCAAGTTCGCGAAGGAGATTTTGTTTCGCGATTCGGAGGCGACGAGTTTGCACTGCTGCTTTCTAATTGCGATCAGTCGACTGCCCATAAAATCGCGCAGCGCATCTGCGTCGAGACTACCCGCCTCAATTTCGGCGCCCCCAGCAGCGAACAGACGGCGATCACCTTAAGCTTGGGGCTGGCGGCCGTTGAACTCGGCGATACTCCTGAGACCTTGTTTCGTCGCGCGGATGAGGCGCTGTACGCCTCGAAGAAGGGCGGCCGCAATCAGGTGCGCTGCCATACGGACTCCGCCGCAATCCTCGAGAAGCCGATAGCCGAGCTCGTGTCCGCAGAAGCATCTTGATCCGAGATGCGACTGGTGGATTATGCCGGCCACGCGGCCTGGGAAAACAGGGCGAACGACGACGGTGCATTCTGGTAATTGCTCTCGCGCAGCTAATGAGCCTGTGCGACCGCTCGGGCGACTGGAATCCCGTGGGTTTTCATGTGGCCGCTGCGATTGTTTCAAGCGGCGCCGCTGATACAAGCCGTTGGCGATTCCGGTGCGGTCGGTTAAACTGCCGCCCGCCGATGAATTCGGCGAGGCGGTCATCCGATATCAGAAGCTGCTTGACGACTTCCCCGCGGTCGCGCCAGCATATTGCGGCGTGCGGTGTGCGGAGCCAAAAACAGTGACGGACAACGACACGCGAACGGAATTCGCGGAAATGAGCGAGAGACCCTCGGTTCGCTTGGTTTCGCAGTGACCTACCAAAAGTGGCTTATGTTCTGGGATGCGCCTTCTCCACTCGCTTTATTGAGTGTTTGCTTGCTGGGAGGGGCGTCTTGGCTGCCGGTCGATTTGGTTCGCGCTTCGCCGCAAGATTCGCTGCCTGGCGGTCCGTCGAGCGGTGCAACGGTAGTCGAAATCGATGACCGCACTCACTCTGCCGCAGCCGATGCTGGCGCCTCTCTGAGGCTGATACTTTCCCGGGACGACATTGGAGTTGATTCTGGCAGTCCCCAAGAGCTGGCAGCCGTTGAAGACCTTGCTCAAGGCCCCGAGATTAATCCAGGCCGAGAGATCCGCGCGGAATCACGAGTCGGAGGGGGCGCGATTGAAGCGTCCTCGGCTTCCGAGCGTCGGGTCTCTCCGCAGCACCAGGCGCTACGCGGCAAGGTCCGGCGCGTCCTGGATTTTTACCAGCGGCGCTTGCTGGACACGCGGGATAACAACTGCTGGGAATTGATGCACGCCATCGTGGGCTACGGGGTTCATTCTGAAGTTCGCCGAGGCGGCCCCAAAGGTCCGGCGGTGAATTCGATCGCTTGGCTTTGCTCGGGCGCTGCTTGCAACGGTCAGTCGTTGATGTATCTCGATCGGGGCCGGCTAACGGCGGCGAAAGGCCCAAAGGTGCAGGGCCATCACGGTCAGTTTCTGGCAATTCTCGCTCAGTCGCGAGTCATGATCGACTACCCGATCCTGGTCGCAGGGCGCCGCTTTTCTGTCGCAGATTTGATCCAGACCGAAAAGTTGAGCTGCGAGTCGGGGATGGAGCTGACTTTTAAATTGATCGCGTTCTCGCACTATCTCGATTCGGATGAGACCTGGAAGAACGCCAAAGGAGAAGAGTGGTCGATTCCCCGGCTGATTCGCGAGGAGATTCAAGCCCCGATCAATGGAGCTCCCTGCGGCGGCACTCATCGCCTGATGGGCCTGAGCTATGCCGTGCGAGAGCGGCAACGCCAAGAAGCGCCGGTCGATGGCGAGTTTTCCCGCGCCGCAACTTACGTCAACGATTTCCATCGCTACACTTTCCGGCTGCAGAACCGCGACGGTTCGTTCAGCACCGAATGGTTCAAACGAGCCGCGGCTAAAGACGATCTGGATCGCAGGTTGCAAACCAGCGGCCACATTCTGGAATGGCTCGCTTATTCGGTTCCCGACGAGATGCTCGACGACCCGCGTTTCATCAAGGCAGTAAGCTATCTTTCAGGAATTCTAGACGCCGGGCGCGATCGCAAATGGTCAGTCGGCCCGTTGGGGCACGCTCTGCATTCGCTGGCGATCTACGAGGATCGCATGAGCCGGTTTGAGCAAGAACCGGTCGTCTCCCCCAGCTTGGCTCGCCAAGAGTCGCAGCGCCGCGAGGCGGCGGTCCAACCCGAATCGGACGCGATCGAAAGCCCCGCATCGCCGCCGGTCGTCGTTCCCGCGACGGCGCCGCGGCGCAATAAGAGGGCGGCTTCCGGCAAATCGCAATCCGCCGCGCGTGCAGATGAGGACTTATTGCGAGACTAGACGATTTTCTCGTTCCGCCGCCTGACGTCATCCGGATCGCCGGAATCAGGCGACGCGACGGTTACTGTAGCGGCGCCTCCTCCCGATTTGGATCTCGCGAGCATTTCTGCTCTCGAGACGCAGTCGACCCTGCGGCCGCGAATGCGATGCGATAAGAATCGTCTGTGCGGCCCGTTGCTCACTGGGCCGAAAAGTCTTACATTGCCCACGTTCGCCCCGTGGACTCGCGAGGCGTCGCCTCTTTTTTCGTGTCTTGGGCAAGCGCGGTCGAGCAGGCCCCCGATGCAGCCTTTGAAGTTCAACGAAGAATTCGAAACGGTTTACGACGCCGCTGCCGGGCTGGCAAAGGCTTCCGGTGCGCACGCAATTCTATTGTTGCTCGAGGGGCCGACGGATTGGCAGCAGCTCAAACGGCACGCTGCCGGAGAAAAGGTGATCGTGGCGGCTGACGCCCCCGAGCAACTCGCAGGGGCCAAGGAAGCAGGATTGGCGATCGTGGTTCTGGAAATGCGCGAGAGCCCAGTTTACGACAAGCTTTCGCAAGCGTTGCTCGAGGCGGTGGCCGACGAACTCGTCATTCCGGGCGCCCGCGTGGTGGCGGTTTACAGCGGTTTCGAGGCGCATAGCATCGACTCGATTAGCGTGATTGACCTGGGGGATCATCTTGGCAGGCTCACCGTCCGCGACCTGCAGCAACTGGAGACCCGCGTTCCGCTCGACACCCTGCAAATTGTCGTGAACTTGGCGCTGGAAATTGGCCGCGAGGGTCGTGAGGGCAAGCCGGTAGGCACGTTGTTCGTCGTCGGCGATACGCAAAAAGTGCGCAAAATGAGCCGGCCGGCGGGCTTCGACCCCGTCAAGGGCTACAGTCGTAAAGAACGCAACCTGAAATCGGCTCGCGTCCGCGAGGCAATCAAGGAGATTGCCCAAATGGACGGCGCAATCTTAATCGCAGCCGACGGCACCGTCGAAGCCGCCAGTCAGTACCTTGACGCCTCGGCGGCGAGCATCACCCTTTCCAAAGGCCTTGGAGCCCGGCATTGGGCGGCGGCTGCTATCAGCCGGGCAACCAACGCCGTTGCCGTGGCCGTGAGCGAATCCAACGGCACGGTGCGAATCTTCCAGAACGGCCAGGTGGTGCTGCGGATCGAACCCTTCCGCCGCCCGATGAAATGGCGAGATTTCGAGTATGAACCGCCCAATGAATGAGTCGACGGGATCGGCCGTTACTCGTTATCGAGCGACGCGGGACGTTCGATTAACAAGGCGACTTCGAATCGAGAGCGAGGCGCGTCGGCGCGGACAATGCTCGAAGGCTTAATGCGCAACTCGCTGACCACTTTGCGCTCTTCCCGAACTCGATACAGGAACAAGCTCGGGTCGCTGCCCAGTTCGCGCACGAAATGATGCCGCAGGGCGAGCAGGGCAACCAGACGGCGCGTATCGCCCGTCGTGCCGAAGAAGGTAATCCGCTGCAGACGCTGGCGCTTGTTGAAGTAATAAGTCAGCGACCCTGCGAGATCATCGGGCTGCGTGCCAGTGACCAACGGCGCGCGGTAGCCTTGCAGGTCGACGTCGGCAAGCCCCGCCGAGACTCGAGGCCAATGCCCTAGGACCCAGGCCAAGGTCAGATCGAACCGAAACACCTCTTCGATCGGCAGCGCGGGAGGCGCGCCATCCGCGGCTGGCAAAGGGGCGGGAAGGCCTGCGGCTGTCGGGAGCGAAATCGCCTGCGGGGCGCTGCCGTCCGGGCGTGCGGCGCCCTGATCAGCGGATACTTGTTCTTCCGACGCCGGCTTCGAACCGGTCAGGTTGCCGACCCCCGAAGACATCAGGTACGGCGCACTGACGGCGCCGGCCAGCATGATGGCGAATCCCGTACGACCGAACATTACTTCTCACTCTCTGCGGCAGGCAAAGCGCCAAGCGGATGGAAGACCGCGGCGAACCGGGCGCCCGCCACTAGCGCCGGATGTCTCTTCCGCTTTCGTGATCCGTTGCGCGTCGCGTATTCAACAGCATCGGCGCCGAGGCCGCCGAACTTTTCGCTTCACGCCGCTGGCGCGCTCCTTTGCCTGAAGCAATTCACAGGCGCCATGAGCATAGTCGCTACGTTCGTCCCAGCCACCTGGCCAGAGCGATCAAGAGCGCCATCGCCAACGGCAAGATCAACAGGGCGAGAATCGCAGTCAATGCCAGCCAGCGATCGCCGAGAATCAGCGGCCGCCGCTTAACGGGAAGGGGGGAATGGGGAGGGGCGTAAGGATTTGCAGGCGGCGTCGAATCTGGCGTCGGCAGGGTAGGGGAGCCAGACGCCGACTCGAGCTCCTCCGGCGAGGCGGACAGCAGTGTCGCGGCATATTCCCCATCGTCGTAATAGGCCGCGCGTTCTCTCGCGAGTTCGATGCCTAGCGATTGCAACATGTGCTCAGCCCGCTCGCGCGAATAATGCGACTGCAGTCGGATTCGATAATTCTGGAAACGTTCGTCGTCCAGGGCATCGGCAAATGTGGGATAATGCCCGACAAGATGGCCGGGGTTGTTCGCCAGAATTCGCGAGCGACAAACCGAGGCAATGGGCGCCAGGCCGGATTCGGCAGCGATTGCGCCGGCCAGCACCAGCAGCTTGTCTCGCACTAAAGGGCGGTTTCGGGCCTCGCTGGCACGAGCCAGGTGCAAGTAAATACCAAGCAATTCGCCGCTTTCAGCCATCGGCACTCGCTGGATAGGCGTGGCAGGTGGGGCCAGACTACAATAGTAGCTGGCGGCTTGCAAGCAACGTAATCTCGTCGAAAAGTCCTCCGTTGAATTCGCTGGCGGCGCTGGAAGATTATCGTTGGTTGCTGGGCGATGAAGGCCGGCAATGGCTCACCGAGAGCTCGCTTCAACCCGCCGATCTCGTGCGCCAGGCGGCAGCGCTACGCAAGCATTTGTCGCCCGCGCGTTGCCATTTGGTGTTGGAACAGGCAGAGCTGCGCCGCCGTGCGAAACAAAAATTCTCCGCTGCGGACCGAATGTTTTTCACGCCGAAGGGACTTGAACAGGCGACGGATGAATGGATTGCCGCCTATAAGGCCGCGCGATTTCCCACCTCGGGTCCGCTTGTCGATTTTTGCTGTGGGATCGGCGGCGATTTGTTGGCGATGGCGGATCGGGGGCCGACAATCGGGATCGATAGAAATCCGGTCGCGGCGCTTTTTGCCGAAGCCAATCTGGCGACGCAGCGCGAGACGCAGCGGAGGATTACCTCGCGAGCGACGATAAACGACGTTGACTCGACGCTGCTCAAGGGCGTTGCCGCCTGGCATATCGATCCCGATCGCAGACCGCGAGGGCGCCGTACGACGCGCGTCGAATTGCATGAGCCGGGCATGCCGACGATCGAGCTCCTCCTTTCAGCATGTAGTTCCGGCGTCATAAAGTTGTCGCCCGCCGCCCACTTGCCGTCGGGTTGGGAGAGCGACGCTGAATTGGAATGGATCAGCCGAGCCGGCGAATGCCGGCAGCTAGTCGCTTGGTTTGGCGCTCTTGGACGCGAGCCGGGGCAGCATCGCGCCAGCGTGTTGAGCGCTGAGTGCGCTGCGCCGAGCGCGGAACAATCAGAGCAAGAGCCACGGCCAGACGGTGTGCGGTGGCGGGTGCGCAGCATCATCGGGCAGTCATCGCCGCCTGCCGTAGCTGGAAAGCTGAGAAGATACCTTGCCGAACCCGACGCGGCAGTCCTGGCAGCAGATCTCAGCGGCGTGTTAGCCGCTGAACGGAAACTCGAAGCCATTGCCGCTGGTAGTGCTTATCTGACCGGCGACCAATTGGCGCCCGATCCAGCCTTAGCCTGGTTTGAAGTTGCGGAAGTGCTGCCGTTTGACCTCAGGCGGCTCAAGACCTTATTGCGAAAACGGGGCTGTGGCCGCCTGGAGGTCAAGAAGCGAGCCGTCCCACATGATCCCGAACAGGTGCGTCGACAATTGATCGTGCCCGGCGACAACGAGGCCACGCTTTTCATTACCCGGCTTGGCGATGCCATTATGGCGATTCTCGCTCGGCGGATCGAGCCTTGATTCCCGATTTGTCGAGACCTTAACCAAGTGAGAAATGACTACGCGTTCAAGTTGGTTGCGAGCGCCGACGTCGAGCGATAGCATAAAATGACCGTCAGGGCATGCCATCTGGTATTCCTCTCGCATGAAGGAGAGGGCCACGCCTCAGACGCGCAGTCGAAACCCCGCGACTTTCTTCGGGACGTCCCAACGTTCCGCAGCGCCGTGAAGCTGGCATCGGAGCATTGCCTTGAGCGGCGCGTTCTCTCCCCGCCATGACCAACCGCGAGCCCGCCACTGCCATGCTTATTTTTGACGCCCATCTCGATCTCAGCATGAATGCCTTGGAATGGAACCGAGACATTACTCAGCCCGTCGCCGAGATTCGCCGCCGCGAAACAGGCCGCACCGACAAGGTTGACCGCGCCAAAGGGACAGTCACGTTGCCCGAGATGCGTCGCGGCCAAGTCGGCATTTGCGTCGCTACCCAGATCGCCCGCTATGTGAAGACCAGCAATCCGCTGCCCGGCTGGCAAAGTCCGGAAATCGCTTGGGCGCAGACCCAAGGACAATTGGCCTGGTACCGTGCCATGGAAGAGGCGGGGCAAATGGTCCAAATCACTACCGTCGACGGCCTGGAGAAGCATGTCGCGCTGTGGCAGAGCGCGCCGCCGGACAATGCGCCGATCGGCTATATCCTGAGTCTCGAGGGCGCGGATTCGATTCTCACGCCGAAGCATCTTGAGCGCGCCTACGAACAAGGCCTGCGAGCCGTTGGCCCCGCTCACTATGGACCCGGCACGTATGCCTTTGGCACGCATTCCAGCGGCGGCCTGGGCGTTAAGGGCCGCGAACTGCTCAACGAAATGGAACGGCTTGGCATTATCTTAGATGCCACGCATCTCTGCGACGTGAGCTTTTGGGAAGCGATGGATCATTTTCACGGCCGCGTCTGGGCCAGCCACTCCAACTGCCGAACGTTGGTCCCCGAAGAACGCCAGTTCAGCGATGAGCAGCTCAAGGCGCTGATCGAGCGCGGCGCGGTGATCGGCGCTGCGCTCGATGCCTGGATGATGGTTCCGGGCTGGATCCGCGGCAAGACGACGCCACAGGAGGCGGGCGTTAAGCTCGAACACATGCTCGATCACATGGACCACGTTTGCCAGTTAGCCGGCAATGCTCGACATTCGGCCATCGGCACGGATCTCGATGGCGGCTTCGGCCTCGAGCAGTCGCCCGGCGACCTCGATTCAATTGCCGATCTGCAGCGGCTGCCCGACTTCCTCCGCAAACGCGGCTATAAAGAGGCCGACGTCGAACAGATCGCCCATGGCAACTGGATCAGGTTCCTGAAAGAAGCGTGGGCATGATTCGCGTTGTGAAAGGCGTTACCTTCGCAGTCCGGTCTTGCGGCTGCTGCCCGTAGCTGTTGCCGGTGGACCAGCAATTGGCCCGGCAATCGGTCCCGCCGCAGGAGCGCGGCGCGCCGTCTTGGCCGTGTCCGACAACAGTTTTTCGCTGAAGCGCGTTACGCAGTGCAAGCTGCTGGCTTCGCCCTGGAAGCCATTGACCCGCTCGTCAACGTCGCTTTGCTGTGAGACGATGCGTCCTGCGTCGATGGCAAAACGGATGTGCCCATTACTTTTGCTTTGAACCAACTGCGCTTCAATCTCGGGGTTATCGTGCACCGGAGATAGAATCTGCGTTTCCAGCGCGATCACGGCGACGTCGTTGTGGACGCTTTCCAAGGCATAGCGCTGCCGAGCCTTGATCTTCTTGACCTCGCCTGTTTTGAGCGTGACGGTGATGTCGGCCGGCGTGAACCACTCTTCGCCAATCGCTACGGGCTCGTCGGGCAACGGCGGCGTGACTGCATCGGGCGCAGGGGTCGCCGAAGGTCGCTTTTCTTCTCGCTTGACCAGCTTGCCGCGATCATCGAGTGTGACCACCGCCAACGGCACGCCAACCGCTTTGGCCACATCGCCGAAGCCGGGAGGCACTTCCGTGTCGGTTTCGCTGTTGTAACGCAGTTCCTGCCGACCATCGAATTTCTGCCGCATGTCGACGCTTTCGACGGAGTAAGTAAACGTCGCCTGGCCCTTATCATCGACCTTGTTGACTTTCCAGATCTTGATGGAGTTGCTGAGCGTTTCCGCGGTCTGCGTCGTGCCCTGGATGGTGGTGCGAATCTGGGCCCGATGTTCGACCTCCCAGCGGAGGATTTCTTCCTCCTTGAAATGGTAGCGCAGCTTGTACTTTTTGGCGCTGGCGTCGGCCGATTTCACCGCCTGCGCCTCTTCCGCCGCCAAGACCAAATGGCTGGCGGCGCCAATCACGAAGAGAAACAGAAACGAGCGAAACCGCGGGAAACGGAGCAACTGATGCATCGAACTCGCATCCTTTCGAGGTTCGAACTGCCGAAGTGGATATATTTGAATCGAAGAACTTCGTCGATCGTTTCGCACTCCGCAGACGGCTGCGCTCCGATCGTTTAACATGTTGTCAGCAAGAGCGACTGTTCGGCGCCGGCAAACGGCTAACCACTCGTTCGTTCGCCGCCTGGGAGCCACTGACCGCCCCAGCCGAGCTTCTCACGCAACGTACGGTAATACCCGTATCCAGGCGCCTCGACTAGCTTGAACTTCGCTTGCGATCGCTCGATTCGCACCCGGTCTCCCGGTTGCATGGGCGAGCACAGCACGCGCCCGTCAACGATCGCGGCGGTCCCGGCGTGCGGACGAGGAACGACCAACTCATAAACCCGACTGGCCGCATCGACGACCGGACGATTGCTCAACGTGTGCGGGCTGATCGGCGAAATCACGAACGCCTGCAAGTCCTTGCGCAGGATCGGTCCGCCGGCCGAAAGGTTGTGCGCCGTCGAGCCGACAGGCGTGCTGACGATCAAACCGTCGCAACTATAGGTAGTTACCAATTCTGAGTCAACGTAGAGATGAATGTCGAGCATGGCGAACGGCGGCCCGGCTAGGACCGCTACTTCGTTCAATCCCAACTGGGCGGACGCCGTTTCCCAATGCTGTCGCCTTGGATCGGTCGTTCGCTCCAGGCGGCATTCGAACATCAGGTGCTCGATCGTGCGGAACTTGCCCGCACAGATATCGGGCCACGCCTGCAAAAAATCGGCCGGCGACAGGTCTGCCAGAAAACCCAATTTCCCTAGGTTGACGCCGATCACAGGAACTTGGCGGTAGCCCATCTGATGCGCCGCCCGCAAGATCGAACCATCGCCGCCCAGCACAATTGCCAGATCGGCGTCGATCTCGGTTAGATCGACGGCGTACTTAAGATCCCAGACCACAATGTCGGCCAGGGCTTCAATGGCCGGTCTCAATCGCTCGGCCTCGGCGGGCACATTCGGGCGATCGCCCGAACCGAGCACCATCACGCGCCTGCGGCGGTTCAGCGGTTGCATGGGGCTCGTGGCAGCAGATTGGCTCATAAGCTGATGATAGGCGGGACACCGGCAAGTTCCAAGTTCCAGATTCCAGGTCGGCCGTAGATGCCGCCATGGCGAGTGCCTGCACCGCGGTGATCGAATTCTACGGTTGCGGAAATCAGGAACCTGGAGGCTGGGACTACGTGTTCCTTGACTGGCCCAGCCGCTCGGCACAAGATACCGGCACGACTTTGATCCTTTAAAGAAGGGAAACCTCGATGAGCACGACACACCTGGGACGAAGCACTCTG
>JAICIG010000025.1 GCA_025924495.1 Pirellulales bacterium | reverse complement strand
CGCCGATGCCGCTGGACGCGATCATTGGCCGCACTGCTATACCGTGTTGCTGGCAGGCGGCGGAATTCGTGGCGGCGCTGTTTACGGCGCGTCCGACCGCTTTGCGGCCTATCCAGCGCGAGATCCCGTGACGCCCGAGGATATTGCCGCGACCGTTTACCAGGCGCTGGGAATTCCCGCCGAGAGCCGCATACGCGATCCGCTCGGCAGACCTCATTCCGTGGCGCTAGGCAAACCAATCGATCCGCTCTTCGGCTAATGCCCTGCGCCAGCGCGCATCCCGGCCTTCCGCTTCAGCCGGTTTGCGCCCTGCTCGCCGGGGGCAGCCCTTTGACGTCGGCGACGAATCTGGCCCCGATTTCATAACAAAGGCGTTGAACGCGGCGGCAATGAACCACTTCGACCACGCGCGGAATGCCATCCGATAAAACGATTCGCATTCGCTCGCGTGGATAAAGCTGCTCGCTATGCAGGAAGCCCAACCCTTCGCGCGAAATATCCTTGGCATAAATGCCGTGCCAGCCCGAAGGCCGCGGTTTACCGGGCAGGGTTTGCCGGTACTCCAGGGCCGCCTTATTTGGCGCGCGGTACCGGGGAAATCGGCGCGGGTCGCCGGAATACGTCGGCGTCAAACCGGTCTCATTGAAAAAATCCTGCCAGGTCGCCGGCAGTTCGACTTTGCAGGTGGACGCAGCGACCCAGTCGCTCAGCGCCTTTGGGTCATGACCCGAATCCAACATTGGACGATCTCCGCGTTGAATTGTGTTCCCGCTTTGCTCTGCAGATATTCCAGCGCGCGCGACGCCGGCATCGGCCTGCGGTAGGGGCGCTCGCTGGTCAGCGCGTCGAAGACGTCAACCACGGAGCAAACCTCGGCCCAAGGATGGATCTCATCTTGTTCAATGCCGACCGGGTAGCCTTGCCCATCAGGACGCTCGTGGTGCTGGTACACCATCATCAGCTGCCCCCAGCCCAAATCAGTCCGCTCGGCAAGTTCTTCGAAACCGTCCTGAGGATGTCGTTTGACTTGCTCGAATTCGCGTTTGGTCAGCTTGCCGGGCTTATTGAGGATTGCCGCCGGAATTTTGCGCTTGCCGATGTCGTGCAGCAAGGCGCCGACGGCGATAGTGATCAGCGCCGTACGGTCCGTCATGCCAAGCGCCGTGGAAAGTGCCAGGCAATAGGCACAGACATTCGTGGCATGCATGAACGTGCAGTAATCGTGCTTCATCACGCTGAACAAATCGACAAGCACGACATCGTCGTCGCAGATCGCATTGACGATTTCTTCGCCCATCCGCATGGCGTTCTGCACCATTGCGGCGGGGCAATCGCTTTGCAGGGCCTGCAAGAAACTGGCTCGGGAAATATCGCGCAGAATCTTGTAGCGTTCGGCCGCCGGGATCGCCCGATCGGGGATTACCCATTCGCGCACGTAGCGCTCGTACGCGGCGGAATCGCGCTCGGCGATGTACAGTGTTTCGATGCCATTTTCGCTCAGCGAGCGGATATCGGCGGCTTCGATCGGATAATGATGTTCCCGGTACAGCACGGGCGTTTGCTTCCGGCCAGCCAGCATAAACAAATCGAAATCGAGCGGCGCGTTCGGCCGAATCGACTCAACCGCGACAGGCACAATCTGGCTGGGAAGGAAGACGTCTTTCATCAGTGCTGCTGCCCTGGCGAAGGCTGGAACATTCACGGTCCGCCACCTTTGAATCTAGTTCACAATTGAGGCTCCTCCCCGCAAAAGCAGGGCATTCCTCGGCCGCGCCGCTACCTTCCGCAAGCTTGATATAAACCCAGTCGACGGAACGCCTGCGCAGCGTGTAGTTCAGCGAGCGTCCGGTATTTGACCGATGTCGCTTTGCGACGTAGATATCCTTTGCGGCAGTAAGGCGACGCCTCGCTGCCGCGAGCAAATCGATAAAGGCAAACCGATCGTGAGATCGGGACGCAAAGCCATGGGACTCGCGAACCGAGTTCGCCAGGCTGCCGAAGTTGCAACCTGAAATGCCTTTTTGTGAGGCGGTTGCGGCGCCGATGAATGCTCGTCCGTTGGTTTTCCATCGCTGTACCTGCGCCGCTGCCGTGCGGCGGCGCCCCGCCTCGAGTTCCCTCCATCGGCCCTCTACGCTGAATTTTCTCACTCTGCAGTTCAACAGACTCGCGTGCTTTCAGCAGGCAAGATATGGACGTAATGCGCATTCAATTGCTTGGCGACATGGGCTTCGCAGCGGCGAACTGGTCGTCGTCCGTCATGGCAACGGTTTCGATGATCTGGCAGCCGCTCGTGATGACGATCCTGATCTTCTCCGCAATTTGCGGTCTGATTGCCGTGGTGAGCCCGGGCTGCTTTAAGGCACTTGCGCAGCAGGGCGGCCGTTGGATCGATACCAGCCGGATTGTCGCCTGCCTCGACTGGCGATTTGACGTCGACCACTATGCCTTGCGCCATCCTCGCGCATTCGGTCTGGCCGTCAGCATCTCCGCCATCTTTCTCGCCGTCTGCTGTTTTTGGCGATAACCGGGACAACGGGCGAGTCTCTGGCCGCGAAGAGAACTTTGTCGCGGCCAGGTTTCCGATGCGGCGAGTCGCCGGCCCCAGGATAGTGCAATCTGCCTATCCGGCGACCGGTCACTCTCCATTGCCCAGCAAGATTTTGCATCGTGCGCTGACTGGCGTATGATGATCCTCGATGTGCTCGATGGTCCTGTAACCACGCCGGCCGCCGCGGCGCGCTGTTCGAAACGACGGAGACTTACATGCTGGCCAAAACCGAGCGAATGATATTTGCCATTGTTCTGATCAACCTCGGTTGGCTGTCGGCGACGGCGGCAAAAGCCGGCGACGGCAAGAAGAGCATTATCACCCTCGCGGCTCCGCACAATTGCCAGCCCATCGCAGCGAGGTGCGATTCTGCCGGCGCCATGCACCTGCTTTGCGATTCGCCCGGGGGACCGCAGTATGCGCGGTCGACTGATCACGGCAAGACCTTCAGCCGTGCCATTCCCCTTGTCGATCGCACGTCGCAAAAGCCGGGGTTGGAATTCACTAGCTGGGATCTTGCGGTGGGCGCCGATGGCCGGGTCCACGTGGCGATGGGCACGAACGCCTGGAAACTGAAGTTGCCCAAGGAAGAATGGGGGTTCTACTACGCGCGGCTCGGCCCGGGCGAAGAAAGTTTCACTCCGGTGCAAAACATCAATCACAAACCCAGCGAGGGCTTCTCGCTCGCCGCCGACGATCAAGGTAACGTCAGCGCCTGTTGGCTGTCGGACAAACTCTATGCCAATGTCTCGCACGACAACGGAACGTCGTTCGAACCTGCCGTGGAGATCGACGCCTCCTTCAACCCGTGCAACTGTTGCACAACCGCTTGCACCTATGCAGCAGACGGAAGACTCGCCATCTTGTACCGCGAAGAAACGGACGATAATCGCGATATGTTTTTGGCGCTCTGGGATCAGCGCCGCAATCAAGTCACGCGCAGGCAAGTCAGCAGCACCCCTTGGAAGACCGATTCTTGCCCGATGACGTACTATTCGATTTCGGCGACGCCCGAGGGATTTGTGGCCGCCTGGCCCACACAGGGCCAGATTTATTTCGCTCGGCTCGATCGCGATGGCGAGGCGCTGTCGCCGGGCGAGGTCAAGACGCCGGGAGCAAGCGGCATGCGCACCGGCCTGCTGGCTCTCACAAATCGCGATGGCGACACGTTGGTAGCCTGGAAAAAAGATTCACAGTTAGGGTGGCAATTATACGACAAGCGGGCTCGCCCGATCGGACGCCCCGGCTCTGCTAAGAGTTCCGGCAACGGCGCCGCCGGCCTCGTCAGCAACGACGGCCAGTTTATCCTCTTCCGTTAGCTGGAAGTACAATCCTAGAGCCAATGATCGGCCGACTGAAAGCCTTCCCAATGAGTCGTCCGAGGAAAGGGTGCCGCTGTAAGGACGAGGGCTCGCGTGAATCAGTCCTCCTTTGTCGAACGGCCCACGAGAATTCGCTGGATCATTCTCGCGCTCGCCTGTCTGACGAGTTCGATGCTCTATGTGCATCGCTATAGTTGGGGAGTGATCAAGAAGGAGCTCAAACAGGAGTTTCAGCTTTCCGACACGCAGCTTGGCTGGCTCGATTCAACCTTCCAGGCGGCCTATACCGCCTTTCAGCTTCCCACCGGTATGGCAGGCGATCGCTTCGGCCCTGCGGCCGTGTTGCCGCTGATGGCCTTGGGTTGGTCTGCCGCCGTCGGCGCCACGGCGCTGGCGCGCGGATTCTGGTCATTCGCCGCCGTCAGAATAGGTTTCGGCGTAATGCAAGCCGGCGCCTATCCAAACCTGAGCAAGATCACTCGCAGTTGGTTTCCCCTCGATGTGCGAACAACAGTGCAAGGGCTGGTTGGCGTCACCGCCGGCCGGATCGGCGGCGCCTGCGCTCCGCTTTTGATCGGTACGGTGCTGATGTACCAAATGCAGCTCAGCTGGCGCGCGGCGCTCCTTGCCATCGCAATCGCCGGCGTACTGCTGGCGGCGGCTTTGCGAATGATTCTGCGCGATAGTCCCAACGTGCACCCACAGACCAACGCCGCCGAGCGGCAATTAATCGGCGACCATGATTGCTCCGAAGCCCAACCAGCCACGATTGCCGTACGACGCGCGCCGCCTGCGGTCTTCGCCAGCCTGGCTCTGATGATGCTGCAAAGCTTTACCAGCACGTTCGCCGACATCTTGTTCGTCTATTGGATTCCTCTCTTTCTGGAAGAGGAAAAAGGCTTGACCAAGGGCGCGATGGGCGTCTTTGCCAGCCTTCCGTTATGGGCCGGCGCGCTCGGGGGCGCCGCAGGCGGCATGCTCAATGATTTCATCATCCGCCGTACAGGCAAACTCCGCTTCGGCCGCATGACCGTTGGCCTTTCCGGCAAACTCACGGCCGCTTTCTTGATCGCCGCCAGCCTCTCGTTGGACGACGGCCGCTGGATGATGGTCGTGGTGGCGTTCGCCAAGTTCTTTACCGACTGGAGCCTGCCGACCTTGTGGGGCGCTGTCACTGACATCGGCGGCCGCGCCTCGGGCAAAGTCTTCGGCATGGTCAATACGATCGGCGGCCTGGGCGGTTTCCTGGCCGGACCTGTGATTGGCGCCGTCAAGCAGGACTACGGCTGGTCGACGGTTTTCTGGCTGATTGCCGCGGTCTACGTCGCCTCGGCGCTCTGCTGGCTCGGCATTAATCCATCGCGTCGGCTCGATGAAGCGACCCCGGCAGGGTCATAATGCCAACAGATCCGTCTCATTCGGCCACCGCGTACCGTCGCAGCTTTTCCGGATCGCATTCGATCCCCAAACCCGGTCCGCTCGGCACGGCAATCTTGCCGCGGACGATCGGCAGCGGCTCGACGCAAACATCGTCGACCAGCCCATAGTAAGTGCTGTCGTTGGCCAGGCTGTACGCCGGGCAGGCGGCAGCGACGTGCACCATGGCAGCCGTCTTGGGACCGAGATCGTGGCCACAGTGCATAATGCACGGCACGCCGGCCGCTTCGCAGACGTGCCCGATCTTCACACAGGGCTCAATGCCGCCGGCCTGCGGCGTATCGGGCAGGATGAACGCGGCGGCGTCCTCTCGCAGAATCTGCCACACGCTGGCCGGATCGGTGACGCTTTCGTTGAGTGCAAGCGGCGTCCGCGACTGGCGCCGCAGCCAGGCCGCATCGCTGAGCGGCTCGGCCGGTATCGGCTGCTCAAGATACTCCAAGTCGTATTCTTCGAGCCGCCGGGCTAACTCCGCCGCCTGTTGGGGCGTGTAAGCGCGATTCGGATCGATTCGCAGCTTGAGGCGATTGCCGACGGCATCGCGCACCCCGCGCACCATGGCCAGGTCTTCTTGCATGTCGGCGCCGGCCTTGGTCTTGAGCGTGCTGAAACCCTGCTCCACATAATAGGCCGCCATTTCTCCGGCGCGCTCGTACGATTGAATACCCATGCATGCCGCCAGCTCGACTTGCGGGCGGATGACGCCGCCCAGCAACACTGCCACGCTCTGGCCCGCCGCCTTGCCGCGGAGATCCCACATCGCCATGTCGATACCCGACTTAAGCCGCGTTTCTAGCGGACAAGTGCGATGAAACTCCGCCACATTCAGCGGATCGCGGCCGAGCAGCCAAGCCGCGGCTTCCGCCTGCGTGCGGCTGGCGTTGACTCCCTCGAGAAAGTTCACGTTGTACTCGCCCCAGCCGACCAGCCCCGTATTCGTTTCCAGTCGCACGATCGCACTGCGCGTCGTCGAGCTGCTGCGCACGTGCGAACGGTAGGGAGCGATCACCGCCGTCTGTGGAATCTCAACAACCGTGATCGCGATGGCGGTGATTTTCATGGCATACAAACCTGGCGGAAGGCGGTCGCGACTTATCTTACCGGCCGGCTGCTTGGGCCGGAAGCAACTTGCCGCGCGTCGCATGGGCCGGTTGCGGAGGGAGACGACCGCTAGAAATCAGCCGGGTAGGGCAGACGCGTGGCGATCTCGGCAGTTATAATGTCGGCGACTTTTGCAGGCGCATTTCTATGATTAAGCGACAATCTATCGACCGACGTTCGTTCCTGCGGTGCTTGGGAGGAGCGGGCGCGGTTGCGGCGATTCCTTCCTGGCAGAATATATTTGCTGCGCAAAAACCGCAGGCGACGGGCCTGGGGCTCGTCGCTTACGATTGTGGATTCCGGCGGCAGTGGTTGCGGCGCCAGAATGCGAGCATCGACCTGTTCGAGCCGCTGACCTTCTTGAAGCACTGCCAAGAGCTCGGCGCCGGCGGAATGCAGGCTAGCCTGGGAGTTCTCGACGCGGACGCCGCGGGCAAGCTGCGAGATTACGCGGGCGAGCATTCGCTGTTCATCGATTCGATCGTCGCGGCGCCGAAAGACGAAGAGGACCTTGCGCGTTTCGAAGCCGAAATTCACACGTCGGCCGAAGTCGGCGTGCAGGCCGCCCGGACGGTCATCATGCCAGGGCGGCGCTACGAGCAGTTCAAATCGCTCGCCGAGTTTCGCGAATACGAAGCCCGCGGCAAGAAGATGCTCCAGCGGGCCCTTCCAGTGGTCGAGAAAAATCGAGTGCGGCTCGCCGTGGAGAACCACAAGGACCAGCGGCTCGACGAGCGAGTCGCGCTGTTCGACGAGATCGGCAGCGAGTTCGTGGGCGCCTGTGTCGATACGGGAAACAGCTTCGCGCTGTTGGAGGATCCGATCGAAACCGTCGAGCGACTTGCGCCTTTCGCATTCACTGTGCATCTCAAGGATCAGGCGGTGCGCGAGTACGAAGAGGGCTTCCTGCTGGGAGACATCCCTCTTGGCGCCGGCTGTTTCGATTTGAAGCGAATGGTCGAGATCCTCAAGAGGGCCAAACCGGGCATCCCCTTTGCCTTGGAGCTGATCACTCGTGATCCGCTCAAGGTTCCCTGTCTGACCGATCCCTATTGGGCGACGATGCCAGCCGTGCCCGGCCGTGACCTGGCCCGGACATTGCAGTTCGTGCGGTCGCATGGCGCCGACCATCTGCAGCAAGTGAGTTCGCTGCCGCTGGAAAAACAGGTAGAACTGGAAGACGCCAATATCGCGGCCAGTCTTTCGTACGCGCGGACAACGCTCGGGTTGTAACGCCAGCAGCCGACGGCACGGCCGCAACCGCATAGCGGCGAATACGGATTCTCGGACCTTATCAAAGGCCCGCGAGCGGTTTGTCGGCATCGCCGAACTGGCGCTGGGGCGAGCCCATCAAGTCCATCAGCGACAGATACAGGCTGCAAGCTCGGCGGTTCTCGTCGCCGGCCGCAAGGTAGTCGAGTACGCGGCCAGTTTTCAGACGTCCGCCGGCGCGGCCGGCCAGCAGCATCGGCATCTCGTCGGCCTGGTGCTTATCTCCATCGAACAGATTCGAGCAGCACAACAGCACCGAGTTATCGAGCAATGTCCGCTCGCCTTCGTTGATCGCCTTCAAACGTTTGACCAGGTAAGCAAACTGCGCGACGTGGAACTGGTTCGTCTTCAGGTACATCGCCTCCAGCTCCGGATCGCGGCCGTTGTGGGTCAGATCGAGATGGAGGCTGCCGTGCACGCCTGCCAGGAAGCCGAAGTTCATCTGCGAGAGATCGTTGTTCAACATGCACGTGGCGATCCGCGTCTTGTCCATCTGAAACGCCAGCACGATCAGATCCAGCATCAACTGCATGTGAAGGGGAATGTCTTGCGGCAGCGGATCGCCCGGGCGCGCCATGTTCGGCTTCGTCAAAGTCGGCCGCCAGCCTTCCAGCCGGCCATCGTCGCCGGCGCGCGCAATCCGTGTCTCGATGCTGCGTACCGACTCGAGATACTCATCCAACTTCTCGCCGTCGGAGCGGCTGACGCGGCGTTTCAGGTCGCGAGCGTCTGAGAGCACCTCATCGAGGATGCTGCGGTCCAGTTGACGTCCTTTGCCATTGCCGACCAGCAAATCGAAAACGCGGGCGGGATAGATCTCTTTGGTCGCCGGCTTCGTATCGGTGGCCCAAGAGATGTTCGAGCCGTACAGCATCGACAGCCCGTCTTCCAGCCGCAACTCGGTCGGTTCGATGCCTAACACCAGGCTAGGGACGGCCGTCTGTTTTCCGATCGTCTGAGCCAATACCTGGTCGAACGTTTTGCCGACGCGGATTTCGCTCTGCTGGGTGCTGACCCAGGCGCCGGACAGAAGATTCGGCGCCCGGCCGAGATGCGCGCTCTTGTGCTCCGCCGCTTGCTCATTGTACAGCCCGCGGAGGAAGATCATGTCTTCGCGATAGGGCTGCATCGGTTCCAGCCCCGGACCAATCTTCATTTGGCCGGCTTCGCCTTGGGCGCGCCAATGAGCCGGCTCGACGCCGTTGGAGAAAAACAGGCAAGCGAACCGGACGGGCGGTCGGTCCGCCGCACCTGCTGGCCGGTCGGATGGTTCGGCGGCCCAGGACAGCGATTCGAGCCAGGGAAGCGCGAGCGTGGCGCCACAGCCGCGCAAGAATCCTCGACGCGATCGTGTTGCAGCCTTCGTCGCACGAATGTTCATGGTTGCTCTCCCGCTCGGGGCGAAACAGTTTCGGACGTTGGCTCGTTTCCGCGCCGATAGCGGAATTGCTTGCCCGACACAAGGCGCGCGACCAGATCGGAAAACTTGCCGCCTCGCTTCAGGTCGCCGGCCATATCGTTCAGAAGCTGCCGATCGGAAGCTAGCTCCGCGCGGCCCAAAGCATACCCCAGCAGCCGCGCGCTAAGCGTTTGATGAAATTGTTGCTCGTGCTCTTTTAAATAGCCAAGCAATCCGGCCGGGCCGGAGATCTCGGCGCCGTCATTCAACACGCCGGCGGCGTCAATCGGCTGATCGTTGCGGTATCGCTCGCGCCAGCGGCCGATGGTATCGTAGTTCTCCAGCGCGAACCCCAGCGGGTCGATTCGTGCGTGGCAGTTCGCGCACGTCGCGTTGCGGCGATGCGTCTCCAGCCGCTGGCGCAGCGTCTGGCCATCGGCTTGCACATCGTCGGCCGCAATCGATCCCGCGTCGGCAGGAGGTGGCGGGACCGGAGTCCCTAACACGCGCCGCAGGATCCAATCGCCTCGCTTGACAGGGCTGGTCCGCAACGGCGCCGAGGTGACAGTCAGAACGGCGCCCAATCGCAGCAGACCGCCGCGCTGGTATTGGCCGGTTCCGTCCACTTTCACGAGCCTCTCAGCATCCGTCGCCGGAAGTCCATAATGCCGCGCTAGCTGGACGTCGGCGAAGACGTAATCCGCAAACAGCATTTCGCTCACGGGACGGTCTTCGCGAACAATGTACGTGAAGAACGAGACCGCCTCGTCGTACATTGCCTGTTTGAGCGAATCGCCGAACTCGGGGAATCGGGCGCCGTCGATGCCGCGATACTGATCGAAGCGATAGAAGCCGAACCATTGCCCAAAAAACTCCGCGGCCAGTCGGCGCGCCTTGGGATCGCGGAGCATTCGTCGGGCCTGATCGACCAGCGCCTCGGAATCATGCAAACGCCCGGTCGCCGCGGCCTGGCGCAGCTCATCGTCGGGGATCGACGACCAGAGAAAGTAACTCAGCCTGCCAGCAAGTTCCCAATCGCTTAACGGCGCCGCGTCCGATGACGGCGGCGGCGCTTCGTAGCGGTACAAGAACGCGGGGCTGACGAGAATACGAGCGAGCAGCAGCCGCAGGGCCGGCTCGTGGTCAACCTGATTATTCTGCCGAGGCCCCGCGTAAAACGCCCGCAGCCGGTCCTGTTCCGCCGCCTTCAAAGGGCGCCGCCATGCTCGCTCGGCAAACTCCAAAGCCTGCTCGACGTGCTGCGGCGCCGCGGCCGCAAGCGCGCGCTGCGCGGCGAGGCAATCGTTATGTAACCGTTCGACGAAGACCCGAGGCTCGACAGGCAGGCTCGCGATCCAAGTCGCGTCGAAATCGGCTACCCGACAATCGGCGGGCAACTGATACTTCCGCGCGACCACGCCATAAAACTCATCGTAGTAGTCGCACGACGTCAAGAGATCGGCCCACGCCTGGTCGAGGCGGCCGCGCGTCGCGTCATCGAGCAAGTATCGGACGAGGAACTGATCGTCGCGGTGATATTTGATCTTGGCATGAAAGTGATTACGCTCGGCCGAGTTGTACGTGCCATCGAACGGCGCCGGAATCGGGTCGCGGTCCGAAGGCGCCGGCTCGCGGTGTGAGATTTCCGGCAGTTGCCGCGCGAACTCCTCGATGCCGGGCTTCAACCAGCGGTAGGTCTCGCCGCCGGCATCGGCCAGCAGCGCCGAGTAAGTTCCCGTAGACGCCGCCGTTTCGCCCGGATTGGCGCCGTCGGAAATGGTGCAGCGAACCACGCATTCATCGCCGTGCTTAGCGTCCAGCACGGCATCGACAATCAGTTGTGCGCTTGTCGCGCCGGCTGGAACGCCAAACTCCATCACGAGTTGGTCGGCGTTTCCAAGGACAAAATCGTTCTTCGCGATTTCGGCGGCCGCGGGATGGCGGCCAAACTGAATCTTGGCGGCGCTTTCAGCAGACAATAGAGCGCGCAGCGGCTGGTAACGCGTCCATTTCCGGTCGCGGCGAAATCGCATCCGCGCGTTCCGCCAAACGACGAGCGGTTTCGCTTCTCGTTTGGCCACTGGCAATACAGAAAGCTCGAAGGTAGCGGATCGGGCATCGTCAGGCCAATCGAGCGTGGCCTTGAACGATCGCTCGCTCGTCAGTTCGATATTTCCGTCGGCCAGCACGGCAGCTTCTTCTTCATCGGAACTGGCCGAGGCCAGCATGTGCTGCCAGTTGCGGAGGCGCTCATAGATCTTGCCGCACGCGTCTCGAACACTTTCATCGGCGGCGGCGGGCCCGGGCAACTCTTTCCACGGCGCCACGATTTCGCTCGTTGGAAATGAATGGACGGGCGCGCTCAATATGGAGTGGATGTATTCAGCGAATCGCGGCTCGAGTCCATTCTTACGTGCCAGATCGGCCAGCGTGGCTTGGGGCTGCCCCAAGAGCTCTCGGTGGCGGAACTGCCAGGCGACATAAAACGCCTGTGGATACAGCTCCAGGCCAAAGGGTTCGCCCCCTTCGCCGGCGCCGGTACGGAAGCCGTGCCGCCGATAGATTTCCTGAATTCGGCGAATGGCCGACAGTTCTCTTCCCGTCATACCCGGATCGGCATCAAAGGCGAGCGGCCCGGCGCCGATTACCGCGTGCGCTGCCGTCTTCTTGGCGGCTTCAAGGTACCGCTCCAAGGCCGCGTCTTCGATGAATTGCGCCTCGCCCGCATTCGTAAAACCTGCCCCGCCGACGGCGTCGTTCACAAAATCGCGTGCATCGATCAGTTGAAGTCCTGTCAGATCCTCGATCGAGTAAGCGTACTCGGCGCTCGTCAGCCGGCGCATGACAACCCGACCCGGGTCGCCGGCATGCTCGCTGATGTACGAATTCAATCCTTGGGCGACGGCGCCGATTAAATCCGCCCGCTCCTGTTCAGAGGGTTGCGGCGATTCAGGCGGCGGCATCTGCCCATCCTTCAACCGCTCGATCACTCTTTCCCAGGTGCGAAACTGCGCGGCGAAATCGGGCCGTGCACGCAGTTGTTCCAGGTTCAGGTGCGCCTCGGGGTTATCGGCGCCATGGCAGTCCGCGCAAAATCGGGCGATAAGCGGCGCCGCGGCCTCGAAGTCGCCGGCACGAGCGATTGCCGCCACAAACGCCGGCCAGAGTATGCAACCAACGACTGCGCGCCGTGCAACTCGGCGGCCGGTCGGCCAGCATCCGGCGCCCCGGTTGAGCAGGGGGGTCTGAGCGGATTGCCGGCCGGAGAGGCAGGTCATCATCGGGCCTCGACTTTACGGAGAAACCTTTGACGGTGGGCAGCGCGGAACCCAGCGGCGATGATTTTCATGGCGGCCAGGCCCGGCGGGAGGTCGTCGGAATCTATCTTACCTGCCTGCTGCTAGGGCCGAAAGCGTGACGGGGCGACTTCGGCCTCCGCAGGCATTGTTGCTGCATGCCCCGCCAAAACGACAGGCAGCAACTCTTAGAACTAGCTAGGCACTTTTGTACTTTCAGCCGCCCATCGCCTGCCAAGACTTGATGGATTCCATAGGGCAAACCAACATCACAACGCTGAGCGTCAAGTTGTCGCGGATCCAGGCCAACAGAACGAGCTCGATCAACACGAACAGGGCGATAGCGCGTCGCAGTCCGAGAAACCGAGCCAATAGCACGCCGACGGCGCAAGAGAGAATGTCGCCGAGCGAGTTCGCAATCGAATCGCCCTCATAGCCGAAGGCGGCCGTGGCAGTCCGATATCGCTCGATGACGAATTCGGTATTCTCAATGACCTCCCATAACGCCTCAAGGGCGAGGGCGAGCCACAAACGCCAGGGAAAACGCAGCCGCGGAAGGAGCCAGACGAGCGCTCCATAAAATACGAGGCCATGCAAGACGTGCGTGAAGCTGTAGGGATCAAGGAAGTGTTGTGAACAATGACCGCTATGGATGTCTCCCCACCACAAATCACCCTGGCCGCAGGAACACCACCAAACTCGTCCTTCCCAACGGAGCTGGGCGACGACCAAGGCCAGGAGAGCGAACGTCGCAACGCAAGGCCACAAATAGTCGTGCTTCGCCGATTGGCTATTCGGCCGATAGTCCCCGCTCGCTTTCAGCGATCCAACCATCTTTGCAACCACGAACGCGCAACTGCGCCCCAGAACGAGATGCGCCATGGTGCAATCTTTGCGCCGCCAATTCGGCCGTTTTTAAACATTTCCAGCGTTTTCGCTTCGAAGCCGCCGACTTCGCCCGCCGGACGGCGCCTCCGCCGCTGGGCGCCTGAGTGGTTTTCACAGGGTTAGATGTCTCTGGTGGATTTGATCTGCCCGCGCAGTACAATCGCCAGTCAAGATGCTCATGGCGAAATCGGGCCGCGGCGTTCGGCTGCAATTCCGGTAGGCGAGCACTATCCTCGACTTGGCGCGTGACAGCGCCGACCCAGATCGAGTTTATTCGTCGCATTTCGCGATCGCCCTATAAAGCTCTCGGGAACCAGGTGCACGATGGAAATCGCTATTACCGATTACTCGTTCGCAAGCATGGATATCGAAGAGGACATGTCAATCAATAAGGATCAACCATGACGACAAGCCTGTTCGATCTCTCTGGCAAAGTTGCCGTCGTGTCTGGCGCCGCGCAGGGATTGGGCCAGGCGACTGCTGTCGCCGTAGCCGAAGCAGGCGCCGACCTCATGCTGGTCGACCGCAATCTTGCCGGCGCCGAGGCAACGGCTGAAACGCTGCGCGCGATGCAGCGCAAGGTCATCGTCGCCGCCACGAATGTCTCCGACCCGGAGGCCATTGCCGAACTGTTTCGACAAGTCGATGCTGAATTCGGCCGGATTGATTTTCTCGCCAATATCGCCGGCGACGGGCACCTGGCGAAGCCTGAAGAGTTGACGATCGCCGACTTGCACCGTGTACTGCAAAATCTGGTGGTCGGCCGCTTTGCGATGTGCCAGGCAGCCGGGCGGCGGATGCTTGGCCAGGGCCGCGGTTCAATCATGAACATCGGCTCGCTGGCCAGTTCAACGGCGCTCGGTCGCGGACATATTGCCTACAGCATGGCGATGGGCGCCGTCATTCAGATGACGCGAGAACTCAGCACCGAATGGAGTTACCGCGGAGTCCGCGTGAACTGCGTCACGCCGGCTCAAGTCATTAATCCTGGCCTTACCGCTCGCATGCACGAAGATTCGACCTTGGAGGGCCGATTTCTGCGCGGCATTCCTGCCGGCCGCCTCGGCCAGCCGAAAGATATCATGGGGCTCGCGGTGCTGCTGGCATCAGATGCATCGGAATGGATCACCGGCGCGATCATTCCCATGGACGGCGGCAACATGGCGATGAATGCCGGCGGCACATCCGGACACGAGCAGCATCTTCTCCAGATGCATCGCCAGCAAAACAGAGATTAATCGCCGGCCAGATTCGCTTAAGGCTAGACAACCGATCGCCAAAAGCATTCAGTCGCCATGCAGCCCGGGCGGCGGTTCAAGAGCCGGCCGCCAGAGCGGCGACGGCCCAGCAGGTGGCCGGAATTGAAATGAATTGGTTCTTGCCGTGCGGGTCGCCGTTGTCGAAATAGGGCTGCACCGGCTTCGACCGAGTAATGACCCGCCATGAGCCGTCCTCGCACTGTGAGCGCAGCAAGAAGCTCATGCCTCGCTGATAGGCGGCCGCCGAGGTTTCAAGACCGGTCGCTTGCAATACGAACAGCGTTTGGCCTGTTGCGTAGGCATCGCTGGGCATTTCATCGAGTTGCCCCCAGCCGCCGTCGTCTCGTTGCGCAGACAAGAGCTGTTCGCGGGCGGCGGCCAAACTGGTCTCTTCGCCGCCGAGCCAACCGATGCCCAGCAGTCGCGCGGCGCGGTCCTCCTGACTCTCGAGCTTTGCCTCGGCCAACCAACGCTTGGCCTTATTGATCGCCCCATCGGCTTCGGCTCGCTGATTCTCGGCGGCGAACTTCTGCAGCCCGTAGGCCGCCAATACCGTGCAGGTGACATTAGAGTCTTCCAGCGGCGGGCGGACGGTTTGTTTCGACCAGTGGCCGTCGTCATGCTGGGTCTTGAGCAGGTAGACGGCCATGGCCTCGCTCGTTTCATCGGGTGTAAGCTCGGCCAGTCGCAACGCCCACAGCCCGTAGGCGACGGTCATCGCTCGACCGCCGATACCGCGACCCTGCTTGAGATCGTCCAAGTCTTCGTGAAACGACGCCCGCGTGAACTCTCCCTGCGCCGGCAGCAGCTCTTCGTTGACGTTCAGCTTGCGCTCGCGAGCCGCTACGACCGCCAGCATGGGCAGCGTTTGATGATGGCACGAGAAGCAGGTCTGGTTGCTCGGATAATTCTTCGCCGCCGCAGTCACAATTTTCAGCCCCGCCACGACAGCCTGGCGCACCTTTTCCTGCGAGCAGGACGTCGCAGGCTCCTCGGCCGCTGCGATTGAGCAGACCCCCAGGATCATCGAACAGAGTAGGCCGGCGAATTGCGCCTCGAACGCGGCGGCTTTATGACAAGCAAGCATCGCTAGTTTCATCCTGGCCTCAAAGGCTCATGATGCAGATTCGAATGTGCGAAACGCAAGGTTGCACTTCGTCTCGGCGGAAACCCATGTGAGCGCCCCGATTGCCGGCGCGTCGTCGCCGCAGATGGAATACTCGATGGCCACGTCTCGCCGAAAGCCATCCAAGGCGTGCCGCCGATACGAATCGAGAACTCCCCGCATATACCGGTCTCGCATCGCGGGCGCCAGGTCGCAGACGCCGCCGCCGATAACTAACAGGTCGTAGTCGCCTAGATAGTTGACGTTGAGCAGCGCGATGCCCAAAGCCCGCGCCTGGTCGTCGAACAGCTCGAGCGCCAAGGCATCGCCGGCGTCCGCCAGGCCGCGGAGGAGTTTGGCTTTATCACGCGCCGAACCCGCCGCCGATTGCAGAGCGTGATTTTGCCAGCAGTCGAGCGACAGCCGATAGGGAAGTTGATGCGTAAGGGCCGTCAATGAGATCGCCGACTCGGCGGTGCAGTACGAATTGCCAACCAGCAATTGGCGATCGTGCTCGTAGCGAAACGCATCCACCGGCAACGAGATGTGCCCGGCGTGGCCGGCCCGTCCCGCGCGACCGCGAACGACCTTGCCTTCCTGCACTGCCCCGCCTCCCAGGCCCGTCCCCACGATGACCATGAACAGCGAAGACAGGGGCTCGTCAGGCAACGTTGCCGCTTGCTTCCATTTCATCAACCGGCTGCGGATCGCAAATTCTCCCAGGGCTGCCGCCTGCCCATCGCCCAAATAACGCACGCCTAGCCCCGGGCGGCGGACTTGAAAGGCTCGCTCCAGCTCCGCCCGGATCGGAAACTTGTCCCATTGCTCTGGGTTAAGATTCGGGGACTTGAGCAACACGCCATCCATGGTGGCCGGCCCTGGCGTGGCCAGCCCCACGGCCACCACGTCGTCGATCGATCCGCCCGCCGACTCCACGGCCTTCACCGCTTGCTCGGCGATGATCCGCGTCACTTCTTGCGGCCCTTGTTCGGATCGCGTGGCAAACTGGCCGGCGACATGCAACACCTCGCCTCGATCGTTACCGACGGCAAGCGTGGTTGTCGTTCCGCCGATATCGACCCCAATCAAGTAGCTCACGACCAATGCCTCATCGAACGCGTTGGAAGCGTCACCGCTCCAGGTTCACCGTAGCCCCCCTTGAAATCATATCGATTCGAGAGCGTCAGAGGGAGATGACGCAGCCCAAGCAGGCTCGTGCACGGCTCGCCGTTAATCCGCAGATGGCTATCAGGGGGTGCCGACGAAGCGGCTCACGCCGATGCGCAACTGGCCGATTGCGGCCCGGCACATTAAATTACAGGCAATTCTTCCTGTTCCGGAGCGACTGCTGCCCGCATGGCCACCAACCTGACCCCGCAATATCACAAGGCGGAAGAACAATATCGCCGCGCCCAGACGACCGAGGAGGAGCTGAAGTGGCTCGAGGTCATGCTGCGCGAGATGCCCAAGCACAAGGCCTCGGAAAAGCTGCAGTCGGAGCTGAAACAGAAAATCAGCAAGGCCAAGAAGGAACTGGAGGTCGAGCGCAAGGCGGGCAAGAAGGGTCATAGCGTCCGCATTCCCCGGCAAGGCGCCGGCACGGCGATTCTGCTCGGCGGTCCGAACGCGGGCAAAAGCCAACTGCTGGCCAGTCTCACGCGAGCGACGCCAGAGATTGCTCCTTATCCGTTCACCACGCGCGCGCCTCTGCCGGGCATGATGCCGTGGGAGGACGTCATGGTGCAGCTTCTCGACACGCCGCCCGTCACAGCCGACTATCTCGAGCCCTACATGCAAGGCCTGATCCGCGCCGCCGACGTCGCGGTGCTGCTGGTGGACCTCGGCGCCGACGAAGGGATCGAGCAATTCCAGGAGCTGCTTGATCGCCTCAATGGCACCAAGACGCGGATGGCGAGAACCTCGAGCCTGGACGAAGAAGACGTCGGCATTTCCTACACGCAGACGCTGCTTGCGCCGAACAAGATCGACGTGCCCGGCGCCGCCGAGCGGCTCGAATTGCTGCACGAGCTCTGCCCGCTCGATTTTCAGGAGTTCGTCATCTCCGCCCAGCGCGGCGACGGGCTGGAAACGCTGCGGAACGCCATCTTTGCCGCGCTCGACGTCGTGCGCGTCTATACCAAGCTGCCAACCGCCAAAAGCGCCGACTTCGAGCGTCCGTTTACCGTCCGCCGCGGCGACACTGTGCTCGATGTCGCGGCCCTCGTCCATAAGGATCTGGCCGAGAACTTCAAGTTTGCCCGCGTCTGGGGCGCCGCCATGCACGACGGCAGCGTCGCCAAGGCCGATTACATTTTGCACGACAAAGACATTGTGGAACTACATACGTGACAGAGAAGTAGACAGCAGACAGTAGACGGTAGACAGGGAAGCGAGACAGAAGTCAGGAGATGGAAATGGCACCGTACGAGCTGGAATCTGGGAATCTGGAAGCCGAGACTTCCTCCTCGATTTCGGGCTTTTTTCGACGAGCAACGTGCAGATTGCGGCGTTCGATCAAGTTGCCGATAGTCTCGAGTTCCATGCCGCCAAGCAATTTCGCGTGCACGATTTTGCCAGGCAATGCTGCGCTTCGCCAGCGGATGAAACAGCCCACAGAGTTCAGCTACCGTGGCGTAACGGGTTCGCGAAAGCGGATCGCCGCTGCGCGTCCCGCTTCAAGCAAAGGTCGAACGAGGTCGTGCTGCCAGAAGTGATCGTACAGCGATTTTCTGATCAGCAACTCGTCCTGATTCCGCATGCAGCGAGCCGCATCGCCTAATGGTAAGCGGCGCGAGCCGTCAGAAAATTCTTCGGCGGCGCCTCTGCAGTCAGCGAGGAAAGCACGATTCCCAATTTCGACGCTCGCGTCTCGCGGTTGAACTGCGTCGTCGTAGCGCACGACGATCGCATCTGGCGTGCGATGGTCTGGTTGCCGGCTGACTGCCGCACCAGCGAAGCATAGGGCGGGACGTCGGCGAGAGCCTCAGCGGCGGCCGCCAGCGCCCCCGCTCAGCCGGCCACGCCGCAGCTGGCCGACGTCGGCGGCTGCCGGAGTTTGGCCAGCATCTCCGGACATTGCAGGTAAGCGACCAGCTTAACGGCGATCTCGACGTCGCACCGTGCCGACAACAACGGATCGTCATCGAGAATCACGCTCTAGACGATGTAGTCGAGTTGGCTCAGCCCAGTGGGCAGTAACCTACGCGGGGCGATGCCCCCCGCGCGCCGAAAGGCAGCGGTCGGCCGGCGTTCAGGGAGACTTATCGGGTGCTGTGAACGATTCGGCGCGAATCGACAACTGCTCGAGGATGACCTCGACTCCGCTGTCTTTGCTGAAGGCGCGGCCGTAGATCTGCGCTCGCAAGACGTCGGCTTCGCCGACCAATTGTTCGGAGATCAACCGGAAGTCGTCGGAATTTTCGGCGAAAAGATAGTAGGCGACCGGACCTTTCCGCACGAGTTTGAGTTTTCCGGCCGCGGATGGCGCCGGGTCGGCGGAAATCAACATCGACCGGCCAAGCTTTTCGGGCAGTTCGAAAGCGAAAAACGACTCGGCGATCTGCCGGCCGTCCTCAAGATGCCGGCGTTCAATTATCAAATCAGGAGTGTCGGCGCCATCCAACCGCAGATGCAAATCGATTCCTGGTCCCAAGGCCTTAGGGGCGGGCGTCGTTTTCAACGCGCTGTACGTCGCAACGATTTCAAAGTCGCCGCGCAGCCGGAAGCGAGTCTCATAGCCGACCGCGTTGGGCTTTTCTTGTCCGACAGGCAACACGATCTTGGCCCCGGCGCCTGACCGGGAAATGAAGGTTGCCGCTTTTTGGGGAACGGGCGCCAACTCGCCGGGAATCGGCTTATTGCCCCGAAAATCGAATTTTAATTGGGCCGTCAGCTTCTTGGCATCGAGCACAGCGCGGTCGGCCGGCGATGCGGCCAGTTCCTGGTCAGCCAGCGCGGGGAGCGACTTCGGCCAGTCGCCCCGGTAGATCACGTTGCGCACGCGAGCCTCGCTGTTTGCGGCGTCATGGTAAAGGCCGAACATGCGCTGATTCGTCGGCTCCAGATTACGCTGGTAAATCTCCATGCCATTGAGCTGGAGCGAGATCGTGTCTGCCGTGAGCGACAGCCGGACCTGATTCCAGGCGTGTTCTTTCAGCGGCAGCACGGCGGGACCGCGGCGGTTTTGTTGCTCGATCGCGCGGTTGTCGGGCGTCAGGCCAGTGCGATCGTACTGGGCGTCGGTCAGCCAGTGGACGGCGACGCCCGACGGTTCGAGGAGCAGCGCCAGCCGATCGAGCGTTGGCGCCACGGCCGCTTCGCCCGGCTGGTAGTAGAATTCGTAATCGATCTGGCCGTCTTCGAACAGCGGACGATGGTATTGGAGCAGGCTCTGGCGTACGCCTTCGCCGGCATCGGCTAACTTGCGTCCGAAAATCTCCTCGCCGCGCTTCGACCAAGCGGCATTGTCGCCTGCGACCGACTCCCCGTAATACTCTGCCAGCCAACTGTCGAGATTGGCTGCGGCCGACAGGTTGATCGTCTCGGGGACGCTGGGAGAGCCGGTGATGCGTACCTGGCGCACCTCGCCCAGGTACGGCCCCCAGCAATGAAACGCCAGCCACGGGTCGGGGTGTTCGGGCAGACGTTCACTGAAAATTTGCCGGTCATTGACGAACGCCGCGTATTGCCCGTCTTTAACCGACAGGCGGTAGCGATACCACTGGCCCAGCCATTCAAGCGGCGGGGCAATGGCGCCTTTGGGGCGGGTGCGTTCAAAACTCGATAACCAGTAGCTCTTTTGGTCGTAGAGGGCTCCGAACGCAAGCGAGGCGTAACTCGTCGTCACCTCGCGCCAACCGAATGTAGTCAGCTCGGCCTCCAATTCAAAGTCGCCTTGCAGCGGCACGCCGAAGTAGACGTAATCGTGGTCGTGTCCCGCATAGTGCATGAGCTCGCCGGGGCGATGCTGCCAGTGCATCCTCGGATGCCCGTTGCCCCGGCTGGAGGCAGTCGGGTGGTTCGCCTCACGCCATTGATTGAGCGCCAGCGGCGCTCCGTAGGCGACATTCCCATCCGGCCGTGAGGTCAGCAGCGCCCGGGCGCGCAGGTGGCGCGAGATGCGCTCCCAGCGGGCGCCGGTCCCTTGGCTCCCGTCGGCGATCTGGTTCAGCATGGTTAGGGCAATCGGCTGCAAGGCGGGGCGTTGACGCGCCGCCCAGGCGGCCGCCAGCGCCGGCCAGCGCAGGTGTTCCGCTTCTTCTTTTGGTGTATTCTTTACCAGCGGATAAAGCATCGCGAGCGACTGCTGAGCCCGCTCGTCGTCTTCAGCCGCGACGGCGATCAGCGTCAACAATGCCATTTTGCTCTGCTCGGTATATTTGTCTGGCGCCCCGCGCGCTTCGACCTCTGCGCGAAGTTCATCGAGCTTGCCTAACGCGATGGCGATAGAGACGAGCTCGAATGCTGGCCCGACCAGGTCGCCTCCATGATGCACTCGGCGAAAAGCATCGTCGAGCGGCGGCGACGGCGCGCTTACGGATTCCGCCACGGGCGGCGCGGGGTCGGTCGGCGTAAAGTCGCCGTACATCCGCACAACCGAGCCATGGACAGAGCCGGGCAAGACCCAGTCGCGCAGCAGCGCATATCGCTGGGCCGCCGGAAGCGATCGCGAAGCTTGCCAGGTCTGCCACGTGCCGAGGTAGACATTTTCTTCGCCCAGCAGCATTTCGGCCAGCCGGCCTGGGTCAATGTCTGCTTTGGGATCGATCGGCGAGAGCAGGTTTGCGAGCTGTGTTTCGCTTAGCTCTCGCGGCCAATCGTCGCCCGCGAGTAGGACATTCCGCACCTGGACCGCCGTCCGGTCTTTGAAGTGAAAGAAGCTGAACAAGCGGTCGTTGCTGGCTTCCATCGGCCGGCGATAGACTTCTTCGCCATTGAGTTTCAGCGCGACCTCGCCCTCGGCGAGGCGCAATTCGACCGCGTTCCACTCATTCCCCTTGAGCGGCAACCGGCCAGGGCCGCGGCGCCTGGCCGACTCGAAGGCGACATTGTCCGAGGCTAGGCCGGCGTCGGCTTCACCGTCCGTCATCCAGTGCAGCGCCACGCCGTCCGGTTCGAGCAGGAAGACAAGGCGGTCGAGCGCTGGATGGACATGTGTTGCGCCGGGCTCGTAGAGAAACTCGTAGCGCAACGACTCTCCGTCGCGCAGCGGTCGCATATAGTAGAGGCGGCTTTGCGCGCCTGGGGCTAGCCCGGACGCGCGGCCGCCGCGGATGATGCCGTCGGCGGCCCGCCAGTCGTAGTCGTAAAAGCTTCGGTTTCCAAACCGATAGTAGCCGCCCGAATTATCGTTCGGCGCGCCCTGATAAATGCGGGCGGGCTGGCTTTCCCCGTAGAAATTCGCCAGCCAGCCGTCGAGCCGGTCGCCGACGACGAGTTGCACCTCGCGTGGAATCTTTGGGTGGCCCTTGATCTGCACGTTGCGAAACGCCGTGCGCCGCTCGCGATTGGTAAATAGCGTCAGCCACGGCGCGGCCGAACTCGGCTCCTTCTCCCGATAGATCGTTTGCCCGTTGATCAGGAACTGCACGCTGCCGGGGTCGACGCGCACTTGGTAATGGTTGAATGCACCCGAACGAATCGAGGGCGCCTTTCTGACAAGCTGCTCGTGACGGCCGGGTGGATAGACGAGGGCGTTCTGGGAGAAGGCATATGCATCCAGACATAGGCCGCCAAAGCTGAGATTGGCTTCACCCCATGCGCCGTCGAGCAGATCGGCGGAGATTTCGAATTCGCCAGTCAACGGGTAGTTGAAGACCAAGTGATCCGATGCAGCGCCGCCGACGTGCACGGCCTGCTTACCGTCGGCGGCCCACCAGGGTTTGGCGGCGCCGGAGCGATGCGCGGAAGCATCCAGGTAGACTGCCGGTTGCCAAGGAATCAATCGGGCCACATGGTCTTCCCGCTCGGCGCCGCAGCGCTTGAGCGCCAATTCTCCCAGGTCAATCCGCAATCGTGCGATCATCGCCTGGTCCTGCGTCCGTTGGGCGTAGATGAGCATCGAACTAAGCAACTCGCCGCCCAGGTCGTTCAACTCCGAGCTGACCGCACAGGCGCGGGCCGCCAGGTAGTCTCCCCAGCGAGTCGGCTGCGCACGATCTTCCTTGGGCGGAGTGCTCTCGGACAACTGAGCTTTGACGGCTTCGGCCGCGCGCCGCGCTTCCTGGGGCCGTCCCTGTGCCAATTCGACGAGCACGGCCAGCGCGCCGGCGTTCTCGATCTTTTGGTTCGGATCATTCACCGCCGCCTGAGCCGCTGCGGCCAATTCTTCAAGCTTGCCGCTCGCTTGCGCCGCCTCGACCAGCGCGGTCAACGTGCTTTCTACATTGCCGGTAGCGTGGGCCGGGGTCGCGAGTCCGGCCGCGCCAGCGAACGCCTCGGGCAGATTCTCGTAGGGGACAAACGCTGCCAGCAGTCGAACGATTTTGCGGTCTTTGGCCGGTAGCGACCACTGCTTGAGCTTCTCGTAACGCTCCGCCGCGGGCATGGAGCCGAGTTGGCGAAACAAGGCGACCGTGGCCTGGCTCACATCGATCTGCCCGTAATTGGAGGCGATCGTCGTGTCGGAGTATTGCCCGAGCATGTCGAGCGCGTCTTCGACCTGTTTGGCTACAGCAAATTCGTAAGCCGCCTTGGCCAATTGCTGCTTGCGGCGGTACACGCCGTAATCGCCCGAATAGCGAACGTTCATTTGCTGGCTGACTGCCAGATAATTCTGCAACGTCTTGCGGCCCGCTTCGGCCGCGCCGGTGCGCAACTGATGGCGCGCCACCAGTAGCAGCAAGCTGGCTGCCGGCTCGTCGTTGGAGTTCTGTCGCGATTGGGCCGAAAGGTTCGCGGCCGCCGCCTCGACAATGCCCAACGCCTTGGCAGCCAACGCCGGATCGTCCAAGGCGGGCAGCGCCGCGTGGCAGGCCAGCTCAGCCGAGTTTTGCAAGGTTTCGCCGGCCAGCCGCTCGCGAAGCCAGTCGAGATGCTCCGCAGCAGCCTGGCGGTCGCCCGTGGCCAAGGCGAGCTGTGCGAGCAGTACGTGACCGGGCAATTGAGCCAACGGTTGCGGCATTCGCTTGGCAATCTGCTCGCGGAGCCGGTCGGCGCACTCGCCGCGCACCGCCCAGTCGGCGAGCATTTTGCCGGCGCTCATTGGACGACCGAGCGAGGCGACGGTCAATGGCGGAGCGTAGAGCAGAATTTCCCCGGGGCGGCCCCGGGGCATCACCGCCTCGGCCAGGGCCTGATAGACGTCGGCCGGCGGCGCCGCGTGTTGTTTCCAGAGGGCATCGAGCCGGCTGAGACGGGTTTCTACGCGCTGGGCAATTTGCGTTTGGTCGTCCCCCGAGCGGTTGGAAGGCGACGTAGAAACGATCCTCACACCGCCGCGCTGCATGGCCTTCATTGGCAGCACCGGCGGGCCGGGCCGCAGCGAGTCTCTCATGGCTCGCAGGCTCAACTCGTGCAGGCCGTGTTCTGCGGCCAAGGCGGCGATCTCCAGCGCTTGGTCGAATTGTTCAAGAGTGGCGGCAGGCAAGCCCGACGTTTTCTGCGGCGGCTTGGCGCCTGACACAGGCGGCCGCCGCTCGGCGCCGGCCGCCTCAAGACGCTCGAGCGGTTCGAGCCAGGCGAGCTGCGACATCAATACGGCATTCTCGGCAAAGGCGATTTGCGCGGATGCGTCGCCGGCGAAGAACATCAACGACGCGGCGAGCGGAATCCATGGTCGATGCCAGGCGGCGACGTCGTCTCGGACGACGCCAAGTCGGGCGCTTTTCTTGACGCCCTGGGCCGGCCGAGCCGCTTTGCCGGGCTCGTTTTTGGGCTCGCTTGGTTCGGGCAGCACGAGTTTGAGCATTTCGCCCCAGCTTCGCTCGGCGGCCGCCCGGTCGCCACGGTCCAACTCGGCCTGTCCTCGCTCGCGGAGCATGGCCAACGCGTAGATCGGATCGAGCTGCCGGCGAGCGGCCTGCAAGGCCCGCACGGCGAGTCGGTCGCCCATTGGGCGAAGCGATTCTCGCTTCAGGCACTCGCGGGCCACCAGCCAGAGGCCTACTTGCTGTGCGGCCTCAGTCCGCTGACGCGAGTTGGGCCGGTCGCCCTCGGCGACCTCTTCCAGCGGCGTCTCGGCAACCAGCTTCTGCAGCCGTTCGACGGCCGTATTGACTTCGTCTTCTTGGCCGCCGGCGAACGCGGCCAGTGCGGCGGCGATCTGCGCGGAGAAATCGCCCGGATAGTCGCCGGCCAGCGCATTGGCCTTGGACCTGGCGCTTGCGCGCGAACTGGGATCCGCTTCGGCCGACTTCAACACGCGGGCCAGCATGCTCGTCAGTTCGGCCCGTGAAAGGTCGCGCGGCTGCACCATCAGCAACAAATCGACGGCCGGTCCGTTTCGGTCATCGTCCTTGGGCGGACTCAAAAGTGAATCAATCGTGCGGCGCAAATTCTCGGGCTTGAGGTTTTGCATCGCCTTGGCCAGCCCTTGCTCGGCTTGCTGCTGGTAGTTCCGCCCGCCGAATTGTTGCGAGATTTCGAATGATTCTTTGTCGGCCATCAGATCGTTATAGGTTTTCGCAGCATCGGCGACATAACCTAATTCGAGCAGTTGTTGGCCGATCGCCGTCCGGTTTTCCACTCGCTGATAAGCGGCGTAACTCGGATCGTAATTGTCGTAGTTGCTGTCCCTCGCCAACTTCAGCACCAGTGCGCGAGCCTCTTCGTCGCGGCCCGCCTGATGATAGATGCCGACCAGGCGTTTCAGCGGACTGTAACTGTAGTCGAGCCGCACGTCAGCGTTGTCGATCGTGCTCTCATAAAGCTTTATCGCCAGGTCGCTTAATTCGCCGCGGTTTTCCAGTTCCTGACCCGCCACCCAGCAAACATAGGAAGGCAGCGGCGATCGCCGGTTGGCTAGCAGTTCCTCGATCGCGGCGCGAGCTTGATCCGGCTGGCCGCGACGAGTCTGAACGAGCACCAGCAGCAACTTGCCGCCCGTCCATTGCGGAAAGTTCTTGACGGCCGTTTTCAATTCCGCCTCGACGGACTCCAAATCGTTGCGCTGAGCGGCGGCGTCCAAAAAGCGGGTGACGAGACTGTTCACCCGGCCGTCGCTGCTGTACGACATCACCCTGGCGACTCCCGACCAGGCGTCGGCCGGCGCCACGCCAGCTTTTGGGATAATCGCATCGCGGGCATAGCCGTAAGCCTCTGGCAGCGTCCAAAACTGATTGTCATAAATTCGGCCAAGGAGCTGGTCGCGCTGGGTCGGAAACGCCTCCCAGGCCATTTTGAACAATTTCATCGCCTGGGCGCGCTGTTCGGGGGTGCGCGTCATGTTCTGGATCAAGTTGGTGATGGTGTTGTAATCACCGAGTGACTTCAGGTCGATTTCTTCCAGCAGCTTGATCAGGTCGTCTTCCTTCTTGGCCTGCCGGAAGGTTTGTTCGACCTGCCAATAATTGTTGCGAAACAGCCGCGGCTCCTTCTTGATCGCCGCGACGTAATGTTCGACGGCCGCAGCAGGATCGCCGGCTTGCGATAATTGCTGGGCCGTTTGGTATTGCAGCCGCGCGTCGTCGGGCCGGGCAGCGGCCATCTGCTGATACATCTCGACGCTCTTTTTGCGGTCCCCGGCCGCTTGGTAGTATTCCGCCAGCGTCTGATGGATCTGCACCGAGTGGGGCGAGTTCTTCAGCTGAGCCTCGGCCCGCTCGATCATCTCCTTGAGCTTGCCCAGCCGCGCCAGCACCTGAATAGCTTGGGCGCGGGCGACGTCTTCGCTGGTTTGCCCGGAGTTGAGATTGTTCTGGCGAGCAGGGGCGCGGCGCAAGATCTGGTGCGCCACCTGAGCTGCGACGTCGGGCTGATTCTGGCCCTGATATTGCAACATCAACGCCACCAGCGCCGCAGTGCGATTGCCGGCCTGCCGTCGAGCGCGAGAGACCACTGCTTCGGCCAGATCGTGCATCCCCAACTGTCGCATCTGAGCGGCCAGCTCGACCTGCAGTTCGGCGTCGAGCCGCAGCCCGAACAGCCGCTCGGCCGCCTGCCTGGCCCGTTCGATGCCGCCCGAGCGCACTGCCACGCGCAAGGCCAGCAGCTCGCGGCGCTGCATGGTCGTCTGATCCAAGGGCGTGATCGTGTCGGCCAATTCCAAGGCCTCCTCCAGGTCGCCGTTCGTTTCGCACAATTCGGCCAGTTCGAGCTTCAGGTCTAAATCGTCGGGTGCGAATTCACAGGCCCGGGCGAATTCATCGACTGCTTCGCGCGGCGATTCTTGCCACGACTCGACATAGGCCACGGCCAACTGCGGGTAGATACGGTCCGCGCCACGCTGGGGATCGGCCGCAGCCGCGCGCAGATGCGCCAAAAGGTCGCTCAGCAAGTCGTCGCGTTTGTAGATTTCGTACGCGTTGCGCAACAGCATGATGCCGCCCGCATCGAAATAATCGTTAGGCAGCGGGAAAGAAATGCGGACGTTCGTCGCATTCGATGCGCCATAGATCTGGTAATAAGGCGAATTCGCGTTCGTGCTCGAGCGGCGAGTCGAACTGGGGCGGCTCGCAGCCCGTTTCTGCTGCAAGACGTAGGCCCAGTAGCGGTCGTACAGCCGCAATACTTCGGCATGTTGCTTGGCTTCCGCCTGCTTGCCCATCAATTGGGCCAAAGCCTGAGCGACCGAACTCGAGTAGTTCGCCCCGATCGGACCGCGGCGATTGCCGTGCTGCCGGCCGAGCTTGTCGAGCAGTTCAATCGCTTTTGCCGCGTCGCCGCGCTGGCCGGCGAAAGACAGCATGGAGACGATGCTCGCGCTCTGGTCGACTGCGTCGAGCGCTTCGGCATAGATCTGCTGCTCCTCGTCGGTGCGTTTGGCGCGGCGCAGTTCCGACGACACGTTGTTGAGCGCCAACTGCCCGTAGTAGCCTGACTGGGCGAAAAACTCGGGCCGCTTTTTGCGGAGGCTGCGATAGGCGGCCAGCATCCGCTGTAGTTCGTCGGCGGCCAGGGGTTCGATGCCGTCGTCGCCGCCGCCGGCGGAGCGCGACGTCGTCGTGCGATTGGGCGTTACGGTCCGGCTAGATAGCGACGCCAGATAAACCCATTGCCCCGACGGATCGTCACCGTCGGCCAGCGCTCGCGCAGCTTCGAACATGGCCGGATAGTCCTGCCGGACGGCTTGCAGATAATACCAATCCCATCGTGCGCGAAGCCGGCGGCTGGCATCGTCCGACTTTTCCACCTCGTCGCGGGACTGCTTTTGTTCGGCGAGAAATGCGTCCTGCTTGCCGTCCTTTTCGGCGAAAGCCAACAGCCAGGCCAGAGCCGCCATCCGCGCCTGTCCGAAATCGCCCGGCGCCCAGAGCCGCGATTGGTTCCCGTAGTAGTTCCGAACTTGCAAGCCTGTGACATCGCGAATCTGATAGATCAGTTGAATTCGCGATTGCACCTGCGGCATTTGGCCGACGAGCGGCGTCTGGCGAGAGGAGGCGCCCGTGGGTTGCCGGGCCGTGCGCGCTTTCAGCGCTTTGGCTTCCGAACTGAGCTCATCATCGTTGCGGTCCAAAGCCATGATTTTGCGGCAGCGGACCGCCGCCTCTTGCGGCTTATCGGCGGCCAAGGCTTGCACTTCGCGATAGAGCATTTCCCAATCGTCGGGCCGCTCGCGCAAGGCGCGGTCGGTCACGGCAAGCGCGGTTTCCAGTTTGCCGGAGCTGATCAGGCTGCCAATGGCGCTGAGCACCTTCTCAGGGTCCTCTTCCCGTTCAGTCAGACGCTGCCAGATGGCGCTGGCCTCTTCGGTCTGCCCGTTGCGGGTCAACAGCAAGGCCAGCCGCGTTTCGGTCTCTTTGCCAGGCGCCAGGCGGACCAATTGCTGCTGATACTTGGCCGCCTCGTCCAGGTCGCCCTCGGCTTCCATCAGCGTCGAAAGCTGCTGCAAAAGCTGGGTGTCGCTGGGATTCTGCGACAACAGCCGCACCAGTTCCTGGCCCGCCGTGCCATAATCGCCCGCGGCGTGATATGCCTGCGCCACGCAAATGCTCAGCTCGCGCGACTTGCGGGCTTCGCGCCGCAGCCGTTCCAGACGCTCCAGCAAGCGATCGAAATGATTTGTTTGTAGATATAATTCCGTCAGCCGCGAAACCATGTCGAGCTTGGGCTCCAGCTCGGTCGCCTTCTCGAAGGCCCGCCAGTAAAGCTCGATTGCCTCGTCCGTGCGGAAGCGGTCGGCCAGAGTGCGGGCCAAGGTCAACAAGACCTTCGGATCGCTGGGGTTGGCCCGCAGCGAACGGCGCAGCGTTTCCAGCCCTTCTTCGCTTTCGCCGAGCTGGAAGCAAAGCTCGGCGAAGAATTCGTAATGCTCCGGGTTGCCCGGTGCGGCGGCCAGCAGTTCGCGACCGGCGGCCAGCGCGTCGTCGCGGCGGCCGAGCCGGGCTTCGAGCTTGGCGACTTCCGTCAAGTAAAGCGTTCGCGAGCGACGGTCGATGGCCGCCAGCTTGCGATAGGTGTTCGCGGCGTCGAGCAGATTGCCCGAAGCCTCCTCGATTCTTGCCGCCGCACCAAGCGCCCGCGCCGACTTGCCGTCGAGCGCTAGCGACTTGTTGATGGCCGCCGTCGCTTCAGGAAGTTGCCGGGCCGCCTCGCGCAGCCGGGCCAGCCGGTACCAGTCGCCGGCGCCGGCCTTCGCGTCCGATTCCAGCCGCTGGCCCAAGGCCTCGATCTGGGCCGCTAGCCGTTCGGCCCCTTCGTAGATCTTGATCTGCTGGGTCAAAACGCCTTCGTGTTCTTCGTCGTTTCCGGCCAGCTTTTCGGCGATCTCGAGCTGGGCCAGTGCTTTGTCGAACTGCCGGTCCTGGCCGAGCAACTCGGCATAGGCAAGTTGCCTGGAAAAGTCGTCCTCTTCCAGTTCGCAGGCCTGCCCCATCGTGTCGACGGCTTCTTTCAGATAGCCAAAGCCCGAGAGCACCTCCGCCAGCCGCGCCAAGTTTTTGGCGTTGCGGTTCGGCCCGGCGGCGATCGCCCGCCACGTGGTCAGCGCCTCTTCGGACCGCTTGAGCGTGTGGTAATACTCGCCCAGATACTCGCGGTACTGCGGCGAGTCGGGATCAAGCTCGACGGCGCGACGGTAAAGTTCCAGCGCCTCGTCGGTCATCTCGGCGTGGCGAAACAGGTCGGCTACCTGCGTGGCGGCCAGCGGATCTTTCGGCCGCGCGATCGCCAACCGGCGCCAGACCTTGGCCGCCGCTTGCTTGCGCTGAGCCTCGTCGCGAGACTTGTCGCGCAAAACGAGTTGCCCCCATTCGCGCAAGTAATCGGGGTTATCGGGATCGGTTTTGTCGAGCGCCTCGTACTGGGCGATCGCCTCGGGCCAGCGCTGGTCGTAGACCAACTGCTCGATGAATGTCAGCCGCAACTCTTTTCGCGAGGGGGCGAGCTTGATCGCCTTCTCCAGCCAGTTTTGAGCCTCAGGTACCCGGCCTTGTGCCGCCAGCGTATGGGCCAACCGGGCCATGGCGTCAACGTCGTCATCGTGTTTCTTCAACCATCCAGCGTAGTATTTTGCCAAGCCCGCCTGATCGTCGTTGCGCAAGAAAGCCTCTTCGATGCGGCGGCGGACCTCGCGATAAAGCCAGCTATCCGGATTCAGATCGGCCAACATGGTTTCGAAGCCAGCCAGGGCTTCGGCCGTCTGGCCGAGCTTCAGTTCTAACTCCCCGGCCTCCATGCGAAACAACGATTGCCGGTAGCGGTCATTGGTCGCCTGGGCCAGCTTCTGATAGCGGGTCAGGGCCTCGGCGTGCTGGCCTTCTTCAGCCAGCGTCGAGGCAATTTGCTCCTGAACGCGGGCGTCGTCGGGAAACTGCTTTTCCAACCGCGTCCAAACCGCCAATGCTTGCTCGTTTCGCTGCGCTCGCTGGTAGACGCGGCCCAGCGATTGAAACACTTCCAGCAGTTCCGCTGGCGGCGGCTTGCGCTCGATCGCCCGCTCGAAAGCCGCGGCGGCCGCTTCGGGTTGGCCGACCAGCACGAGCGACTGGCCCAGATAATAGGACGCCAGGTAATTCTTGGCGTCGGTTCGTTCGGCCTGCTGGAAGGCGGCGACCGCTGCGGCGTCATGCCCGCGCTGCGATTCGAGCAAGCCCACAATCATCCAGGAGGCGCCGTCGTCGGCATCCTGAGCGGTCCGCTCTTGATACGTCTTCGCCAGCTTGTCGAGTGTGCCGCGTTCGACGTGATAGCCATAGATGCGATCCAGTGCAGTACCGCGCCGCGGGTTCTTTTCCAGCACGGTCATGAATCGCTCGATGATTTGCCGCTCGCGCGCTTCGTCTGCATCATCCTGAGCACGCGCCGCTTGTCCGGCGGCAAGGACGAGCAAAGCCACGAGGAACATCCGCAAGGCCAACATCCAACGCGTCATGGCTTTGTCTCCTCTCCTGCAAGTTCGGCATCCGTCAGGACGGCCACCTGCATTCCGGAGTTCGTAGAAATGAGGGTATCACCCGGTACGAGCAGCGGCGGCGCATTGCGGTGGAAACGGAACCGAACCTCGGCATACATGCCCGGAAGCAGCTT
>JAICIG010000024.1 GCA_025924495.1 Pirellulales bacterium | reverse complement strand
CCGGCGACGAATGGCAACGCGGCGTTGATGGCCATGCAACTGCCGGTGTTTTATTGCCCCAGCGACGACGGGGTTAAGGCGACGACTGACAACTCGTCGGCCTACTACGCGATTTCCCCCAATAGCCAGCTGTATGGGACACGAGTGAACTACGACTTCTCGACGACTCCCATTTATGATTTTTATTGGGTGAACTATTGGTCAGATTACATGGTGGCAAACTACAAAACGTACCGCGCCATGTTCGGAAACAATAGCCACTGTACAACCGGGGATATTCAGGACGGGACCAGCAGCACGGTAGCCGTTATTGAGACCACGCGGACCGTCCTCAACGGCAATGGCAACGCTTGGGGGTATCGCGGCTGGGTGATGGTTGGCATCTCGCTCTACGACCGGCTGAGCGGCTACCCGCTTTCGTCGTGTCCTTTATGCGCGAGTCCGATCAATTGCTGGACCTATTACACCGGGCCGCCGACCTACCAGCCCCAGGTCGGTCGCCTCGCCTCGTGGGGGATGGCAGGATCACTGCACCCGGCCGGCTGCATCATCTGCATGGCAGATGGTTCGACTCGTTTCATCTCAGAATCTACCGACATCAATATCCTCGGCCGCCTTGGGAGCATGGCGGATCGCATGGCGACGGGCAACTTCTAAAAACTGAAACGCAAAACGCTCGGCGCTCGGCCAGGACCGAGCGCCGAGTTCGCGATCGTTATCAACGCGTTATCATTCCTATCGTTGCGAGAGGGCGAAATCCATATGAAAGCTTGGCGAGCGTCGGCAGTGGTTTGTTTGGCGCTTTGTGGTTGCGGTCGTTCGGCGACGGTCCCGAAAATTCAGGCGGTGCCAGTCAAAGGCACGGTCACGCTGGACGGTAAGCCGCTGGCGGGCGCTGACGTGATGTTCATGGTCTTCGATCCTCCCGCGGCGTTTGTCGGCAGGACGAAAGAGGACGGGACTTACGAATTGCAGGGGGCCGAGGGGCGCGCCGCGAGTCTCAATGGGAATTGCAAGGTCACCGTCAGTCGCATGGTTAAGCCGGACGGTTCTTTGTTGGCGCCGGGCGAACTGCCCGCCATGGTTGAGGCCGTCGAGCAGTTGCCCCCTCGATATTCTCGTTTGGAGGCGACTGTGCTCTCCCAGCCTGTCACGCCGCAAGGTGGGACTTTCGACTTCAAATTAACCAGCAAGTAAACAACTTAACCAGCAAGTAAACAACGGACCCGCAAGAACTTGCGTTAGTAGAATCTATTGCCGGGCTCGTCGATGTTTATCCTTCGCCGAGCCTTGGTTCGGCCCACGCACTGCGCCGTTTATCAGTCGGGCGCGAATTTCAACTGGCAGGCATTCGGGACAGAAGCACTCCCCTTCGGCTGGAATCGGCATGATCTGCGGCAACTCGGCGCACCAGCAGCCAGCCTGACCTACTTGCGCGCCGCACCAGAATTGAGCGCCGCATCGATCGCAAATCTTTCGAGTCGTCGATTCGTTGCTCACGTTCGTCCAATGAGAAAAGACTAGGGAATGCGCAATTTAAAGCGTCGGGCCGATGCTCCAGGGCGCAAACTCTTCCTCGCCGATACCATGTAGTTCGCTTTTGGTCTTCTTGCCGCTGGCCACTTCCAGCACTAACTCGAAGATCTGCCGGCCGACCTCCGCCACGGGCACGCCTTCCAGGATCACTCCGGCATTGACGTCCATGTCGTCGATCATCCGCTCGTACATCGGCGTGTTGGTGGCAATCTTGATGGAAGGAGTCGGCTTACAACCGAAGCAACTGCCGCGACCGGTCGTAAATGCCACCATGTTGCAACCGCTGGCCACCAGGCCGGTGACGCTTGCCGGATCAAAGCCCGGCGAGTCCATCACCACAAAGCCTTTTGACGTGATCGGTTCGCCGTAAAGGTACACGCCCGATAGAGCCGTCGAGCCCGCCTTTGCCACGGCGCCCAGCGATTTTTCGTAAATCGTCGTCAATCCGCCGTCTTTATTGCCCGGCGAAGGGTTGTTATTCAACTCGACGCCGAACATGGCGGCATAATGCTCCCACCAGCGAATCCGCGCGATGAGTTTTTCGCCAATGGCCCGCGTGCGAGCGCGCCGAGTCAAGAGTTGCTCCGCGCCGTAGATCTCGGAAGTTTCCGCGAGCACCGACGTGCCCCCCGCCGCCACCAGCAGGTCGCTGGCGATGCCGAGCGCCGGATTGGCGGTGATGCCCGAGTTGCCGTCGGAACCGCCGCAGTTCGTGCCGAGGATAATCTCGCTTGCCGGGATCGCTTCGCGACGGACGTCATTGATGCTCGGCAGCATGCTCATGATCTGACGATGGGCCGCTTCGATGGTTTTGACGGTGCCGCCGCAATCTTGCATGCTGAGAATCGGCGGCAACTTGCGCGTCGTGCCGTTGATCTGCACCAGCCCCGAGTTCTCGACCAAGTAGGGCATGGCTGCCGTCTCGCAGCCCAGGCCAATCAGCAAAAAACCACCTACGTTCGGGTGCTTGGCAAAGCCGGCCAACACGCGATTGAGCTGCTGATGATCATCGCCGCCGTACTGCAGGCCGCAGCCCGCCTTGTGCGTGAGCGCCAGAATGCCGTCGACGTTGGGGAATTGTTTCAGAATCGACTGGTCGAATCGCTGACTGACGTACTTGCTGACCGAAGCCGAGCAGTTGACCGTTGAAATAACCGCCAAATAGTTGCGCGTGCCCGCCTTGCCGTCGGCGCGGCGATACCCCATGAAGGTGCGGCCCTCGATAGGCGCGGGATCCGCAGGGACCTCGGTGGCGTATTGATAATCACGCGAAAACGCCCCTGCAGCGACGTTGTGGGTATGAATCCAGTCGCCCGGTTCAATCGCCTCGGTGGCAAAGCCGATGGTCTGGCCATACTTAACGGCCCGTTCGCCCCGGGCGATTGGTTCCAATGCGATTTTGTGCCCCATCCGCACGGCTCCCGAGAGCGTTACGGTGCGGCCGCCTGCCGTAATCGTCGCTCCTTCAGGAAGATTACGAATGGCGACGCAAAGATTGTCGTCGGGGTGCAGGAACACGACATCTGCAACAGAAGGGGCGAGAGCCGGCATTCGAGGCAAGTCCTTGCGAGGCGGGCCGCAAAACCCATGGCGGCGGGGGAGCGCAATAAACTGCGCAGCGGGGTTATGCGATCAATCCTAGCGGCCCGCGAACAACGCGGCAACCGAGCCCCTCAGCCGCCCCTGGCCCTGCCTCAAGACACAGAATCTGTCGCCCGACCCCGTAACAAGCGACGAGCAGCAGCAGCGGCCGCAACGGTCGCCAAGTTGCAGGCCGTCCCAACGAGGGGGAAAAAAGGAACCAATTTGCCGCCCGACACGTCTATAATGGTACATTAAATCAGGGCCCTTTCATCTCTAGGTGCTTTGCATGGCTGCCGGAACCAGCGCCCCAACGCCTTCCAGTCCGACTCCCGGCGGGTCGCGCCCGCCTTCCAGCGGACGATTTGTCGAGTACGACCGGTATATCGAGAGCCAATTGCGCCGCACCCGTCGACAAGTAAAAGGGATCGATCTGACCGCGGCGCTAATGTCGCTGGCCGCCGGATCGATGCTCTTTTTTCTGGCCGCCGCGCTGGCCGACCACTGGTTGATTCCTGGCGGCATGGGTTTCACCGGGCGGCTGATTTGCCTGCTCTTGTATTGTGTTGGCGCTTTGGCGTTCGTCTGCTTGAAATTGGCGCCGTTGGTCTTGCGGCGGATCAATCCGGTATATGCCGCCCAGACGATCGAACGTAATCGTCCAGGCCTGAAGAACAGTCTCGTTAATTTTCTATTGCTTCGATCCGGCGGCGAAGAACTTCCGCAGCGCGTTTACGAGGCGATTGAAGAGCAAGCGGCGACCAAACTCTCCGCCGAGCACGTAGAAACCGCGGTGGACCGCACGCCGGTCATCAAACTGCTGACGGTTCTGATGGTGCTCGTCAGCGTGGTGGCCCTCTACCGCATCTTATCGCCCAAAAATCCGTTTACTTCGTTCCGCCGCGTGATCGACCCCTGGGCAGATATTTCGGCGCCCACGCGCGTGGCGATTTCGGACGTCGAACCGGGTGATAATGACGGTTACCACGACCAGCATTTCAATGTCACCGCCTTGATTTCGGGACTGGCGGCCGGCGAATCGCCCCTGGTCCACTACTCGACCTCGGATGGCCAGGTCGTTGATCATCATGTCCGCATGACGTTACCCGAGTCGGGCTACCGCTACACGGCCGAATTACCTGCGGATGCCGCCGGTTTGCAGCAAGACCTCGCGTATTGGATCACGGCGGGGGACGCGATTTCGCCCCATTATCAGATCAAAGTCCATACCGCCCCGTCGATCGTCGTTGACTCGTTGGAATACAAGTATCCATCGTATAGCGAGATTGCCGCGCGGAGCGTGCCGAAACACGGCAACATTCACGCGCTGGAGGGAACGCAGGTCACCATTCGCGCCACGGCCAGTCACGAGATCCGTTCGGCCGACCTTGATTTCGAATGCGATGGCCGTCGGGATCTCCCGATGAAGATCGACGGCCGCAAGGCCAGCGTGACGTTTCGGCTGGCCTTGAAGGAAGGGACCGACCAGCCGGAGCACGAAAGCTATCAGTTGCGATTCACGAATCTCGAGGGGCACGAGAATCCGAAGCCGATCCGGTACACGATCGAAGTCATTCGCGACCTGCCGCCCGAGCTAGCGATCGTCGAGCCCGAGTTGAAGGCGACGGAAGAATTTAATCTTGCGGCCGGAGCCTCGATGCCGTTGGTTTTGACGGCTTCCGATCCCGACTACAAGTTGGACGCCGTCCAGCTGCACGCCCGTCGGGGCAACGAAAAGCTGCTCGACGAGCCTCTGCTGGCCGAGCCGCGCAGCGGACCGTTTCGACGCCGATTCTTGTTCGCAACGCGCGATCTGAAACTTAAGCCGGGCGAGACGATCACGCTTTGGGCGGCCGCCGACGACAACCGCCAGCCCAAGCCCAATCATGTCGAGACGCCGCACTACACCGTGCGAATCACTTCGCCGGATGGACGGCAAGAGCCCGATCAGTTGGCTGACGCCAAGAGCAATAAGCAGCCGGGAGCAGAGAAGCCGCAAAACGACGGCGGCGGCGACAAGCCTGAGCGCGCGCCGCGCCGGCCGGGCGAACAAATGCAGCCGAATGACCAGCAGCAACCCGGCGAGCCGCCTGGCGACGGCGAAAAGGAACAAGAGCAGAATCCTCAAAAGGCCGATCGCCGCAACGAACGCAGCTCGCGTCAGCAGGAATCGGGCGGAAAAGAGCAGGCTGACAAAGACGAAGGCCAAGAAGAACGCTCGCAAGATAAGTCTCAGGCGGATAAGGCGGCCGGCCAGAAATCCGCCGAGGAACGCTCGGGCCAAGATGAAGAATCTTCGGCAGACCAGAAGAGCGGCGGAGACAAGTCGTCTCGCGGCCAACAGCAAGGGGCCGATGGCGAGGGCGACCAAGGCAAGGACGCGCAACAGGCGCCGGGAGGCAAAGGCAAGTCGGACCGCGTTGATCCTGAAAAGGACGCCGGTCGAGCGATCGATGAAATCAATGACTTCTTTAACAAGAAGCAGCAAGAGAAATCACAGAAGGACCAACCGCAGCCCGGTAAGGAACAACCCGAAAAACAGCGACCGGACAAGCCGCAGCAACAGCCCGACCAAAAGGAAAAGGGCGGCGACAGGGGCGAGCAGTCCGACAAAAAGCAAGGCGCCGATCAGCAGGATCAAACTTCGGCAGATCAAAAGCAGCAAGGAGGCGGCAAAGCAAAATCACAGGGACAACAGGGCCAGCAAGGCGACGAGCAGCAAACTGGTGCAGGGGGCGAAAAGAAACCATCTCCCGGTCAGAAGTCCGGCAACGAGAAGGCGGGCCAACAACAAGGCGATTCGCAAAAGAAAGGCGACGGTCAGAAGCAAGAAAGCGGCGAAAAGGCAGGCTCGAGCGGTCCGCAAAAGGGCCAGGAGCCGTCACGCGGCGCCGAGAAGATGTCGGTCGGCAATGAGTCGCCCCAGCAAGAGCAACCAGGTTCGCCAACCGGCGGCGAGGAGCAGGGGAAGCAATCCAAAGAGGGCAAGGGTTCCGAAAAAGGCGCCGAACCCGGCGAGAAAACTGCAGCAAAGTCGCAGCAGGGCGGAGACCAGGCGGGGCAGCCCAACGGCGAGCCCGCGCAAAAGGACGGCGACCATGGCGCCGAAGGGCAAGGAACTGAAAAGAATAGCGGCGATAAAAAGGGCGCCGATAAGAATGGCACGGACAAGGGCATCGAGCAGGGAAGCCCTGGCGAGAAGATGAGCCAGGAAAAGGCGGGTTCGCAAGATCGCAAGGGCGCTGAGCAGAACCCATCCGGCGAGCAAAACCAGAGCGATAACGAGAAGCAGCCCGGTCCGGGCGAGGCGTCGGGTGGCGAGCCATCGGAAGAGCAGCAGAAGACCGCCGACGGGCAAAACTCGGGCGGCGGCAAGGCCGGACAAGGCGACGACAAGAACAAGACGCCTCAGCAGTCGGGCGGATCGGGGAACAGCGGCCAAGAAAAGCAAATGAAGGAAGGCGAAAAGGGCGAGGGGACCGAGGCCGCTAAAGTCGGCGACCAGGATCCCAAGGATGCCCGCGGCGATAAGCGTCCGCAGCCGGGCAAGGGAGGCCAAACCAAAGGGCAAGGCGAGCCAGACAAAAACAGCAACGGCGACCAGAAGGATCCTAACCAGGACGTTGATGGCGGCGATCCCGAAGGACAGGACCGCGGCAAAGGGGGCGCCGGCAAGCCGGGCGGCAATAAAGATCCTGTCGCCTCTCCCAAGGGAACGAACAAGCAGAAGGATAAGCAACAGACCAGCGACGAAAAGGGACGCGCCAACACCGACGAAGAAGGCAACTCAGGCAGCGAGAGCGATCAGCAGTCCGATTCCAAGAGCGACAAATCGGGCGATCTGTCGGGCGGCGGCGGACAGGGCGGCGGTCAGAGAGCCAAGAGTCCCGGCAAAGGGTCCGCCGGCCAGACGAGCGACGCCGAACAAGGGGGCGGCGAATCCGAGCAGACCGGCAAAGGACCGACGGGCGATAAGGGCGGCGACCAGGTGAAGGGCGACCGACGCTCGGGCGGCGCCTCATCTGGAGAGAAGGGGACCGGTTCGACCAAGCAGCAGGGCGGTTCCAAGCCAGGAAAGGGGCAGGGCGCCAACGCACAGCCGGGCGAGCAGAATGGCCAGAATCAAAACGGGCAGGAAATGAATGGTCAAGATCAAGAAGGTCAGCGTCCGCCCCAGCAATCGAGCGATGGGAAATCGAACGGAAAGCAGCAAGCAAGTCAGCCCGCAGATCAACCTGGAGAGGAAAGCTCGCAGGAATCGCCGGGCGGCCGTCCGACTCCGAGTGACAAAGGGGGCCACGACCTTCAGGGGAATAATGCAGGTTCGAATCGCAGTAATCCTACGGGCGGCGGAATTCCCGGAACTGACAGCCCTGAACCTCCCGCCGCGCCCTCCGACATGAGCGAACCGGGCGGCGAAGATCCCGACTTGGAGTACACGCGCAAAGCGACCGACTTGGCGCTCAATCGTTTGAAAGACCAGTTGGACAAAGGACAGCCCGATCCCGAGTTGCTTGAGAAATTAAAATGGAGCCGACAGGACGTCGAGGGATTTGTCCGCCGCTGGGAGCAATTGAAGAAAGCCGCCAAGACCCCTGGCCCGCAAGGCGATGCGGCCCGCGAACAATTAGACGAGACGCTCCGCAGCCTGGGGTTGCAGCCGCACGGCACAACGCTTTCGGGCGGTCAGAAACGCGACGATCAACGCCGCAATCTCATTGAGTCGCGCCGTACTGCGCCTCCGCCCGAGTATGCGGAGCAGTACCGAGAGTTCTCGAAGGGTCTGTCAAAAGGCCGCAAATAAGCGCCGAGGCGGCCCAAGGCTTTCAATGGAATCGCGATGCCATTTGGTTTCGCGGCGCGGTAAACGCGACCGCCTTGCCGTGGCGTCCTTCTTCAACCGTCTGTTTGCCCGCTGGCCGAGCGAGATTCCATGGACTACTCTCTTATGACGCGACCGCAATCGTCAATCCTTATGCTCTAATCGCCCCTCGATGCATCCCACTACCGTCGTCGAAACCGGCTCGGACGACCCGCGCTATTTGGTGCCTTTCCATCCCAAGCGGATGCCGCACCACTTTACCGACGTGTTGATCATTGGCGGCGGGCTGGCCGGGCTGCGTGCGGCGCTGGCGGTAGATCCGCAGTTGCGCGTCCTGGTCGTAACGAAAGACAGCTTGCTGCAATCAAACAGTAGTTACGCGCAAGGCGGTATCGCCGGAGTGCTCGATCCCGAGGATCGCTTCGAGAATCACGTGGCCGATACGCTGGTCGCAGGCGGCGACTTGTGCGACGAGGAAGTGGTGGAAATGGTGGTCCGCGAGGCGCCTTTACGGATTCGCGAGCTGATGGCGTGGGGCGCCCATTTCGACGAAGAAGAAGGAGAGTTGGCGCTCGGCCGCGAAGGCGGGCACAGCCACGATCGCATTGTCCACGCCCTGGGCGACGCCACAGGGAAAGAGGTGATGCGGGCGGTCATTGCGCGGACTCAAGGGCTGACCAATGTCGAAACCTGGCAGGACACCTTCACGCTCGACTTGCTCACTCACGAGGGCGTTTGCCGCGGCGCGCTGGTCTGGAATGCGCAACACGGCAAGACGCTCGTTTGGGCCAAACAGACGATCCTCTGCACCGGCGGCGCCGGGCAAATCTATCGCGAAACGACCAATCCGCCGGTTGCTACCGGCGATGGCCATGCCGTCGCCTTTCGCGCGGGGGCCGAACTGCGCGACATGGAGTTCATGCAGTTCCATCCGACGGTGCTCTACATCGCGGGCAGCAGCCGCAGCCTGATCACCGAGGCCATGCGCGGCGCCGGCGCGCGATTGGTCGATCATACCGGGCATCGGTTCATGCCCGATTACGACGCTCGCGGAGAACTCGCGCCGCGAGACGTGGTCAGCCAGGCAATTGTCAGTCAGATGGAGAAAACGCGGCGGCCAAACGTCTATCTGGATCTTTCGCACCTCGACCCGCAGCGCGTTCGCAGCCGTTTCCCGGGCATTGCGGCCGTGTGTGCGGAATTCGGCATCGATATTGCGACTGACTGGATTCCCGTCCGACCAGGGGCGCACTACATGATTGGCGGCGTCACCGTCGACGGCGATGGACGGACGACGCTCCCCGGCTTGTGGGCGGCAGGCGAGGTCAGTTCCAGTGGTCTGCACGGCGCCAATCGCCTGGCGTCCAACAGCCTGCTGGAAGGACTCGTTTATGGAGCTCATGCCGGAGCAGGAGCCTCATGCGCTGCGCTGGCAATGCCCGACGATTTCCGTGCATTGCCCTTGGAGAATGCGGGGGTTGTCGAATCGGCAGAGCCGTTGGACCTGGACGATATCCGTAATTCGCTCAAGAGCCTGACGTGGCGCAGCGCCGGCGTTCGCCGCGAAGCCGCCGAATTGGCCGCTGCGGAAGATTCCGTCAATCACTGGTGCGGATATGTCCTTGGTCGGCAATTTGCCGATCCGGCCGGGTGGCAGTTGCAGAACATGCTGTGGGTCGCGCGGCTTATGATCTTCGCCGCCTTGTCGCGCGAGGAAAGTCGGGGCGTGCACCTGAGAGTCGATTTTCCGGAGATGGACAACGCTCACTGGCAGAAGCATCTGGCCTTTCGCCGACCGCAAGCCTAAAAGGCTCATCGGCAGCCAAACTGCCGCCTCCGTCGGCCAAGGAACTGACCTGCAGAATCGTTGTCCGTCGATCGTCGAATTCTCTCCCCAGGACGGCAGAGACCAATTTTGTTTTTTTTACAAACTTTGTCGAACCTCGAACAAGTCTGGCGCGTAGCTATGGACAGGGGCTATAGTTAGATATTATTTTTCTGGAATTGCCGGCCGGCCTTTCCGCAGAGGGGCGCCTGTCGGACGGCGGCGCCTGCGGGGAGAATGCCCTCGAAGACGCCACCCGAAAAACGAAGCGGCGCCGATTGCGTCGCACACTGTCCAGTTCACTGGAGTCTGTCAACAATGATTGATGAATCACGTCCGGCCATGATCGAGGCCGACGGGCTGTCGAAATTCTACGGCGATTTTGCGGCGATCCAAGACGTGAGTTTCAAGATTCGGCAGGGGGAGGTGGTCGCCTTCCTGGGGCCCAACGGCGCCGGAAAAAGCACGACCATGAAGTTGCTTACCGGCTATCTCTCTCCTTCTGCCGGCGTGGCGCGGATTGCGGGGCACGACATGGGCTCCGATCGTCTGGCCGGCGCGGCCAAACTCGGCTATCTGCCCGAAAACGGACCGCTCTATCCCGACATGACTCCGCGCAGCCTGCTGGAGTTCTTCGCCGACGCTCGCGGCCTCACCGGCGCCTATCGGCAAGAACGCATCGCCTCGGTGATCGAGCTGTGCGCCCTGGGCAGCGTCATTGGAAAAGCGATCGGCAAGCTCTCCAAAGGGTACCGCCAGCGCGTGGGGATGGCCCAGGTGCTGCTGCACGAGCCCGACGTGTTGATCCTCGATGAACCGACGGCAGGCCTCGACCCTAATCAAATCCGCGAAGTGCGCGACAACATTCGCCGTTTAGGCCAGAGCAAGACGATTCTGCTGTCGACTCATATTCTGCAGGAAGTTGAGGCGATGTGCAGTCGCGTGCTGTTCATCAACGAAGGGCGTTTGAAATTCGACGGGACTCCGGCCGACTTGACCCGGGACGGCAAGGGATTGGATGTACATTTCTACGAATTGACGAGCGGAGCCGCGTGAGGCTTTGTCCCTCGGTTTTCTCGTTTCGATAACGAATTGAATCAAGACACTGGTTAGTCGCTATGAACCTGAACGTCATCCGCGCCATTTTTCGCCGCAATTTCAACAGCTATTTCAGCAATCCGACTGGATATGTGTTTATCTGCGTGTACGTGCTGCTGAGTTCGTTCGCGGCCTTCTGGCCCAACGAATTCTTCAACGACAATCTGGCGAACTTGGACCAGCTCAACCGCTATTTGCCGTACATTCTGCTGGTCTTCATCCCCGCGATTACGATGAGCGTCTGGGCCGAGGAGCGGAGACAGGGCACCGACGAGTTGCTGCTTACGATTCCGGCGAGCGACTTGGACGTGGTGCTAGGCAAGTACCTGGCGGCCGCGGCGATCTACAGCGTGGCGCTGATCTTCTCGGCCTTCTGCAACCTGGGGATTCTCTCGTGGTTGGGCCGGCCTGATATTGGCCTGTTTTTTGGCACTTACTTTGGCTATTGGCTCGTCGGGCTGGCAATGCTGTCGATCGGCATGGTCGCCTCATTTTTAACCGGCAACCTTACGGTCGGCTTTGTGCTCGGCGCGATGTTCAACGCACCGCTCGCATTTGCGGAAAATGCCGATGTGATTTTGCCCAGCCAGTACGCATTGGAGGTCAAGAGCTGGAGCCTGGAAGAACAGTTCCGCGACTTCGGCCGCGGAGTCATCAGCCTGTCGGGCTTGATTTATTTCGCCGCGATCGTCGCCGCCATGCTGTATCTCTGCATGGTGCTGATCGGTCGTCGCCACTGGCAGGGGGGACGCGATGGCCAGTCGATGGGCGGCCACTATCTGATCCGCGCTCTGGCGTTAGTCGTTGCGGCGGTCGGCATCACGATGATCTTTCACCGTTACGACACTCGCGCTGACGTGACCAGCGAGCGCCTCAGCTCGCTTTCGAGCCAGACCCGCAAGTTGATCAAAGACCTCGACCCGAAACACCCGGTCAAAGTCGACGCCTATGTGAGCCCGGAAGTGCCTGAGTCGTACGTGCAGACGCGGCTTGACCTGCTGTCGACGTTGCGCGAGCTCGACAGGATGGGAGGGAACAAGATCGAAGTCGTGGTTCACCCGACGAAGCCCTTGAGCGAAGAGGCGGATCAGGCGGAAAAGCAGTTCGGCGTCACTGGGCAGCAAGTCACGTCGCGTAATCGCGGCGCCGTCAGCCGCGAGCAGATTTTCCTGGGCGTGGCGTTCACCTCGGGCTTGAACAAGGTGATTGTGCCGTTCTTCGATCGAGGCATACCAGTTGAGTATGAACTGGTGCGGTCGATCTGCACGGTCAGCCAGCAGAAGCGGAAGAAGGTGGGCGTCCTGACAACCGATGCCAAGCTCTATGGCGGCATGAACTTCCAGACCTTCACCCCGACCCCGAACGAGATGTTGATCGGCGAGTTGGAAAAGCAATATGACGTTGTGCAAGTCAACGCCGACGCTCCGATCGAGGATGAGATCGACGTGCTCTTGGCGGCTCAGCCTTCGTCGTTGACCCCAGAGCAGATGAAGAATTTCGTCGCCGCCGTGAAACGGGGCGTGCCCACGGCGATTTTCGAAGATCCGTTCCCCGCCATGCGGCTCGACGTGCCAGGTACGAGCCAGCCCAAGCGTCCGCCGCAGATGAATCCGTTCGGCGGCAGTCCGCCGCCGCAGCCGAAGGGAAACATCAACGAGCTGTGGACCTTGCTAGGCGTCGATTTCATGGGTTCGAAAGTCGTCTGGCAGCGCTATAACCCGATTCCGAAATTGCAAGCCGTCGCCACGCCTGAGTGGGTTTTCATTGATTCGGCCGCCAGCGACAAGGCGGTATTCGATCCGGAAGATCCCGTCGTTTCGCAATTGCAGTTGCTGCTGTTCTTGTATCCCGGCTCGGTGACCCGCCTGAATGCTTCGGAGCTCAAGTTTGAATCGCTGGTTATGACCGGCGACCATACCGGCACGGTAGCCGTCGGCGAGATCATGGAGCAATCGATGTTTGGACGAGGAGGCGGATTGAATCCGCGCCGGCGACCCATTCCGACGCATCAGTACTACACCCTGGCTGCTCATATTTCCGGCGCGCTCAAAAAGGAAGACGAACTGATGTCCGACGCCGCGGCAGAACCCGCGGAAGATAAGGCCGCCGAAGACAAGGCGACCGAAGAGAAGCCTGAGACCGGTAACGAAGCGGCGAAAACGCCGGCGGTCGGCGAGGAGGCCTCTGACAGCAAGAAAGCGAAGGAAGAAGAGAAGGCGCCGCGGAAGGAAAAGGATATCAACGTTATCCTGGTCTGCGATATCGACCTGCTGTTTTCCGAGTTCTTCAATCTGCGCGCCCAAGGCGCCGATCCCGAGCGCGATTTTGACCTGAATTTCGACAACGTGACCTTCGTTTTGAACTCGCTCGATGAACTGGCTGGCGATGATCGGTTTATTGAGATTCGCAAACGCCGCCCGCGACACCGTATCTTGTCGCGGATTGAGCAACTGACGGCGGACGCTCGCCAGGACGCGATCGAGAAGACCCAGCAATTCGAAGACGAATTCGAACGGGCCAAGGCCGACGCACAGAAGAAGTTCCAGGATAAGATCGACAAGATCCAGAAAGAAAAGGGCGATCCAATCACCGTATTGCAGAGGGTGGAAATGGCTCGCGAGGCTGGCCAGCGCGAATTGCAGGCTAAGACCGACCAACTGCAAAAACAGCGCGATCGCGAGACGACTCGCATCGAGCGCGACTTGAATCTCAAGATCAGCCGCGTACAAGACTGGTATAAATTCTGGGCCGTGGTGTTGCCGCCAATCCCGCCGCTGTTGGTTGGCTTGGGCGTGTTCTTCAATCGCCGATCGCGCGAGCGCGAAGGCGTTTCGAAATCGCGGCTCCGTTAATCCAACGATTGAATCGGAATATCCATCGATGAATGAAAACGTAAAGACTCTGATCTTCGTGGCAGTCGCCGCGGTCGCTATGGGCGTTGGCGGCGCGGTGAATTGGTACGTCCCCGGCGCCAACAATGAAGCCAGCGTCAGCACGGGCCCGCTGTTCGGCGATTTCACGGATCCCGCCGCCGCCAAGGCGATGGAGATTATTGAATATGACCAGGACACCGCGACCGTCCATCCCTTCAAAGTGGCGCAAATCAAAGGGCGCTGGTCGATTCCTTCGCACGACGATTACCCGGCCGACGCGGCACGCCAATTGGCCGAAGCGGCTGCGAATGTGATCGACGCTGAGAAACTGAGTATCGCCAGCACTGACGAATCATCCTATGAAGAATTTGGAGTCATCGACCCAGATCCGAAGAAGCTCGGCGCGGGCGCGACGGGAGTAGGCAAGCGCGTCACGATTCAGGACAAGTCGAACAAGCCTCTCGCCGACTTGATCATCGGCAAGGCCTATGAGGGAAAGCCCGACTTGCGCTATGTACGGTTGCCGGGCCAGGCGCCGGTCTACGTCGTCTCTATCAAAACCGAAAAGTTCTCGACGAAGTTCGAAGACTGGATCGAGAAGGATCTGTTGAAGCTCAATGCGTTCGATGTCAAAGACGTGCTAATTAACGACTACTCGATCGACGAGCTTCGCGGGGCCATTGTTCCGCGCAGCAAGATTAACCTGGGTTTCGACAGCAAGGACTCGAAGTGGAATTTGATTGAGTTGGCTGAGTTCAAAGGGGGAGATTTCGAGCCGGTAGAGCTCGCCGCCGACGAGGAACTTGATACCCAGAAGCTCAACGACATGAAGACGGCGCTCGACGACCTGAAGATCGTCGACGTGCGGCGCAAACCCGCAGGTCTGGCCGCTGACCTGAAGGCGGGCGAGGATCTGGCATCCAATCAAGACGCCAAGCAATCGCTGGCCATACGCGGGTTTTTGTTTGGTCAGGTCCAGGGCAGCAATCAGATGGAGCTGTTTTCCAACGAAGGCGAGGTCCGATGCGGCTTGAAGGATGGAGTCGAGTACGTGCTGCGCTTCGGCCGGATTGCCGCCGGCAGCTCGAGCGGTTCCGACGAGAAGGAGGAAGGCGCCAAGAAGGAAGGCGAAGAGAGCGCATCGGAGCAGGCGACGGGCGAGAACCGGTACATCATGGTCACCGCGCAATTCAATGAGGACCTGCTCGACAAGCCCGAGCTCGAAGCCGTGCCCGGCGAGAAAGCGGAATCCGACAGCGCGGAGCCGGCTGATAACGAAGAGGAATCGTCCGACGCCAAAGAAGAAAAGAAAGCTGAGGCCGGCAAGCCGGAAGGCGAGGAAAAACCTGCTGACGACAAGGCGTCTAAGGATGAAGCTGGCGAGAAAAAACCCGAGCCGAAGGCCAAAGACGACAAGAAGGCCGACGACAAGGCGAACGCCGAGCGTGAAAGGGTCGAAAAGGAAAACAAGCGCAAGCAGGACGAGTACGACGACAAGGTGAAGAAAGGCCAGGAGCGCGTCAAGGAGCTCAGCGGCCGCTTTGCCGACTGGTATTATGTGATTTCCGACGCCACTTATCAGAAGATCCACTTGGGGCGCGACGAAATCGTCAAGAAGAAGGCGCCGCCCGCGGGGGAAGCCGATAAAGCGAAAGACAAGGAAAACGTGCTCAGCGACGAGCTGAAAACGCTTCCAGGAAAAGAGTAGCGCAGCGTCTCAGCGTTTGCGCGGCTGGGCCCGACAAAGATTAGTCGGGCTCTTGCCGTCCCAGTTCTCGCAGGAATTCGCAGGTGAAAATGCCCGTATCGTGGCCGTCGCTGAACTCGATTGAGTAGGCGTAGTTGCCGACCGGCTTCATGCCGAGGATTTTCAGCGGCCGCGCTTCGGCGGCCGACAAGACGGGCAGCAGGGACGTTGACGCGGGCGGCTGCGAGCGCTTCTCGCGACACGAGGCGCAGGGGCACTTGTCGCGCAGCTCGCGAAACGCGTAGCTGCGCTTCTGCCCGTCGCTCCATTCGATCAACAGCCGATCGTCGCCGCGGATCGCGAGTTTGGTGGGATAGAGATCCATCAAAATCATCCTCAATTCCTGCTGAAATGAACGCGGCTCACGACGACACGCGAAAATCATCATCGCGCAAGTCAGTTACGAACATGCAGCCCGGGCTGTGCGTGATGGCAATCGCCGGCCTTGCGGCAGCCAAGGCAAGTTGCGGCGTGACCCCACAGGCCCAAAAAACGGGCGTTTCGCCGGGCTGGACCGTCACTGCATCTCCAAAATCAGGATGCGCCAGGTTGGCGATGCCAAGCTCCTCTGGAGAGCCGACGTGGACCGGCGCGCCGTGCATGGCGGGAAATTGCGCCGTGATCTCGCGGACCTGCTCGACTTGGTCCAGGCGATAAGGCCGCATGCTGACCACCATCGGCCCGGCGAACCTTCCCGCCGCCCGGCAGGCGATGTTGGTACGGTACATCGGCACATTCCGCCGCTCGCGAATGTGTCGCACATACAGCCCCGCTGCTTCCAACGCGGCTTCGAACGTGAACGAGCAACCGAGCAGAAAGCCGACGAAATCGTCGCGCCACAAATCGCGAATCTCGAGCGGTTCAACCGGTTCGGGCGCGCCATTGCGGAAAACGCGGTAGCGCGGCACGTCGGTGCGCAGATCGGCGCCGGGCGCGGCTTCGGCCGGCTCGGCGCCTCCCGGAGCGGTGCGTGCAATCAACGGGCACGCCTGGCTGTTCAGCCGGCAGAACTCGGCAAATTCTTCGGCGATCGTCGCGGGCAGGATGACGACGTTCGCCTGCACAAAGCCCGGCGCCAGCCCAGCCGTTGGGCCCGAATGGCTTCCTGATCGAATTGCCAGACGCAACTCGGCGGCCGGCGTCGAGGAGACGGAGTTTGGGGTCATGGCGTGCGCCCTTTGTCGTTGAAAAGCTACGCGCGGTCAGTCGGAGCGTGTGATTGTCGTGGAACAGACCTAGCGCTGGTCAATGAAGCGTTTTCCTTTACCTTCGTACCGCGGCAGGCTCCCCAGCGGCGCCGTCTGAACTTCGATCTTCAAGCCCAGCCTCAGGCGCAGCTCGTCGGCCACTCGCTGCGGCTGTTCAAGGCGATCCTCAATCTCGATCAGCAGTTGATCCATCGCTTCGACCTTGAACGCCGTCATCTGGTATTCAAGCACTTCAGGAAAGCTTCGCAGAATCTGTTCGATCGCCGAGGGAAAGACGTTGACCCCTCGGATGATCATCATGTCGTCGGTGCGGCCGAGCACCCCGCCTTCCAGCAGCACGAAGCGATTGACGAGATCGTGTTGCCAGATCGGGCGCACCAGGTCGCCGGTGCGATAGCGAATCACCGGGCAGCCGACCCGTCCGAGATTGGTCAGCACCAGTTCCGCGAGTTCTCCTTCGCTCGCTGGCCCGCCCGTGGCGACCGAGATGAATTCGGCGATGAATTCGCTTTCCAGCACATGTAAGCCGCGGTTGCGGCGATCACCATAGCCCCACGGTCCGACTTCGGTCGCGCCGCTGTGATCGAGCACCCGGGCCTGCCAGGCTTGTTCGATCAGGCGGCGAGTTGCCGGAATCGAGCCGCCGGGCTCGCCCGCCAGAATCAGCACCCGCACGCCCAGGTCGGCGACGTCGATCTGCTTTTGCGCCGCGACTTCGGCCATGTGCAAAGCATAGCTCGGCGTGCAGCAAACGACGGTCGCCTCACAGGTGCGCATCAGCTCGATCCGGGCGATGGTGTTCATTCCTCCGCCCGGCGTCACCAGACAGCCGCGTGTGGCCGCCGCGTCGTAGGCGCTCCAAAAGCCGATGAACGGTCCGAACGAAAATGCCATGAAGAGGCGATCTTCGTGCGTGACATCGGCGGCGTCATAAATTGATTGCCAGCAATGAAGCCACCATTTCCAGTCTTCCGCCGTATCGAGCACCACCAGTGGCCGGCCGCGAGTGCCGGAAGTCTGGTGCAGACGTACATACCGATTGAGCGGAAAGGTGAGGTTCGCTGCAATATTGCCGGGCTGCCGCGAGCCGAGCAGGCTCTCTTTATACGTATAGGGGAGTTCGCTGAGCTGTTCCAGCGACGCCAGTGGCCGAGAGATTCCTTCGAACAATTCCGCATAGAAGCGGTTCTCCGGCAGAATCTGATCCAGTAGTGCGTTGAGCCGAGCCAGTTGGTGCTGCTCGAGCGCCGCAGGAGCGAGCGTTTCAATCCGGCGGCGTTCTTCGGGCGTGGTTTGGCTCATGTTGCAATCATAAAACCTAACGGGATGGCTGGCCAGCGGTTGCGGAAAGACGCGGCATGCGGGTAAGCTCGTGCCAGAACAGCCAAAGGCTCAGCGCTAAAGAGGATGAATTGGCCGACAACGGCGATCCTGACTGCATTGGGGCATCCGCGGCCGGGGAAGCGATTTCTTACCTACTTGCCTGCAGAGCTCCATGACCGAAGCAGAACGCAGCGACGCCGCATCCGCTGGCGACAATTCCTACAGGCCGCCCGCTCAATCGCCGACGGAGCCCCGTAAGGGCTCGCTGCTCGTCATCTTTTTGACCGTGTTTATTGACCTGCTCGGGTTCGGCATCGTGTTGCCGCTGTTGCCGATCTACGCCAAGCACTTCGCCGAGCAGCATCAGCTGACGGCGCATCAAATGGGCTGGCTGATCGGATTGTTAATGTCCAGCTTCTCGGCAATGCAGTTCTTGTTCTTGCCGATCTGGGGTCGATTGTCCGACCGCTACGGCCGCAGGCCGATTCTGATGATCGGGTTGGCCGCTTCGACGGTGTTCTACTTCATGTTCGGCGTGGCGGCGGTGTGGCACAGCCTGACATGGCTGTTCGTCGCCCGGATCGGCGCCGGAATCGCCGGGGCTACGATCTCCACGGCTCAAGCCTACATTGCCGATACCACTGCCAAGGAGAGCCGCGCCAAGGGCATGGCCCTGATCGGCGCCGCTTTCGCGCTTGGCTTTACGCTCGGCCCGCTGCTCGGCGCCACGGCGCTCTTAGCCGGCGGCAAAGTGGCGCTCAGCCCTTGGCCCGGCTACGTCGCTTCGGTGCTATCCGGCGTCGCTTTGTTGCTCGCCGTGTTTAAGCTGCCCGAGTCTTGGCAGCCGGGAGGTCAGGCCGCCGAGCGCACTCTGTTCGATCGCACGGCCCTTTCGGCGGCGCTTTCAACGCCGTCGATCGCCCTGTTGCTGTTGACCAGTTGCGTGGCTGTGTTTTCCTTCGCCAATTTCGAATCGACCCTTTCGTTGCAGATCGAGCAGATCGTGGAACAAAGCGGCGACACGGAGAAGAACTCGGGCGTGTTGCAGAGCCTCGTGGGTAAAATTCAAGCTTGGGGCTACGAAGAACGAGACGACATCGTACAAATTGTCGTCCTCGTTGCCTTCGCCTATCTCGGCGTCGTGCTGACGCTAGCGCAAGGATTCCTGGTGCGGCGGTTGGCAGGGCGAATGAGCGAAGGAGCCATGGCGACGTTCGGCGCAGCGGCGGCCATCGCCGGCTTTCTCTGGTTGGCCTGGGCTGCGGAACAGGGCGATTTCACGCAGTTGCTGTGGGCCATGGCGCTCGAGGTGACCGGTTTCGCCTTCGTGAATCCGTCGCTGCAATCGCTGATTTCGCGCCGCAGCGACCCGGGCCAGCAGGGCGGCATTTTGGGTCTGGGGCAAAGCGCAACATCGCTGGCTCGCATTCTGGGGCCAGTATTCGGGTTGCGGTTGTTCACGCAATCCCCCGCGGCGCCTTACTGGGCCGCCGCGGGATTGATGGCCGTCGGCCTGGCCATGATCGTCGCATCGGTCCGCGCGGGCCAAGACTTTCCAGCGCACCCGGAATGAGGCGCTCGCTGCCGGCGTGGGCGAGCTCGGAGTTCAGCCTCGCTCAAGCGGCCGTGGCAGTCGCGTGTTGCACGTAGGTTGCAGGTTCCGGATCACTGGCCCGCGAACGCGAGACCAAGAAGGCCAGCCAGGCGAAGCTGGCCACGGCGGCGATTAATGCCCACGCGTTCATCTCTCGCTTGAGCAGCGTGTCGTAAAGCCCGTGCAGTACCATCGGAATGCCCTGCACTTTGAGCAAGGCCAGGATCCAGTCGCCCCAATCGAGATCGCCGCTGACGATTTCCTGGTTATGCCAGACCATCAAAGCCACCGATGCCGTCCAGATGGCATGCAATGCGACGCACGAAATGAATCGCACCGGGTAAATGCCCCAAGTGGAAATGCCGTTGTAATGGTCTGACGCGTACATGATGCCTTCGGCGATTCCAAAACCCGCGCCGCTGGCCAGGCCTAAGGCGCAGGCCGTTCGCCAACTCATGTGGTTGCCATCGCGAATTTTGATGAAAATCGGCAGCGCCTTCGTCAGCTCTTCGCACAGACCGACTCCGAAGGTGAAACCGAAGAAGCTTGCCAGGAATCCATTCGATGGATCGAGCGCAGCGCGGTAGGAGAAGCCGACAAACTTAACCAAGTAAAACAGCAGCACGATGATGCCGCGCCCATGAACCCAGTAGCCTTGAGTCCAATCGGCGATGAATTGAAACGCCAAGAGAGAGAACACGCCGACCGTGGCTGTAATCGCCGCCACCGTGAGCATTTGGAGTGAATTGTCTTTGTCGTGTTCGAAGAGCGACCGAATCAGTCCATAAAAGAGGATGGCCGAAGCCAGCGCATACAGCCAATGCATCCAGCTATGTCGCGAGAGATGAGCATCGTCGAGCTTCGCATTCGGCAGTGCGGCGAATAATTCGTCCTTCGTGAGCTGGTTTCCCTGCAGACGGGCGAGCGCTTCGGGATGAGCTTCAAACGTTTTCGCCAGCCGGTCGCTGAGTTCTTCCTGCTTTCCCAGCAGCGAAAACACCAGCGGCACAAGCGTCAGCGCAAACAGCCAGTACAACATCGCTGGCTTGGAGCGGTTCGATGACGCATTACGCACGCCTGCAGTGCGAGCGGGAACTGGCGCTTCTGCCAATGCGGGCGCTTTGGCCGCCGGTCTGGCTACAACAGCTTCCACGGCCGGCCGCTTGATCATCGCTGCGGGCGCAACGGCAAATTCATCGTTGGAGCCTTGCCCTTCGAACACAGCCGCGCTGTTAGCGGGCGGCTGGGAAAGCATGTAGCTCGTTAGCGGTTGCGCCTCAGCGGCAGGCACTTGCACGGCAGTCTTGCAGTGCGGGCAACGCGATTGCTTGCCTGCCATCGTCTCTGGCGCCTTGAGCGTTTTCTCGCAGCCCGGACAGATCACGCGGATCGGCATAGGAGCATCTACCCCTTGCTAGATTTCAATCTGGGAATAATTCAGCGGATCGCTTTGCGGTGAATTGCTCATTTCGCCGTCTTCTTCCGTGTGCTCTTCTTCTTGGTCTTCTTGAGCGGATGTCGCCGGTGCAGGATCGCGGCATGCCCGTCGCGAGCGGTCGCTGGTTGTACTGCAAGGGCGGGGACCAAGGCGGTTGCAACGAGCGGAGCCGCAACGGGCGGCGCCAAGACAGCCGACGAACCGTATTGCCAGAACGCGAATTCCTTACGAGACGGGCTGCTGGCAGCGAAATACTTGTTTTGCCAGGCGTCGGTCTTTTCCAGGCCCGACCAGGCATTTTGCTTATGCAAGTTGACCTGGTATCGGAAACGGTAGTGATCGTAAATGTCGAGGACGTGGGCCGCGTAGGCTTCCGCCAGCTTGCGTTTGCCCGTGAAGATCAGCAGGTTCTCGTCGTTGTTGTAAGACGCGCGATAGCCCTGATTGTGGCTGCCCATAATTACCTTGCACTGCGGCGAGAACGGATCGATCACGACGATCTTGTCGTGAATGATCGCGTGACCTGCGGGGTCTTTGAGCAACTCGTGTTCCCAGAACGCGAATTGATCGATAATTGCCTTGGCCGGCACGACCGTCGCGTCGGGCTTGGCGCCGGACAGGTGATACAAATCGGTCTCGTAGGTCTTGGCGGCATTGGGATCGGTCACGGCGCCGCGAACAAAGAGGTTGGCATTCGCCGCTTGAGCGGAGGCAATTGCGTCAATGACGCTGGGAGCGCCCGGCTGAAACTCCAGGAACAACACAGCATGTTCCGCCTCGGAGATGAGCTGGAAGACTTGCTGCAAATCGAGCGGCGCTGCGGAATTCGAGCTCTTCGATTTCTGCTTGGTATTGGGAGAAAACCAAATGCGAACATTCGAACCGTCGGGAAAATCAACATCGTGAGGAGTCTGGTTGGCAGTGCGAAAACCCGCCGATTGAAGCTTCTTGTCGTCGTCGCCGGCCGCTTGCGTGTCGTCGCGCAGCCGCTGCCAGTAATCGTAGAAAGCCTGCGCGACCTGCGCGTTCTCGATGATCACTGCGTTGTTGGCCTGACCGCACAGACCTAAATCGGTCCAATTCGTGCTGCCGGTGAGCACGGCCTGCGGGGCGCCGCTGGCGTCGGCGTAGACCACGAACTTGTTGTGGCCGATATGTCCGTTGGGCAGCATGCGGCTCATCAGGTCGACGTGCGATTCTTCGAGCGCCTGCCGCGCCGCCTCGTTGGTTTTGTCGTCGGCCCCGGTGTTGGAAAGGATCAAGTGCACATACGGGCTGCCGATCAGCAATTGCTCCAGCTCTGGATCGTTCAGCTCGTAAAGCGCCGCATAGCAGCGGCCGCTGCTCGAGGCGGCGCGGTCGAGCAAGCTGCGAAGCCCTTCGATCAATTGGCCGGCCAGGCTCAGCCGCAACGGATCGCCAGGCTGGTCGATGCGGTTTTTGAGCACTTTGAACATCTTCGCATCCGCGGCTGGCGCCACTTGATGCGAGACGTACTGCGTAGAAAAAATGCCGCGGTTGAAATAGGTGGCGATGTCGCCTCGCTGCGGCGTTAAGTGGATGGGATTGGTTTCCCAAGCCGGCATGGCCGCCGGATGCAAGGCGCCCGGTGAACCGATCATCGGCACGATGCGGTACTGATATAAACCGCCCGGCTTGGCGGTCAGATCTTTCCAATGAAATTTCTGGATCGGCCAGACTTCCGTCGTTTTGGCCGTCCAACTCGGGTTGCTCTCGCCTTTAAAACCAACCCAGGCGGGCAGCGGAGTCGTCGTACCCGCACTGACGTCCGTGCGGTAAATGGCGAAGCCCAAGCAGTTCTCAATCTTTTGCGGACTAACCCAGGCGACAATCGCCACATCGTTGTTGGCAATCGCGATCGCGTTCATCGGTGCGCCCTCTTCAAGACATGCTGAATCACCACGAACCGCGCACGTATGGTAGCACCCCCCCAGACGCATGGCAACTTTTTCCGAAGTGCACGAATCGGAAATCGGAAGGCGAATCTAGCCGCTTTTCAAGGGCCGACCTTCGGCGCCGGATTTCCGAATCCGCCGCCGCCGGGCGTTTCGATCGTGAGCAGATCGCCGGGCTGGGCGACAAATTGGATCTGGCCCGGGAGAACTTCTTCCGGGCCGCCGGCGCGCAAGAGAGTGTTGCGGCCCAAGGCGCCCGGCTCGCCGCCGGCGACGCCGTAGGGCGGATAAGGGCCGCGGCGCTGCGAGAGAATGGAGACATCCAACTCCGTCAAGAATTCCAGGCGCCGCACGATGCCGTCGCCGCCGCGGTGTTTGCCGGCGCCGCCAGAGCCGCGGCGAATGGAAAACTCGCGCACGCGCACCGGATAACGCTGCTCGAGCACTTCCGGGTCGGTCAGCCGAGTATTAGTCATGTGCGTGTGGATGGCGTCGGCGCCATCGCATTTCGCCGTGGCGCCGGCGCCGCCGCAGATCGTTTCGTAGTAACCGAACTGCGGATTGCCGAACAACAGATTATTCATCGTCCCTTGGCTGGCGGCCGCCACGCCGAGAGCGCCGAGGATCGCATCAACCACGCGCTGCGATGTCTCGACGTTACCGCCGACCATCGCCGCGCTTTCCTCGGGCGTAGGTCCTTCGGGCGGATTCAGCAGGCACTCGGGCAGCACCAGCCGCACGGGCGCCAAGACGCCTTGATTGAGCGGAATGTCCTCGCCGATTAACGCCCGCAGGCAATACATGGTCGCGGCCGTCACGATGGCGCGGTTGGCGTTCAGGTTGCCGGAGAGCACGGGTCCGGTTCCGGTGAAATCGATGACGGCTGAATCGCCGGCCACCTGGAAATTCACCGCGATGGGCGAGCCGTCGTCGAGATGGTCGATAAACTTATGCTCGCCGTCAGGCAGCCGGGCCAGCGCAGCGCGCATCTTTCGCTCGGCCGCGGCCTGGATGTGCTCCATATACGCCTCCACGACCGGCAGCGTATAGCGCTCAATCAGGCTTGCCAGATCGCGGGCGCCTTGATGGTTGGCCGCCACCTGCGCGGTAATATCGGCGAGATTGTCCGCCACGTTGCGCGTAGGGTACGGTCCAGAGGTGAGCAGTGTCCGCAATTCCTCAAACCGCGACTTGCCTTGCTCGACCAATCTGAAGTTTCGAATCAGTACGCCTTCTTCCGCCAGGTTGCGAGAGAACGGGGGCATCGACCCGGGCCGAATGCCGCCAATCTCGGCATGATGCGCCCGGCTGGCAGTGAAGAACAAGATCCGCTCGCCCGCTTCGTCGTGCACCGGCGTGACCACCGTCACGTCGGGCAGGTGCGAACCGCCGCGGTACGGGTCATTGCTCACGTACACGTCGCCGGGCGCGAGCTGTGGGTTGTCGGCCAGGATGCGCTTCACCGTTTCGCCCATCGCGCCCAAATGCACCGGGATATGGGGCGCGTTGACCACCAGATCGCCCGAGGGAGTGAAGATCGCGCAACTGAAATCGAGCCGCTCCTTCACATTCACGCTGCTTGACGTGTTGCGCAGCGTAATGCCCATCTGTTCGGCGATGCCGGCGAACTGGTTATTGAAGATCTCGAGCATCACCGGATCGGCTTCGGTAGAACCTCCGCGAGCCGAGCTGCGCCCTTCATCGGTCAACAACAATTCGCCGCGCGCCAGGACATCCGCCCGCCAACCGGCGTCGACGATCGTCGTGGAGAGATCTTCGTAAACGATTGCCGGCCCATAAAGCAGGTCGCCCGGCCGTAGGGCCTTGCGCGCGTAGACGTCCGTCGGGCATTCCATGGCGTCGAAATGGCAGGTGATCTGCCGCTCGGGCGCCGGCGTCCGTTCGATGATTTCCCGTGCGGGCGGTTCGTAGTCGGTAGTGCGGCCGACGACTTCGACGCGAACCGCGACAATCTCCAGCGGACGCCCGTCGTGCCGATAGCCGTACAGCCGCTCATGCTCTGCGGCGTAGGCGTCGGCATAGCTGCCGCGGTTGGGCTGGGGAATCGTCAGATACGCGTCCAGCCCCCGATAACGCAGATCGAGCGCTGGGCGCACCGTGATCCGGTCGGGTGAAATGCCTTCCGCGACGATCTCGCGCTGGGCTTGAGCGCCAAGACTCGCGATTTCATCGGCCAATTCCGCGACGGCTTTCTCCGAATAGGGCCGATAGACGCCCGCGGCGCGATGTCGCACGACGTCGGCCAGGCCAATGCCGTAAGCGCTAAGCAAGCTGGCATCGGGGTGCACTAACACTTGCGACATGCGCAGCTCCCGAGCTACCGCACAGGCATGCTGTCCTGCGGCGCCGCCGAACGCGACCAGCACGTACTCGCGCGGGTCGCAGCCTTTGGCCACCGAGATCGACTGGATCGCTTTGACCATGTTCGAGTTGGCGACGCGCAAGAAACCGTCGCACAGTTCGATGTGCGAATAACGCCGGCCCGCTGCGGCGGCGATTTCAGCGACCAACATCGCCAGTCGCGCCTCGACCGCCGCGCGATCGAGCGGAAAGGGAAAGTGTTCGGGCAACAGCTTGCCGAGATAAAAATTCAAGTCCGTTACGGCCAGCGGCCCTCCGCGGCCATAGCAGGCCGGTCCCGGATCGGCGCCGGCGCTGTCGGGTCCGACGACCAGCTTTACGCCATCGAAGCCGCAGATCGACCCGCCGCCGGCCGCCACGGTTTCGATCGAGAGCATCGGGGCCACCACGCGCACGCCCGCCTTCTCGGTCTCATATTCCAGTTCGTAGCGCCCGTCGAAGCGGGCCACGTCGGTGCTGGTGCCACCCATGTCGAAGCCAATCGCCCGTGAGAACCCGGCTTGCTGCGCCACGCGCGAAAAGCCCACCACGCCGCCGGCAGGACCGGAAAGAATGCTGTCCTTGCCCACGAAGCGGGCCGCATCAACGAGTCCGCCCGCCGAGGTCATAATGCGGAGTTCGCCCGCGCTGAGCGCCTGCTGCAACTCGGCGACGTAGGCTCGCAAGATCGGATTCAAGTAGGCGTCCATTACGGTCGTATCGCCGCGCGAGACGATTTTGATCAACGGCGCTACGCGGCTGCTGACGCTGATCTCGTCAAAACCCGCTTCGCGCGCCGCCCGCTCAACCAGCAGTTCGTGGTCTGCTCGCTCGAAGGCGTTGAGCAAGCAAATAGCCAACGACTCGATCCCGCCGGCCTTGAGCGCCGCAAGTTGCTCGCGGACGACGGCCAGATCTGGCGTCATGAGCACCTCGCCGCGCGGCGTGGTTCGCTCGTCGATCTCGACCACGGCGGCGAACAGCGGCTGTGGCTTGCGGATGCTCAAATCGAACAGCTTCGGCCGATTCTGATAGCCGATGTGCAAGATGTCGCCGAAGCCTCGCGTGGTGACGAATGCGGTTTTGGCGCCACGCCGCGTGAGCAGCGCGTTCGTTCCGCGCGTTGTGCCCAGTCGCACGGCGACCGGCGGAATCGGCACCGAGCGAGCCAGCCCGAGCAGATGGCGAATCGCGATGATCGGCGCCTCTTCGCCCGTTGTCAGTTCGTAGCGCTGCCCCGGCGATGGGTCGACGGCCAAAGGTTCGGCCAACGTCAGCTTGCCTGCCGGCGGAACGAATTGGGCGATCTTCGCGCTGGCCGCCATCCGGCCGTCGGCGTCCAGCAATTCCAAGTGGCAGCCGTTCCAAAAACCGAGCGGATCGGCCGAGCGAGCCGAATCAAAGATCTCGTGGCGGTTCGAGCCCTTCTGCACGGCGCCTTTTGTTACGCCCGAGCTGAGCAGCTTATGGCGTTTGAGCGTGCCATCCGGCCGTTTGGCAAAACAGTCCGTAAACGTCCCGCCGACATCGATCCAGAATTCCCAAAGGTTTTGCGGCATGGATGGAGTTTCGCACGCTCCAAGAGTCCGTACTACGTCTGCACTCTGCTGGGAGCGTCGCTGGGCCGGAGCCAGGGCAAAGCTCCAATGCTTCAGGGAATCGCTACGCTCTGCCGGCAGGCGCCCGTGGCACTAATTCAAGCCTGCTTATTTTTTTCCGCCCAGCGAAATCAAATGCGAATACGTTCGCAAGTACAACCGCCCGCCGGCGACTGAGGGCGTGCTGCGGCTCTCTTCGCCTAACGGATTCTTGCCCAGCAGTTCATACTCGTCGGAAGCGGCCACGACCACGGCTGTCCCGTCCATGCTCATGCAAATCAGTTTGTCGCCGGCAATCACCGGCGAACCCGAATACGTGCCGCCGACGCGCTTCTTCCACACCTGCTTGCCACTGGCCGCTTCCAGGCAGCTAACAATGCCTGCGTCGCTCCACAAAAAGATGCGATCGCCTTTAGCGATGACCGTCGGGACATAGGGCGCTGAATCGTCGACGCGGTAGGCGATCTCAGGCTGTGCGCCCTTTTTTTCCGGCGGGCGGACCGCCGCCACGTAGTTGCCGCCGCCCCCCGAGCCGCACGTCGCGAAGATCAGTCCTGCGGCGATCACCGGCGAGCTGACGCTGCGTTTGTCGAGCACGTCGAGCTCCCAATTCACATTGCCCGTCTTTGGATCGATGCTGGTCACGCCGTGGGCGCCGCTGTTGAAAATCAACTCATCGGGCTTGCCGGGCCGCGAGAAGACGCAAGGCGTCGAGTAGGCGACTTGCTCGGTCTGGCGAGCTCGTTGCCAGCGCGTCTCGCCCGTGCGGCGATCGACGGCCACCAGAAAGCTGATGCCGTTCGCGTCCTCGTCTCCCTGCTCGTTGCCGAGAATTACCATGTCCTGGTAAATAATCGGCGAAGTGCCGCCGCTATGCTGGCTGACGAACGGACCCAGATTTCGCTGCCAGACATCGTTGCCGTCGTGATCGAGGGCCATGAGCGTGTATTCCTCTGGGGCCGTCCAGGCGACGTAGACTCGATCGGCGTCGACGGTCGGCGTGCACGAGGCGAAGCTATTCATCTTGTGCTTGGTATGCACCGTGGAGGTGAACTCGCGACGCCAGAGAATCTTGCCATCCGCGGCGTCGAGGCAGAGCACAATCCGCGTGCAAGTGTCTTCGAAGGCGCTGGTCAGAAAGATCTTGTCGCCCCACAACACCGGGCAGGAATGGCCGATGCCCGGTAGTTCGACGCGCCAGTTGTAGTCTTTCTCGCTCCACTCGCCCGGAATGTTCGCCTCGCCGACGCCTGTGCCATTGGGGCCGCGGAACCGAGTCCACTCCTGGGCCAAGGTTTGCCGCATGAGCGCCGTTCCGGAAGACGCCGAGACCAGCGACAACAATCCAAGCGTGCAACAGATCCGCAAGCTAAAACGTGCATTCATGGCGGGGGATCCTGTTAGGCGAGCCTTGGGGCAGGAATATTTGGCGGTCAAGCCGCCTTATCGTAATCGACCGGTACGGCGGGAGCTAGGCGCCCGCCGGCTTGCCCGGCTGGCACTGTCTACCGCGGAATGCTGTACTCGTCCAACTTGCGGTACAGCGTGGCGCGGCCGATCCCCAACAGCTTGGCGGCCTCGGGCACGTTGCCTTGGGTCCGATTCAAGGCTTCGAGGATCAGCTTCCGTTCCCAGTGGTCGATGCGCAAGGAATCGAGTCCGTTCTGCACCGCTTCCCGCAAGCCGAGATCGGACGGCTTGATCTGGTCGCCGCCGGCCAGCACGACGGCGCTGTCGATCACGTTCCGCAGTTGGCGAACGTTGCCTGGCCAGGCGTAGGCGAGCAACTTTTGACGGGCCTCGTCCGACAGTTCCAAGGCGGGGCGGCCGTGTTGTCGCCGGAAATGGTCGAGAAAGAAGTCGATCAGCCGGCCGATGTCATCGCCCCGGTCGCGCAACGGCGGCACATGCAGCTCGAATACGCTGAGGCGGTAGTACAGATCCTCGCGAAATTTCTTCTCGGCCACATAGGCCAGCAAGTCGCGGTTGGTCGCCGCAATCACGCGGACGTCGACCTGAATTTCGCTCGTGCCTCCGACGGGCAGAAAAGGATGGCCTTCCAGGATCCGCAGCAGCTTCGACTGGCCCTGCAAAGTCAACTCGCCAACTTCGTCCAGAAACAACGTGCCCAAGTCGGCTTGCTGGAATAAGCCGATATGGTCTCGGTCGGCGCCGGTGAACGAGCCGGCCTTGTGGCCAAATAGCTGGCTCTCCATCAGCTCGGCCGGAATGGCCGCGCAATTGACGGCCAACATGGGCCGATCGGCTCGCGGACTGGCGCGGTGCACGGCGCGGGCGACCAGTTCCTTGCCGGAACCGCTCTCGCCGCGAATCAACACGCAGCCGCTAGCCCGCCCGAGCCGTCCGATTTTCGTCTTGAGTTCCACCATCGCCGGACTTTCGCCGACCAGCTCGTCGTAGCCGGGCGTGGTGGCTTTCAGACGTTCGAAGTCGTTCTCCAGGCTTTCTTCCTTGCGGGCGCGGATCAAGGCCACGGTGGTGATGTTGGCTACCGAGATGGAGAAGTCGAAATGCGATTGCCGGAAGCGGCCTTGCTCCAGGTAGACGTGGATTGCTCCTAGCGCGCCGCCCCCGGCCACCAGCGGCACGCAGAGCGCGTCGGCATAGTGCTGCAGCGTGTCTTCGGCGGCTGCGGCATGCTGATTGGCGATCCAGACGGCGTGCCCCTCTTCGCAAACCAGCCTGGTCAACGGTTCGCTCAGCGAGACGTCGGCCGACGAGCTTTCAGGAATCACCAGCTTGGGCTTCAGCTTGCCGTCGTCGCTGGCCCATAAGAAACCGACCACCGAGGCCTTCGTCCGATCTTTGAGCAGGTCGAGCGAGATGCGCATCAGTTCGTTCGGATCGCTGCAGCCGAGCAACTTGATTGTCAGTTGGTAAAGCAGCAATAGTTCTTGGGCTTGTTCCGATTCGTGCAGAGCCGGCAAGGCAAACGAATCAGCCAGCGCGGCGCCGACGCGCGTCTCTTTGATGAGCGTCTGCGTCAGGTTCAGGTCGGCGACGGGGCCGACGGTCGGGGGCTGCAGGCTTTGATGGAAGACGAACTCCGTCGTTCCCACGCGCAGATTGTGCCCTTCGTCGAGCACGGCCTCGTCAATCTTCTGGCCGTTGACAAAGGTGCCGTTGCGGCTATTGGAGTCGCGGACCCACCAGGCGCCGTCTTCGCGGCTGACCACCGCATGCACGCGCGAACAAAGCGCATCGGTCAACATGATGGTGCATTCAGCGCCGCGACCGATGCGAGTCTTGTTTTGGGGATCCAGGATCAGATTGGCGCCGGCCTTCTGTCCGGCGGTCATCGTCAGATATGTATACACCGACTGGCGAAATGCTCCATGAGAGGCCGATTTCGAGTCTTTTAGTATACCACCCGGACGTCCGGAGGGGGACCATCGTCGGCCGGACGAAGGCGGCGGATTGCGAGCGATTCGGCGGCAAAATGGACGCAAAATGGTTGATTGTTGGCCGCCTCCCGTCGCAGGGGCCAAATGGCCGGATTCCCAAGAGCATGCTCCGATCTTCGTGGGCGGGGACGCCTGTTATACTTGGTAGCCGTAAATACTGCGACCAAACCTCGCGGCCATAGCCGGGGGGCGGTTTGTGAAACCGATCGCCGCGAATTGGCATCAAGAGATTTGGATGACTCCGCCGGGCTTGCTGATCGTCGGGCATGGAACTCGCGATGTCGAGGGACGAGCGGAGTTTCTGGCGTTGGCCGAGCTGACGGCGCGGCAATGCCCCGGAAGGCTCGTCGAAGCATGTTTCCTGGAATTGGCCGAGCCGAACATTGAGGCGGCCGTGGCGCGGCTCGTCGAGCGCGGGCTGGGACCTCGCCTCACCGTGGCGCCGATCTTATTGTTTGCGGCAGGCCATGCGAAGCAGGATATCCCCGAAGCCGTGTCGCATGCGGTGCGCAACCACCCAGGACTGGCGACGCGGCAGGCGGCGCACCTGGGCTGCTCCTCTTCCTTGCTCGAGTTGTCGCGGCGACGATATCTCGATGCCTGCCGTAACCTGCCGCCGCTTGATGACGGCGATACTTTGCTGCTAATGGTTGGCAGAGGCAGCCGCGACCCGAGCGCTAACAGCGAACTCGCGCAGTTCGCACGGCTCCGCTGGGAGAGCCATCCGGTCGGCTGGCTCGAGACCTGCTACACCGCGATGACCGAACCCTCGTTGGAGCGTGCGCTGAAAGTTTCCGCACGGCTGCCATTTCGCCGGGTCGTCGTTCAACCGCATCTGCTCTTTCGAGGCGAGTTGGTTTCTCGCATCAGACAAACCGTGGCAGACTTTGCTCGCCGCCACCCCGACATCGAATGGCTGACGACCGCTCATTTGGGGCCCGACCCGCTGGTCGCCGCTGCGATGCTCAAGTCGGTGCAGGCGGTCGAGGCGGCAAATGCGAATTAAGTCCGCAAGTATTGACAGTTGGACAACTTGCGAATGAGGGAGAGTTTATAGCGACGGCGTAGCTGCTATTGCCTTTGCCAGTTATTCCGTATACCATCCGTTTAAGCCGTTGCTCGTAGACGATTTACGTCGTTCGGCTCGCAGGCTGCTGAGATTGCAGCGCCGGCAGGCAGCGCTCT